>JBHELK010000083.1:0-22296 GCA_046263085.1 Actinomycetota bacterium
TGGTGCGGCGGATCGGCGAGCTCGACCAGGCGCAGGTGTGGGCCGGCTCAGGGTATGGATCGACGAGCCGGTGGCTCTGCGCCCACCACCACATCACGTTCTCGACGGCCCGCGAGTGAGTCCGGGTCGCGCGCGCTCTCCGCGAACTGCCGAGCATCGCGCAGGCGTTCGCGGAGGGATTCCTGACCTGGGACCAGATCCGCCCTCTCACCCTGGTTGCGCGCGGCGAGACCGACGCCCAGTGGGCGGAAGCCGCGGAGGACAGGAGTCCCGCCTCCCTGTGGGACGAGTGGCGCAGAGGGCTGGAGATCGAGCGGCGGGCGGAAGAGGACATCCATCAGTGGCGCTACCTCCAGCTCGACTGGAACGAAGCCAAGACCGAGTGCTACCTCCAGGGGCGCATGGGGGCCGAGCAGGGGGCGGCGCTGGAGGAGGCGTTGCGGCGGCGTGCAGCAGGCATCGACCCGGGCGACGCGCACGATCCCGCCGGTGCGAGCCTCGCCGATGCATTCGTCGGTCTCGTGACCGAGTGGAAGCCGGGGGTGAGGCCTCGCCCAGTTCTGGTCGTCCACACGAACGTCGAGACGATCACCGGCGAGGAGAGTCCATCAAGGGTCGTCGCCGAGACGGAATCCGGAGCTCGGCTGTCCGCCGAGGCGGTGCGCCGCCTCGCGGGCGGGGCCGATATCGAGTGGGTGCTCGAACAGAAGGGTCGATGCATCGGCGTCGGTTTCCAGTCCAAGCGGCCGCCGGAGTGGTTGCTGCGAAGGCTCAGGGAGCGTGACCGGACCTGCAGGTTCCCCGGATGTGGTGCACACCGGTGGTTGAAGGCGCACCACATCCGGCACTGGCCCTACGGAGGGACCGAGCTCGGGAACCTGGTCCTGCTGTGCGCCTTCCACCATCGTCTCGTGCACGACGGCGGGTGGAGCATCAGGGGCGATCCCGGCGGACGGCTGCTGTTCGTGGATCCGAACGGCCAGGCTCTGTTCAGCGTGGCCCGACCTCGGTTCACGCCTCGCGATCGCCGTGCCACTGCGTGATCTCGAAGACGTTGCCTTCGGGGTCGCGGAAGTAGCACCACGAGTTGGGGTTCGGCGGACCGCCCTCGACCTCGGAGATCGCCTCGATCCCACGGCCGATCAGCTCGTTGCGCGCAGCGTGGATGTCCTCGACGGTGAACCCCACCTGATAGCGCGGGGCGTCGTATTGGGGCGAACCGGCTCGGCGGAGGATCTCGAACTTGTGTCCATCGAGATCGAGCTCGATCCAGTTGGCCGAGGCCTCTACCTCGGTGAAGCCGAGCGTGTCGCGGTAGAACCGGCGCTGCGCCTCGAGATCCTCGGCCACCACGCCGATCCATTTGGGCCATCCCAGCCTCGCCATTCGCACCTCCTGCAGTCGGCACCAGCGTAGCCGGATGGGCCGCCTAGACTGCCCCCATGCAGTTCGTGCCCGAGACCGAGGAGCAGTCCGCGCTCCGCAAGCTCGCCCGCGGCGTCGCCGATCGCGAGCTCGCACCCCGCGCCGCGCACTGGGACGAGACCGAGGAGTTCCCGCACGACTCATGGAAGGCCATCGCCGAGGCCGGGCTGTTCGGCGTCACGATCGGCGAGGAGTACGGCGGGGCCGGCCTCACCGACCTGGAGGGCACCATCGTCCTCGAGGAGCTGGCGAGGGCCGACGTCTCCTCCGCCATCCTCTGCCAGCTCATCTTCAACGGTGCGCCGCGCGCCATCGAGCACCTCGGTAACGAAGCGCTGAAGGACCGGTGGCTACCGCGGGCCGCCTCCGGCGAGGCCATGTTCTGCCTCGGCATTACGGAGCCCGACGCCGGCTCCGCCGTGCCGTACATGCGCGCGCAGCTCACGGAGGACGGCGACGGTTTCCGGCTCACCGGCTACAAGAACTACGTCACCGCGGGCCACGTCGCGAGCGCCTGCCTCGTGTGGACCCGCTTCCCGGGCAGCACCGGCGCCAACGGGATCGGCTCCGTCATCGTCGATCTCGAGCGCGACGGCGTGAAGGTCACCGGCATCCACAAGAAGATGGGACTCCGAGGGTGCGCGGAGGCCGAGCTCGCGTTCGACGGCGTCCGGGTCGACCGCGACGAGGTCCTTCTCACCGGCGAGCCCGGCAACACCGACGCCTTCCGCACCCTGCTGTCGCACCTCAACCACGAGCGGTGCGGCAACGCCTCGATGTGCATCGGCGCCGCGCAGGGAGCGCTCGAGCACGCCGTGAAGTACATGAACGAGCGAACGCTCGGCGACACCCCCATCGCCAAGCTGCAGGGTCTGCAGTGGAAGATCGCGGACATGGCGATCCGTCTCGAGGAGGCCAGGCTGCTCGTGTACCGGGCCGTCTCCCAGGCCGGACCGGGCGGCACGCCGCCCGCCCTCGAGTCGGCCATGGCCAAGGCCGCGGCCAATCTCGCGGCGCGCTTCGTGTGCGACGAGGCCATCCAGATCCTCGGCGGCTACGGCTACAGCCGCGAGTACCCCGTGGAGCGCATGTACCGCGACATCCGCGGGCTCTTGATCGGGGCCGGCACGGTCGAGGTGCAGCGGAACTACATCGCGAGCAAGGTCCTGAAGGGCGACGCCCCCGCGAGCCCCGCCTGGCGCAACCCGCTGACCTGATCCGGCGGGCTCAGCCCGTCCGGCGCTCCAGGACGATCACCGGGATCTCACGTTCCGTGGCGGTTTCGTAGCCCGCGAACCCCGGGACGTCTCGCTTCTGCTTCTCCCAGATCCGCTCGCGCTCCTCGCCTTCCGCGACCCGAGCCCGCACCTCCCACGTCTCGGTGCCGACCTCCACGTTCGTCTCCGGGTTGGCCCGGACGTTGTGGTACCAGTCCGGATGCGTCGGCGCGCCGCCCTTCGAGCCGAAGACGGCCACCGTGCCGTCGCCGAGATCCTGATAGGCGAGCGGGCTCACCCGCTCGGTCCCCGTCTTCGCGCCCCGGTGGTGCAGGAGCAGGATCGGCATGCCCTCGAACATCCCGCCGACCCGTCCCTCGTTCGAACGGAACTCCTCGATGATGCTCGCGTTGAAGTCCTGTGCCGCCATGCGACCCACGCTACACGTTCAGGAGCCAGCGGATGTTGTCGCCGAACAGCTTGCGCCGAGCCGTCTCCGGCAGATCGTCCGGCAGGAACCGCTCGTAGCCCCGCAGTGGCTCCGCGAGGCCCTCCGCGTGCGGCCAGTCGCTGCCGAACATGAAGACGTCCTCGCCGACCATGTCGATCAGCCGCCCGGGCTGCTCGTACCCCATCGCCCCCACCCGCACGTGACGGAAGAAGTACGCGGAGGGCGGCAGCGACAGCTCCATCATCGGCCCGCCGTGCCGCGACGCGTAGAAACCCCACGCGCCCTCCAGCGTCGGGATCACCTCCGGCACCCACGACGCCGTCATCTCGATCACGCCGATCCGCAGGCCGGGATGCCGCTCCAGCGCGCCGTACGCGATCATCGAAGCGATCGCCACCGACGGCGCGACCCACAGGAAGGTCGACGCCAGCAGCTTGTCCACCGGTTCCGGGTCGCCCGCGTACCACGCGGGGTCGAAGGGCTGACGGAAGTTGCCCACGTGGAAGATCGGCGCCACGTCGTGCTCCACGAAGGCCGCCCACACCGGATCGAGCGAGGGATCCGACAGCGCCGCGCCGTCGACGGGCGCCGGTGCGGTCATGGCGAGCTTCACGCCCGCCTCGCCGAGCGTCCGCAGCTCCTCGAGGACCCAGTCCCGATCGCGCAGCGTCAGGTGAGCCACGCCGAACAGCCGCCCCCCGCCCTCCTGCTGCGCCTCGGCCATCCAGCGGTTGTGCGCCCGCAGGTTCGCGCACAAGGCGGGCACGTCGGCGCTCAACAGGTCCTCCCAGATCAGGCCGTAGTTGGGCAGCGTCACCACAGCGTCGAGCCCCCACTCGTCGAGCCGGTCGACCCGGGCCTTCGGCGACGTGTAATCCACGGGGAGCAGCTCGTCGTAGGAGGCCTCGGCCCGCTCGCCCCGCTCCATCCGCTTCCTGAGCTCGCCGATCTCCTTGGCCTTCGCCGGCTGCTGGATCTCGGCCGGATAGAGGCGCTGCCCCCGCCACGTCAACCAGGCGTAGCCGAGCTCGTCGAGCTCGACGGCCAGCGCGTCGTCCCGGAATCCCGGATCGATGTGGTCGCGCCACATCGTCCTCGGTTCGTAGAGGTGCTGGTCGCCGTCGATGATCGCGCCGTCTCGCACGGCACAATCCTCACGCGGCGGGCGCTACAGTGCGAATCGATGCTCGAGATCGTCGATCGAGTCGTCCCCCCGTCGAGCCGCGGCCGAGGCCTGCTGGCGTGGGGGGTGGTCGCGTGGACAGGCGTGGGGATCGCGGTGGTCCTCGGCCTCATCGCCTACGCGCTGTCGGCCATCTCCGACGTGTTCCCGTACCTCGGCGTGGCCGCGCTCGTGGTCCTTGCCCTGAACCCGTTCGTGAAGATGCTGGAGCGGGCACGGGTGCCGCACCGGCTTGCCGCCACGATCGTGTTCGCCGTCGCAGCGCTGGGCATCCCTCCCCTCCTCGCCCTGCTCGTGCAGACCATCGCCGACCAGGGGCGCTCGCTCATCGAGCAGGCACCCGGCCTCGTGGGCAAGGGAGGCGTGTTCGCGGAGCTCGCCGCGTCGCACAACTCGATCCTGCACCGGATGGGCACCGGCGCCCTCGACTACATCCACACGCACGACGTCGGGACGGCGCAGATCCTCGACAAGGTGGGATCGGCGGCCGTGCAGCTCGCACATGTCGGGCTCGTGCTGCTGTTCGGCGGAATCCTCGGGTACGTGCTGCTGCTGTCGCTCCCGGACATCCGCCGGGGCTCGATGGCCATGGTCCCCCAGGCGCGCCGCGCACAGGTCGCCGAGTTCTTCGTGGAGGTCGGGCGGCTGGTCTCGGGCTACGTCCGGGCCCGGCTGATCGTCAGCGCCGCCGTCGGCGTGCTGGCCACGATCGGCCTGTGGGCCATCGGCATGCCCTTCTGGCTCGTGCTCGGGATCCTCGTTGGCGTCGCCAACCTCATCCCGGTCCTCGGGTCATGGATCGGCGGCATCCCGGTCGTGCTCGTGGCGCTCCTGACGAAGCCGCCGTCGTTCCTCCTCGCGGCCGCCGTGGTGATGCTCGGCGCGCACCTCATCGACGGGTGGATCCTGTCCCCCATCGTGTTCAGGGGCACGTTGAACCTGCACCCCGTCGTGACGCTGCTGGCGGTGATCGTCGGGGCGGAGGTGCTGGGGATCTGGGGAGTGCTGCTGGGAGTCCCGACCGCCGGGATCATCCAGTACGTCGCCGGCCGTGCGGTGGCGCCGTACCGGCACCCGCCAGTGGTCCCGGCTGCCCCAGGAAGAACCCCTGGCCACACGTGACCTTCAAAGCGCGGAGCGCATCGACCTCCGCCTGCGTCTCCACCCCTTCGGCGATGATCGGCACGCCGATCTCGTTCGCGAAGGAGATCAGCGCCGCGCCCAGCGCGCGCCGCGTCTTGTCCGCGTCGATGCCCCTGGTGAGCGCCCCGTCGAGCTTGATGAAGTCAGGCGCCAGCCGCAGGATGTGCCGCAGGCTGGAGAAGCCGGCACCCGCGTCGTCCACGGCGAGACGCCCCCCGCCCTTGCGGAACGGCCGCAACGCCTCGTTCAGCTGGTCGTAGTCCTCGACCGGTGCGTGCTCCGTGATCTCGATGACCAGCCGGCGCGCCGCATCTCCGACCAGCTCCATGAATCCCTCCGAGACCGCGGTCCCGGGTGACACGTTGACGGACATCCACGCGTCGTCCGGCACCTCGTCGATGTGGCGCACCGCGATCCGGACACACGTCAGCTCGAGAGCGGGAAGGAGTCCCACCGTGGCCGCGTCGGCGAACCACACGTCGGGCGGTCCCTCCGACGGGAACCTCGCCAGGGCCTCGACCCCCACGATCGCACCCGATTCGAGATCGACGACCGGCTGGAACACCATGGCCGGCCCGGCCCCGTCGACGACCCGCCGGATGCGCTCGTGCTGCAGACGGCGCGACTCCGAATCGCGATCCTGCCGCTCGAGCTGCCCCGTGAGCTCGTCGATCACGTCGGCCGTGACCTCCACCGAGAGCGTGCCCTTGCCCTGGTCGGCGCGGTGGATGGCCTGCACGATGTCCTCCGCGGCCGTGCCCTTCACGAGATAGCCCACCGCTCCGGCCTGCAGCATCTCGAGGACGATCCCGCGATCCTCGTACGCGGAGAGGGCGACGATCCTCGTGTTCGGCGAGCGCCGCCGGATCTCTCTCGTCGCCCGCGGACCGCCGCCGGCGGGCATCTTCACGTCCACGAGGGCGACGTCGGGCCGGAGCCGTTCGGCGAGATCGATCGCTTCCTGGGCGTCCGCGGCCGCGCCGGCGAGCTCGAGGGAGTCCTCGCCGTCGATGAGGTCCCCCATCGCCAGGCGGAAGGTCTCCTTGTCCTCGGCGAGCAGAACGCGGATCGAGTCGGTGCTCGACGGACGGCCGTTGCCGCGGATCGTGGTGGGAGCCCTCCGCCCGTTCACCGGCTTCTCCATCGGCGGTCCATCAACTCCATCAACTCCATCAAGGAGTGGCGAAAGCGCCGGCGTCCTCCTCGACCGGCACCCAGAACTCGACGATCGATCCCTCGCCCGGCGCCGACTCGATCCGGAGCCAGCCGCCGGTGAGCTCGGCGCGTTCGCGCATGGCCGACACACCCAGGTGACCGGGTTGCGGCTCGAGCGCGCCGGGAGCGAACCCCCGCCCGTCGTCGGTGATGCGGACCAGGTACCCGCCCCCCTCTTCCTGGAGCACGACCACGACGTCCGACGCCGCGGCATGCTTGCGAACGTTGGCCAACGCCTCTCGAGCGATACGGTACAGGATGGTTCTGGGCTCGGTGGGAGGTTCGGTCGCGAGCTTGTCCTCGACCCGCCACCTCGTGGTCTCGGGGAGGGTCTGTTCCAGCAGCATCTGCAGGGCCGGTGCGAGGCCCTCGCGGTCGAGGGTGATCGGGCGCAGCTCGAAGAGCAGGTGCCGGAGGCGGCCGATGGCCTCTCGGACGCTCTCCTCGAGGGACTGCAGTGCACGCGCCTCCTCCGATCCCTCCGCGTGACGACGGACGTTGTACAGGTGCATCGACACCGCCGCCATGAGCTGCAACGAGTCGTCGTGGATGTCGGCGGCGATGCGCTTGCGCTCCTCCTCCTCCGCGTGCACCAGGCGAGCCAGCAGGCGGCGGCGCTGCTCGTGGCTCTTGCGAAGGAGCCGGAAGTTTCGCTTGAGCTCGAGCTCGTCCTGCCGGCGCTGCGTGACGTCGCGGAAGACGAGCACGGCGCCGATCAACTTGCCCCCCTCGCGAAGCGGTGCCGTGACGTATTCGACGGAGAACTTCGACCCGTCCTTGCGCCAGAACCAGTCGTCCGTGACGTCGCGGACCTCGCCGTCGGCGAGGACGTGCGTGGTCGGGCACTTCTCCACCGGCGCCGGGGAGCCGTCCTCGTGCGAGTGATGGAACACCGCGTGCACGTTGCGCCCGAGCAGCTCGTGGGGGTCCCATCCCAGCATGCGAGCAGCGCCGGGGTTCACGAACGTCGCATTGCCACGGATGCCGACCCCGACGATCCCCTCGGCCGCGGCGTCCAGGATCAACGAGTGCTGTCGCTGCAGGCGGTCGAGCGATCGCTCCACGTGCTTGCGATCCGTGATGTCGAACGCCGCGCCCGCGACACCCACCACGCGCCCGCCCGAGCGCATCGGCTGCACGGAAGCCTGGAAGACGTGGCCGTTCAGCTCGACCTCGTAGCTCACGGTCTCCCCGAGGAGCGCGGAGCGGTGCGCGGCGACAGCAGCGCTCCCGTCGTCCTCCCGGAAGAGCGCCTGGAGCGACGTCCCCATCATCGTCTGTGGGTCGAGGCCGATGGGGGTGAGCGCGGAACCGTGCACCTCGGTGAAGCACAGGTCCCTGTCGGTGCTCCAGATGACGGCGGGCATCTGATCGACGAGAGCGGAGAGCTGCTTCGTCTGTCCCTCCAGGCGCTCGGTCTGGCTACGGAGCATCCGGCTGGCGCGAAGGGTGAGTGGGAGGAGGAGCACGTACAGCGCCACCAGCCCGATGGTGAGTGCCCCGTCGACGCGGATGCGCGTCGGACCCGACATCCCGCGAACCAGGACCAGATGGATGAGCGCGCCGACGGCCGCGAATGCAAGCAGCGCCACGAGAGCGAACCACACGGCGAGACGATCCGCTCGCGCGCGGGGAAGAGCGCGCACCGTTTGCACCGGACTCCTTCGCGTCGACGACTTGAAGCGTCAGCGTGGGGTCCGGTGACTAGTTCGTCCAGTCAGTTATGTAGGGGAATGGTTCGACGGTCGTTTGGCCTACGGCGCTCGCGCCACGACAAATGCGGATATTCCATCCTATGTCCGCCGGAGTCGCTCCAGTGTCCGGCGTTTTCCGAGGAGCGCCAGCGATTCCGGAAGCGGCGGCGACACGTCGCTGCCGGTCACCGCGGCGCGGATCGGCTGCCACGCCTTCGATCGGCTGAGGCCGAGATCCTCGGCAAGAGCGTCCAGCGCCTCGCTGATGTGCGGGACGTCCCACCCCTCGACGGCCTCGAGCCGCGATGCCGCCCGCTCCAGGTGCTCCGGGCCGGCTTTCGCGATCACCCTGTCCGCTCGCTCGTTCGGCGCGACGTCCTCGAACAGGAACCGCAACAGGCCCGGCGCCTCCGAGAGCGTCTTCATGCGCTCCTTGACCAGCGGCGTCGCCGACCGGACGGTGTCCTCGTCCGCCGTCATCCCGGCGGCGCGGAGCACGTCGAGGATCCGTACGCTCAGGTCGGCGTCATCGAGCTCGCGGATGTAATGCCCGTTCATCCACTCGAGCTTCTGCGCGTCGAACGCCGCCGGGTGGTGCTGCACCCCGTCGAGCTCGAAGCGGGCCACGAGTTCGTCGCGCGGGATGATCTCCTCCTCCCCCGGCGACCACCCCAGGAGTGCGAGGTAGTTGAACAGGGCCTCGGGCAGGAACCCGTCGTCGCGGAAGGACTCCACCGCGACGGCGCCGTGGCGCTTCGACAGCGGCTGCCGATCCGAGCCGACGATGAGCGGGAGGTGCGCGTAGCGCGGCGGTTCCGCCCCGAGGGCCTCGAAGATCATCATCTGGCGCGGCGTCGAGGCGAGGAGATCCTCTCCTCTGATGACGTGGGTCAGCTCCATCCGCTGGTCGTCGACGGCGGCTGCGAGCAGATAGGTCGGCGTGCCATCCGAGCGCATGATCACGAAGTCCCGGATGTCGGCGGCCGGGAAGTGCGCCTCCCCCCGGATCACGTCGTCCACGGTGACGTCGTGGCCTGGCGTGGCGAACCGGATCGCCGCGGGCCGGCCCTCGAGCGCGCGCCGCTCGTCGTCGGTGAGGGTGCGGCACCGGCCGTCGTACCCGGGAGCCTCGCCGCGCGCCATCGCCGCCTTCCGTCGCTCCTCGAGCTCCTCCGGCGTGCAGTAGCAGCGATAGGCGTGGTCGCGGCTCAGGAAGTCATCCGCCACGGCACGGTAGATGTCGAGTCGCTCCGTCTGGCGGTACGGGCCGAACGGGCCCTCGACGTCGGGCCCCTCGTCCCACTCCAGGCCGAGCCACCGCAACGCATCCTGCACCGCGCCGATGGACTCCTCGGTGACGCGCGTGGCGTCGGTGTCCTCGATCCGAAGGATGAACACCCCGCCGTTGTGCCGCGCGAACAGCCAGTTGAACAGCGCGGTGCGCGCGCCCCCCACATGGAGCTGGCCGGACGGGGCCGGCGCGAAGCGGCACCGGACGCTCATCGCTCCGTCAGGAACTCGACGAGGATCCGGTTCACCTCGTCCGGCTGCTGGAGCATCATCCAGTGGCCGGCCTCCATGCG
This sequence comes from Actinomycetota bacterium, assembly GCA_046263085.1. Lineage (GTDB taxonomy): Bacteria > Actinomycetota > UBA4738 > UBA4738 > JACQTL01 > JBHELK01. The sequence continues at coordinate 9,912 of JBHELK010000083.1, forward strand.
CTCGTAGCTGAACGGACCGTCGACGAAGTCTGCCGAGTCCTTCATCTGCCGCTCCCCCAGCGCAGCGTCGCGCGACCCCCACAGACCGAGGGTGGGGACGGTGACCTTCGGCACGGCCTGCCGCCGCCAGGGCTTCGTGTTCGCCCGGTACCAGCTGAGAGCCGCGGTTAGTGCGCCCGGTCGCGACAGGTCCCGGACGTACACGTCGACGTCGGGCGTGCCCTGGATGAACCGGCGGAACATCGCGAAGTCGTTGCGGGACAGCACCGCCTCGGACAGCCCCGGGATCTGGAAGAAGAGCATGTACCAGGAGCGCAGGGCCTGACCGCTGCGGGTCATGGCCCGCAGGAACGCCTGGGGGTGGCCCACGGCGAGCACGGCCAGCCGCCGCACCTTCCCCGGCAGGAACGCCGCGAAGCTCCACGCCAGCGCGGCCCCGAAGTCGTGCCCCACGAGGTGGGCCTGCTCGATCCCGAGCGCCCGCATGATGCCGTCGACGTCCCGCACCAGCTCCTCCATGCGATAGGCCTCGACGCCCTCGGGCACGTCGGACGCGCCACGACCCCGGAGGTCGGGAGCGATCACGCGGAATCCGGCGGCCGTCAGCGCGGGGATCTCGTTGCGCCACACCCAGGAGGTGTCGGGGAACCCGTGCAGCAGCACGACCGCATCGCCCGTTCCCTCGTCGGCGACGTGGAACGACAGGCCGTTCGCCTCGATGCGCGTGCCGGGAAGGGTCTCCAGCGGATCAGTCGTTCACGAAGGTGAGCCAGCGCTCGTACTTCGCGATCTCGCCGCGAGCGGCGCCGAAGAACGTCTGCTGGATCTCCTTGGTGATCGGGCCCCGGCCGTTCGCGGCCACGGTCCGGTCGTCGATGTCCCTGATCGGACAGACCTCCGCCGCCGTGCCGGTGAAGAAAGCCTCGTCGGCCGTGTACAGGTCGGCCCGGACCAGCTCCTTCTCGATCACCTCGTAGCCGAGGTCGCGCGCGACGGTGGCGACCGAATCGCGGGTGATGCCGTCGAGGCATCCGGCGGAGAGCGGCGGTGTGAAGACCACGCCGTCCTTCACGATGAAGACGTTCTCACCGGAGCCGTCGGTCACATAACCGTGGATGTTCAGCATGATGGCCTCGTCGTAGCCGCCCTTGATCGACTCCACCTTGGCGAGTCCGGAGTTGATGTACTGCCCGGTGGCCTTGGCGAAGGGGGGCAGGATGTTGTGGTCGTTGCGCTTCCAGCTCGAGATCTTGGCCCGGGCCCCGCCCTCCAGGGCTTCCTCCCCGAGGTAAGCACCCCACGCCCACACGGCGATGGACACGTTCACCGGGGCGAGCAGCGGGTTCAGGCCCATCTCGCCGTAGCCCCGGAAGATGAGGGGCCGGATGTAGCAGGACTGCAGGCCGTTGGCCCGCACGGTGTCCTTGATGCCCGCGCTGATCTCGTCGGGCGAGAACGGGACCTCGATCTGGTAGATGTGCGCGGACCGGAACAGCCGCCGCACGTGGTCCTCCAGGCGGAACACGGCCGGGCCCCGCTTCGTCTCGTAGGCGCGGATGCCCTCGAAGACCCCGCTCCCGTAGTGGAGGGCATGGGTCAGCACGTGGATCTTGGCGTCCTCCCATGGGACCAGCTCGCCGTCCATCCAGATCTTCTCGACGGGCGTGACGGGCATACCGCGACCTCCGTTCTCGACGGTGTGAGGACAGGATACCCTCGGCCGGAACCGGCCGGCGTCGGCTCTCTTTACGGGACGACGATGGAGCGGGCGCGGGTCGCGCCGATCTCCTCGACGATCCGTCCCTGCACCTCGGGCGGCACCGGACCGTCGGTGGTGAGGGTCATGAGCGCCGCGCCGCCCGCCTGTCGCCGGGCGACGACCGCCGCGGCCACGTTCACACCCGACTCGCCGAGGATGGTGCCGACGCGGCCGATCACGCCGGGGCGATCCTCGTAGAGGAAGAACGTCATGTGCGTCGCCGGCGCGAGATCGATGTCGAAGTCGTACACGCGCACGATCCGCTCGCCGTCACGCTTGCCCACGATCGTGCCGCCCACGCTGACCTCGCCGGCCTCGGTGGTGGCCCGGAGGGTCACGAGGTTCACGTAGTCCGACGAGACGGTGGACTTCGTCTCGGTGACGCTGATGCCGCGTTCGCGGGCGATGACCGGCGCGTTCACGAAGCTCACCGGCTCGTGCACCACGCCGGCCAGGCACCCCTTCAGGGCGGCGAGGGTGAGCACCCGCGTGTCGGGCTCCGCGATGCGGCCGAGGTACTCGAACGACACGCTCGAGACGGCACCCTCGGCGAGGCCCGTGAGCACGGCACCCAGGCGCTCGGCGAGCGACAGGAACGGGCGGACCACCTCGGGCACCTCCGCCCCCGCGGAGACGTTGACGGCGTACGGCACGAAGTCCCCGCGCAGGGCGAGGCGCACCATCTCGGCGATGGTCGTGCCGGCCTTGTCCTGGGCCTCCACGGTGGACGCCCCGAGGTGCGGCGTGACCACGACCTCGTCGAACTGGAACAGGTCGCTCTCGGTGGTGGGTTCCTCGGCGAACACGTCGAGGGCGGCACCGGCGACCCGCTTGTCCTTCAACGCCTTGACCAGAGCGTCCTCGTCGAGGATGCCGCCGCGCGCGGTGTTCACGATGCGCGCCCCCTCCTTCAGCAAGGACAGCTCTCGCTCGCCGATCAGCCCCTCCGTCTCGGGCGTGCGGGGGAGGTGGATCGACACGAAGTCGGACTGCACCAGGAGGGCCTCGAGCGTGGGCATGAGCTCCACGCCCATCTCGCGAGCGCGCTCCCGGGAGACGTAGGGATCGAACGCGATCACGCGCATCCCGAACGCCAGCGCGCGCTGCGCCACCATGGCCCCGACCCGGCCGATGCCGATCACACCGAGCGTCTTCCCCGCGAGCTCGACCCCCTGGTAGCGCTCCCGCGCCCACTCCCCCGCCTTCAGGGCCTGGTGGGCCTGCGGGATGTTGCGGGCCTGCGCCAGCAGCAGGGCGATGGAATGCTCGGCCGCCGACACGATGTTCGACTGCGGCGCGTTGACGACGAGCACGCCGCGACGGGTGCACGCCTCGACGTCCACGTTGTCGAGGCCGATGCCGGCGCGGGCCACGACCTTGAGGTTGTCGGCCGCCTCCACGACCTCGGTGTCGATGCGCGTCTGCGACCGGACGATGAGCGCGTCGTACGCGGCGATCTCGGCGGCGAGCCCCGCCTTCGCGAGCTCCGGCCGCACGTCGACCTGGAAGTCCTGGCGCAGCAGGTCCAGGCCCCGGTCGGAGAGGGGCTCGGTGACCAGGACCTTCATCCGCTCAACCCTTGTTGAAGACGGCTTCGGCCGCCGCCACGCCCGCGCCCGGCTTCACGGGGTAGCCCATGTCCCCGAGCGTCATCTCCAAGGCGGCGAGCCCGCGAAGGATGTCGAGCTGGTCGTAGTGCCCGAGGTGGCCGATGCGGAAGACCTTGCCCTTCAACGGACCCTGGCCGGGCGCGAGGATGATGCCGTGATCGCGTCGGACCTTCGCCACGAGCTCAGTGCCATCGATGCCCTCCGGCGCCGCGACCTGCGTCACTGCCCAGGCGCGCTCGGGGTGTTCGGCCGCGATGTCGAGGCCCAGGGCCCGGCACCCCTCCTTCACCGCGTCGGACAGCAGCCGGTGGCGCTCCAGCACGGCCTCCTGGCCCTCCTCGAAGTACAGGTCGAGCGCCGCCTTCATGCCGAGCATGAGTGACAGCGCCGGTGTGAAGGGACTGTCGCCGTCCTTCTCGAACGCCTCCTTGTACCGGCGCCAGTCGAAATAGAACCGCGGGTTGCTCGCCGTCTCCGAGGCCTCCCACGCACGGGGCGACACGCTCACGAAGGCGAGGCCCGGCGTGGCGGACATGGCCTTCTGCGATCCGCCCACGCAGACGTCGATGCCCCACGCATCGCCCTCGTACGGGACGGCACCGAGCGAGGAGATGGCGTCGACGGCGAGCAGGACCCCGGCGTGGCGCGCGATGCGTCCGATGGCCTCGATGTCGTGGATCACCCCGGTCGACGTCTCGCTGTGCTGAACGAGGAGACCCTTGACTCCCTCGAGCTTCCCGAGCTCTCGCTGGAGGTCCTCGGGCGGCACGACGGTGCCCCACTCGTAGTCGAGCTGCACGACGTCGAGCCCGAACGCCCGCGCGATGCCGGCGAAGCGCTCTCCGAAGTACCCGGCCACCGGGACGAGCACGCGGTCGCCGGGCGAGAAGAGGTTGGCGACCACCGACTCGAGCGCGCCGGTCCCGGAGGACGCGAACAGCAAGACGTCGTGCTCCGTGTGCATCAGCTGCCTCAGGGCGTCGGTCACCTCGGTCAACAGCCTCGTGTAGCCCGGGCCGCGGTGATACGGGAACGGACTTCCCTGCGCCAGCAGCACCTGGGCCGGGACGGGCGTCGGACCGGGAGTCATGAGGATCTCGGGTTTGTCCATCGGATACAGCGCTCCTGCCTCGAGGACGTCCAGGGGCGCCGCCGGAGGAAGGACGACGGCACGAGGCAGCGTATCACGGCCCTCCGGCCGCTCGGCCCGTTCCGCGCTAGGCCTGCTGGTCGTCCGGCTCGATCAGGGGCGGCGGGAGCCGGAACTCCTGATGGTTCGCGGTGATGAACGCGTCGGTGAGCGCCGTCGTGTCCCGGAGCACCGATTCCAGCCGCGGGGTCGAACCCCCCGGCAGGTACTCCGTGCGGTCGTACCGCAGGAAGGGGAGGCCGATCGACGCGGAGTCCACCGTGACCGGGGTCTCCGTCGGAACGTGGATCCACCAGTCGGAGTTCGCGCTGGTGATCCGAACGGCGACTCGGTGGCCCGGCTGGAGGACCCAGTCCTCGCCGAACATCTTGATGAAGACGTTCTGGGACCCGACGCCGCGAACCAGCGACGTGCCGCGCGAGATGAGGGTGGCCTCGTTGTCCGGTGCGACGTCGTAGACGTCCGCCGTGAGGTTGGCCCGCGGCGCCACCGTGCTGAGCGCGACCTGGATCACGGGCTCCCCCGTCAGCCAGGCCTTGTCTTCGAGGGGCTGCGAGAACGACCAGATGCCCGAGGTGTCGCCCGTGGCCGAGTCGAGGCCGCCGTCCGTGTAGGAGCCCGGGTTCAGCTCGCTCCAGTAGGAGATGGCGTCGGCGGGCGGCCACTGCTCCTCGGCGCGGAACTTCCCAGTCTGGTCCTGGACCTCGATCGCCGGATCCTGCTCGATCTGCGTGGTGTGGTCACCCTTCACGTAGTAGTCGAGGAACCGCACGGCCTCGTCGATGAAGACGCTCGGATCGCGGCCGAGCGCGAGCCGCGTGTTCGAGTTCGTCTTGCACGCGCCGTAGGTCTCCCACGGGCGGCAGTGGTCCCACTGCCCGAACCACGCGCGCTTCGGTCCGGTCATCATGTTGAAGAAGTCGTAGGCCCGCTCGGGCTGTGTGTTGTCCTCGAGGAACCCTTGCGTCATGAACAGCGGCGTGTTCAACGCCGCGGGTGAGGATCGGGCTTCCTTGATGAGATCACGCTCCACCCAGAACGGCAGGTTCTGGTCGTCCTCCTGTTGCAGCGCGATGTTGACGCCGTAGCACCAGGCCTCCGGCGCGCTGTTGGCCAGGTACTGCGGCGAGTCCTTCGTACTTCCGGGCTTGGCGTCGACGGCCGCGAAGATCGCGGCCTCCTCGGCGGAAGTCGCCTTCCGCACGCCGTTCATGTACTCGTAGTCGTAGCCCGTGTACACGGGCTCGAGGGAGAGCACGGCGGCGAGGCCTGTGGGGTGCTGCGCGATGCCCATGAGGCCGGTCCAGCCGTCGTATGACTTGCCGAACAGCGCGACCTTGCCCGTGGACCAGGGCTGGGCTGCAGCCCATTCGACCGCCGTCTTCACGGCGCCCTGCTCCCTTGCGCCGCCCCAGTCGGTGCATCCGGCGGAGCCGCCGAAGCCCGGGAGATCCACGACGACGTACGTGTAGCCGTGCTCCAGGAGGTGCGAGCGGTCGAGGAAATCGTAGAACCGGTTGCTCGGCCCGACCGCGTTCGGGTCGTAATCGGTGGTCTGGCCGGAGTGGTTCGTGTACGGGCTCACGGTCAGCAGCACCGGGGTCTTGTGTGCGGCGTCGAGCGGCATGCCCTTGGGACGAAGGATGTCGGCGTGCAGCGTGGTGACGCCGTCGCTCGAGGTGATATAGGCCTCGGACCAGTCGGCGTCGGTGCGCAGCTGCGCGGACGCGGAGGGGATCGTCCCGGCCAGCAGGCCGCCCAGGACAACGAACATCGCGAGCACCCGCCGTGCTGAGGTCACGCTGTCTCCTTCGTCTCAGGGTGAACGGGGCCCCGAGGGGCACCCTAGGGAAGGAGGGTTCGCGACGGGAGGCCGGATTCCTGCCCCGGCCTCAGAACCGCAGGGCCTTCCAGACGTCCTCGCCGCGATCCCGGAAGTCGAAGTCGCCGGCCGCCACCTGGTCGCGCCTGGGCGGCTTGCGCCGGAACAGGCGTTGCCAGAACGTCCGCTTGCCGCTCGCCCGGCCGACCGACCGGATCAGCGCCTCCTTCTTCGCCTGCCGGAGGCGCTGCTGCATGTTGAGGTCTCAGGCGGGGTGGTTGGCGATCGGAGTGATCATGTCGGTAACAACCTCCGCAGGTCGACGTTTTCATCCCGGAGCTGGGCGGGATCCGGACGGAGCCCGGCCTTGATGAGCGGCATGGAGCGACGGACGTCGCGGGGGCGGTTCAGCGCGAAGACGGAGAGCAGGGCGCCGTCCTTCAGATAGAAGGCGCTGAAGGAGCGCTCCTTCGGTGAGCCGCGCAGCACGATCTCGTCCCAGGAGAGGGCGAACCCGGCCATCTGGATGTTCGCGTCGTACTGGTCGGACCAGAACCAGTGGGGATCGTCGAAGTCCCCCTTGTCGCCGAGCATGGCCCGGGCCGCGTGCTGGCCCATCTTCAGCGCGTTGTCGAAGTGCTCGACGCGGATCGAGCCGAAGACCGGGTGGTCGTGTCGCGCCACGTCCCCCGCCGCGAAGATGCCCGGCACGTTCGTCTCGAGGCCGCGGTCGACCACGATGCCGTTGTCGATCTCCAGGCCGCTGTTCTCCGCGATCTCGACGTTCGGCTGCACCCCCACGCCCACCACCGCGAAGTCGCACGCGTAGCGCTTGCCGGACCTCGTCACCACCGCCTCCACCCGACCGGAGCCCTCGAAGCGCTCCACCACGTCGCCGAAGTGCATGGTGACGCCGTTGTCCGCGTGGATCTCTCCGATGATCGCCCCGATGTCGGAGCCGAGGACGCGGTGCAGCGGCGTGTCCTGCGGCTCGATGGCGCTGACGTCGAGGCCCCTGGATCGAAGCGAGGCCGTGACCTCGGCGCCGATGAACCCCATCCCCACGGAGACGACGCGCCCACCGGCCGTGGCCGCTTCACGGATGGCGTCGGCGTCGGCCACCGAGCGCAGATCAAGCACGCCCTCGAGGTCGAGGCCGGGGATGGGGAACCGCCTGTTGCGGCACCCGGTGGCCACGAGCAGCTTGTCGAAGGCCACCTCTTCTCCTCCGGCCAGCGCGACCACGCGGTTCGTGGCGTCGATGCTGTCCGCCCGCACGCCGAATCGGGTCTCGACGTCGTGCTCGTCGAACCAACCCTGCGGGCGGAGCAGCGCCTCGTCGAAGCTCGTCTCGCCCCGCAGGTACTCCTTGGACAGCGGCGGGCGCTCGTAGGGCGTGACCGGCTCCTGTCCGATGAGGATCACCCGCCCGTCGAACCCCTGCTCACGGAGCTCGGCCGCCGCGGTCGCGCCGGCTGCGTTGGCGCCGACGATGACGTGGGTCGCTACGGTGCTCACGTGAGCCGCGACCGCCTCGCCGCCGCCGCCGGTGTCGGCGTGCTGGCCGGCTTCCTGTCCGGGCTCTTCGGGGTGGGCGGCGGCATCCTCATCGTCCCCGGGCTCGTCGTGCTGCTGCGGATGGAGCAGCGTCTGGCCCACGGCACATCACTCGCCGCCATCCTGCCCGTGGCCGCCAGCGGGGTCCTCGGATTCGCGCTGGAGGACGCCGTCGACTGGGCGGCGGGCGGACTGATCATCGTGGGCGCGGTCGTCGGCGCCGTGCTCGGGGCTCGCCTGCTCGGTCGTCTCCCCGGCCGGACGCTGCGGTACGTGTTCGGAGCCTTCCTCGCGGCCACCGCGATCCGCCTCCTGATCAGCGCGCCGACAGAGGCCGGGCGCGGGCCGCTGGACGTCTGGCTCGCCGCGGGGCTGGTGGCGATCGGGCTCGTGTCCGGGACGGTGGCGGGGCTGCTGGGGGTGGGCGGCGGCGTGATCATCATCCCGATGCTGGCGGTGCTCTTCGGCGTGCCGGACGTGGTGGCGAAGGGGACGTCGCTCCTCGTGATCATCCCGACCGCGGTCTCGGGCACCGTCGTGAACCGCCGGCGCGGCAACGTCGACCTCCGCCTGGCCGTCGCCGTCGGCCTGTTCGGAGCAGGCGCCGCGTTCGGCGGCTCCAGGCTCGCGACCGGGCTCGGCCCCCATCTGTCGTCGGTGCTGTTCGCGGTTCTCCTCCTGCTCGTCGCCATCAGGTTGTTGATCGGGCGCGGGGCGCCGGGGCCCGGCTAGGACGTGATCTGCACCTTGATCGTGCCGTCCTCCACCTGGATCTCGTAGTGGGCCACGGGATCGCGCGCGGGGGGATTGAGGACGTCGCCGGTGCGCACGTCGAACTCGCTCCCGTGGCACGGGCACACGATCGTGGCCTCCTCGAGCTCCCCTTCCGCGAGCGAGCACTGGCGGTGCGGGCAGGTGTCGTCGAACGCGAAGAGGCTGCCGCCGACGTTCGCGACGGCCACCGGAACGCCGTTGGCGTCGAACGCGCGGACCTCACCCTCGGGGATCTCGTCTGCCTTCGCCAGGTCCAGGTAGTCGGCCATGACTCGGTCTCCTTTCGACGTTCGAGCTTTCGGCGTTCGAGCTCAGCGATCCGGCAGGGTAGTCGCTACGCGGTCCCCTCGACCTCCCGGTGCCGCAGCAGGGGGTGCACGACGTACCACGAGCCGAGCGCGAGGTAGAACAGGGCCAGCACGAGGACGCCGGGGCGGAACGGGATCGGCAGGAGCGCCGGCAGGAACGCGCCGGCCACCCAGGCGAGCTGGAAGACGACCTCGTATCGCACGAACACCCGGCCCTGGGCGCCGCTCGGCGCCTCCCGCTGCATCAGGCTCTGGAACGCCAGCTTCCCGAACTCCGCGGCGGCCCCGGCCAGCGCCGCGAACAGCACGACGAACTCCAGGCGGAACTCGGTGAACGCGAGCAGCGCTCCTGCCCCGCCGGCGAGCAAGGCGCCCACCACCACCGTGGCCTCGCGGATCCGGTGCGAGAGCCGGGGGGCGACGACGTCGCCGACGAAGCCGCCCGCCGCGATCGCGGCGGCCAGCACCCCGAACCAGTACTTCGGTTGGTGGCTCCGGAGGAGCCCGAACGCGAGGAGCAGGATCAGGAAGCCCAGCGCGCCACGCGCCCCGGCGTTACCGATCGCGGGCAGGGCCAGATCGGGGATCCGCCCCCGGCGGTCCACCTCGGTCGGCGCCGAAGGAGGCGTCGGCGGATGGGGAAGCCGCAGGTTCAGGAGCGCGCCGACGACGAAGACCACCGCGGCGAGCCCCAGGACCGCCTGGGCTCCACCCAGCTTCAGCAGCCCCACCCCCGGGCCGAGCACGAGGAGCCCGGCGATCACGCCGAGTCGTCCGAAGCGCGCGTTCGTGTCGACGAGACCCGCGCGGTCGGACACGTAGGCCACTGTCAATCCGTTCTTGGTGATCCCGTGGACCTTGGAGAGCACCAGCAGGACGAAGGCGCTCGGGAACAGGAGCAGGCTGTCGAAGTGCGGCGCGGCGTAGATCGCCACGGCCGCGCGGCCGGCTGCGGACGCGAAGGAGATCACCCGGCGGAATCCGCCCCGGTCGAGCAGCGGGACGAGCAGCGGTCCGGCCACGGCGAGGGGGGCCATGGTCAGGCCGAGGTAGAGCGCGACCTTGATCTTGGCCTGGCCGACCGGCAGCGAGAAGAACACGGAGTCGGCCAGCGCCACGGCCACCAGCGCGTCCCCCGCCGCGCTGGCCATGTGGACGAGCGAGTAGGCGTCGAGCGCCTCGTGCGACTCCCACATCCGAACGATGGGTCTCGAGGACCTGGCCCAGAGCGACCGGAGCCGCGATGGCGGTGGTGGGTGCGCCTCGGCCGGATCGGGAGGCCGAGCTTGGTCGGCGTCCACCACGGCTAGGAGCCGGAGAGTCGCTCGCGCAGGAGCTGCTTCGTGAGGTCCGGGTTCGCCGATCCGCGCGTCTTCTTCATGACCTGGCCGACGAGGGCGTTGACGGCGCCTTCCTTGCCGCCCCGGAACTGCTCGACGGGCCCGGGGTTCTCGGCGATGACCTCGTCGATGATCGGATCGAGCTGCGAGGAGTCGCTGACCTGCCTCAGGCCTCTGGCGTCGACGATCTCCTCGATGGGCTTGCCGGACTCGAAGGCCTCGGCCAGGGACTGCTTCGCGCCCGCCGACGAGATGGCTCCCTCGGCGGTGAGCCGCACGACGTCCGCGACGTGCTGCGGCGTGACACGTGACTCCTCGAGCTCGGCATGCGCCTCGTGGAGGAGGCCCGCCAGGTCCTGGGTCATCCAGTTCGCGGCGGCGGCCGGGTCGGCGCCGAGCGCGACGGCGTCCTCGAAGAACTGCGCCCACGGTCGCGACCCGGCGAGCTGCGCGACGGTCATCGGCTTCAGGTCGTACGCATCTCGGTACCGGCGCCGGCGCGCCTGGGGAAGCTCCGGGAGCGACGCGCGGATCGTCTCGATCCATGCCGGATCCGGCTCGATCGGCGGGAGGTCGGGTTCGGGGAAGTAGCGGTAGTCGAACGCGTATTCCTTGCTGCGCAACGGGCTCGTGATGCCCTGGTCCTCGTCCCAGTGCCTCGTCTCCTGCACGAGCTTCTCGCCGTCGCGAAGGGCGCGGCGCTGGCGCTCCTCCTCGAAACGCACGGCGCTGTACAGGGACCGGATGGAGTTGAGGTTCTTGATCTCGACCTTCACACCGTACTCGGGGTGGCCCGCGGGACGCGTGGAGATGTTGCAGTCGCACCGCAGAGACCCCTCCTCCATTCGGACGTCGGAGACGCCCAGCGCCTCGAGCAACGCTCGCAGCTCGGTGAGATAGGCCCGGGCCTCCTCGGCGGTTCGCATGTCGGGTTCGGAGACCACCTCGACGAGCGGCACGCCGGCCCGGTTGTAGTCCACCAGCGCGTACTCGGCCTCGGCGATGCGTCCCGTGCTCGAGGCGTGCGTCGTCTTCCCGGTGTCCTCCTCGAGATGGACGCGGTTCATGGCCACACGCTTCGTCTCGCCGTCCACCTCGATGTCGAGATGCCCACCCGAGCAGAGCGGCAGGTCGTACTGGGAGATCTGGAAGTTCTTCGGCATGTCCGGATAGAAGTAGTTCTTGCGATGGAACAGGGCCCGCTCGGCGATGGTGCTCCCGAGCGCCAGCCCGATACGGATCGTGTGCTCGATGGCCTTCTCGTTCGGGACCGGCAGCGAGCCGGGATGACCCAGGCAGACGGGGCAGGTGTGCGTGTTCGGCGGCGCCCCGAACTCGTTGCGGCACCCGCAGAACATCTTCGTGGCTGTGGAGAGCTCCACGTGGCACTCGAGCCCGATGACGGTCTCGAAGTCGGCCGGCATGGGAAGACGATACCCGCCTCACGAAGTCGTTCGCGGGATCGTTCGTATCATCGAGAGATGCAGAGAGCCGCCACCCGCTCGCGCACATCGCCGATCCGGCACCAGGGTTCACCGGTGCTGGTGTGGTCGGCCCTGTGGGCCGTCTACATCGTGTGGGGATCCACGTACCTGGCCATCCGGGTGGCGGTGAGGACGATGCCGCCGCTCCTGATGGCCGGGGTCCGGTTCATCTTCGCGGGGGCCCTCCTGTACGCCTGGTCGGTGTGGCGCGGCCACACCCGATTCGAGCGACCCACTCTGGTGCAGTGGCGGTCGGCGGCCATCGTCGGGGGCGCACTGTTGCTGGGCGGCAACGGGGCCGTGGTCTGGGCCGAGCAGCACGTCGACTCCGGCATCGCGGCGCTCGTCATCGCGACCGTTCCGCTCTGCATGGCGTTCATGGACCGCATCTTCTTCGGCCAGCGCCTGGCATGGCCCGCGGTGCTCGGGCTTGCGCTCGGCTTCGGCGGACTAGCCGTCCTCGCCACGGGGAATCACGGCGACGCGCACATCACGGCCGCCGGCGTCGGGCTGTTGATCTTCGCCTCGTTCTCGTGGGCAGCCGGTTCGCTCTACTCGCGGCACGCGCCGCTGCCCTCGAA
>JBHELK010000084.1:0-3782 GCA_046263085.1 Actinomycetota bacterium
CTCGATCTCGAGGAGTTGGAGCGTCTGGTTCGCGACGGGCAGCGCGAACAAGCGAAGGAGCGACTGCGCGAGCGGCTCCTGGGAGCGGTCACGTGACCCGGACCGGCACGGTGTACCTCGTCGGCGCCGGCCCCGGTGATCCCCGGTTGCTCACCCTCAGGGGCGCCGAAGTCCTGCGGCAGGCGGACGTGGTGGTGTACGACCGGCTGGCCCCGCGCGCGCTCCTCGACCTGGCGCCGGCGCACGCCGAGCTGGTCGACGTGGGCAAGGCGGTCGGTTCCTGCCCGGTGGGCCAGGACGACATCAACGAGCTGCTGGTCGCCGGGGCCCGCGAGGGCAAGACCGTCGTCCGCCTCAAGGGCGGCGACCCGTTCGTGTTCGGCCGCGGCGGAGAGGAAGGGCTCGCGCTCCGCGAAGCGCACATCCGCTTCGAGGTGGTCCCCGGCGTGAGCTCGGTGGTGGCCGCGCCCGCTTACGCCGGCATCCCGCTGACGCACCGGGGCGTCGCCGGGAGCTTCGCCGTGGTGACCGCGAGCCTCACCGGCGGCCAGAGCCAGGATCTGAGGAGGATGGCCACCGCGGTCGACACGCTGGTGGTCCTGATGGCCGCCGGCAAGCTCGAGGAGGTGTCCGCGGCGCTCATCGAGGCCGGAAGATCGCCCCACGAGCCCGCAGCGGTCGTGGCATCGGCGACGACGCCCGGGCAGCAGACAGTGGTGGCAACCCTCAGCGACATCGCCGACGCGGCACGGCGGGCGGACATCGCCGCTCCCGCCACGCTGGTCGTCGGAGAGGTCGTGTCCCTCGCGAACGCTCTTGCCTGGTTCGAAGCACAGTCGGAGTCGCCGGCCTACCCGAACAGCTCGATCGGGGCCTGAGAACCAGCAGCGCGAGCAAGACGTCCGTCGCAGGAGACGAGCGGAACCCCCAGCGCCTCCGCCAGAGCGACGAATGCCGCGTCGTAGGCCGAGAGATCCAGTCGAAGATCCCACATCCGGTCCGCGAGGGAACCATGCGGATAGCGGATGATCGTGAGATCGGCGAACTCCGCTCGAACGTCGGCGGCTCGGTCCTCGCTGAGGTCGCCCATCGCCACCAACCGTCGGAGCGCGTGGATGAATCCGACGTCGAGCAAGTCGACGGGAGCTGCCGGGGTGAGCCCGATGGCCGTGAGCACGTCGACGGCCCTCCGAGCCTCCCGGGGCTCCAGATCGACGGCGAGATCGAGGTCAACGGTGAGCCTTACGTGGCCATGCAACACGACTGCCAGCCCACCGACGACCACGTAGCGCACGTCGGAACGATTGAGAGCGGCGATGGTGTCCTCGAAGAACCCCATGCTTTTGATGATATGACCGCCGGTACGACCTTCCGGTCAGGCTTCGGGGTCGGGGCGCGTCCCTCGGGGGCGGTCGCGGGCGATCGCCGGCTCGAGACGGCGGAGCAGGGCGCGAGGCTCCACCTGGCTCGCGGAGGCGATGGCCTCGACGTCGCCGGAGCGAAGGGTGATGACGTCGCTCAGGTAGTCGCCGCGCTCCATCTTCACCTTGTGGATGAACTCCGCGACCTGGCTCACATCGGTGCCGTCGAGCCGCGCGAGCTGGGTGAGGTCGATCACGATCTCGTGGCGTCCGACGGGGTCGGCGTCTCGAAGGGCGTTGGCGAGGATGATGTCGGGCGTCACGCCGTACACGGCGGCGAGCTCACAGAAGCGTTGGAGCGAGATGGCGCGTTCACCGCGCTCGTAGCCACCGACGCCGGAGGCCTTGAAGCGGCCGTGGGAGATCGCCTGGACGTCGTAGAGGCTGTAGCCGCGGGCGGCCCGGGCGCGTCGCAGCGCCAGTCCGACGATCTGCGAGAACGTCCCCGGCAAGTGCTGCTCCCCTGTGACCCGGCCCGACAGGATGATAGTCCGGCGGTCCGCGCGAACCAAGCAAGTCGGCCAAACACGGCGGCTTCGGGACGGCCGGGTACCCGCTGCTTAGCAAGGCAAGCAACCGCAGGAGCCATATCCCCTGGCCACGGTGCGCGGCGGGCTTGCCTTGCAAGCAGCGCAAGCGTTGTGCATTTGCCACAAGGCCGACCTGTCTGATACGGATATCTCCGTAAGCCGAACGGGGGACATCGAAATCCCGCGTTTCGGACACGGCGGAACCGGGCAGGTCCCGGTAATCGGGGATCCGCTACCGAGGACGAGGTACGCCCGGGAGGTGGGCAGATTGAGCAAAGCAATCCGCACAACGATCTTGCTGTTGGCGGGCGTCGGCGTCCTTCTCTGGATGGCCGCGCCCATGGCGCAGGCATCCACGACGCACGCCCTGAGCCACGCCGTCTTCCAGGACAAGCCTGGCGGCGGGGGCGGCGGCGGCAACGGCGGCGGTCAGCACGAGCACCCCTGCGACAACGGGAACCACACGGGGGACAAGCACTGCTACCCGCCTCCCCCACGCAAGTGCAAGGAGACGCACTGTGAGCCCGCGTCCTTCCAGTTCCCGGCGACCCAATCGTCCAACAGCGGGCCGACGGTCGGAATGGCACTCGGAGTCATCGCGGTGCTGCTGTCAGGGGGATTGCTTCTCCTTCGTCGCCGGAGGATGAGCACGATCAGGTCCTGACGCTCAGCCCCAAGAACAGGCCTTCCGAGCAGGGGGGCGCTCGGCACCACCGGGCGCGCCCCTGTTCGCTTTCTGAGAGAGGACGTGAGGGGCATCTACGGCCTTCGGCCTATTGCCACGCTCCGTGGTCGCCCGTATCATTCCGCGCGATCGAGGGGACGAGCATTCCGCAGACTCCGGGCAGGGGGCCACCGCGGCCGCCTGCCCCTTCGTTCGTTCGGGGGACACGAAGGACGGAGCGCGTGAGCGCGCCGCCTGAGGGGGGGTCTGCTCGTTGAATCGGGTCGGCGTCGGCGTGATCGGGCTCGGCTACTGGGGCCCGAACCTCGTCCGGAACTTCACCAAGCACGTCGACTGCGAGGTCGTCGCCGTCGCGGATCGCGACGAGCAGCGGCTCGGCTCGGTGCTCCGCGCCTATCCCGGCATCACGGGCTACGCGGACGGATCGGACCTCATGGCAGACGAGCGGGTCGAGGCCGTCGTCATCGCCTCGCCGGTACGGACCCACTTCCAGCTCGCCGCGGAGGCGCTCGAGCGCGGAAAGCACGTGCTCGTGGAGAAACCGCTGACGGCCACGGTGAAGGAGGCCAAGGAGCTGGTCGCCCTGAGCCGGATCCGGAAGCTGACGCTCATGGTGGACCACACCTTCATCTACACGGGGGCCGTGCAGAAGATCCGCGAGCTCATCAGCTCGGGCGAGCTCGGAACGATCTTCTACTTCGACTCCGTACGGACCAACCTGGGCCTGTTCCAGGACGACATCAATGTCCTGTGGGATCTCGCCCCTCACGACTTCTCGATCATGACCCACCTCATCGACAAGGAACCGGACACCGTCTCGGCGGTGGGCGCGTCGCCGGTCGGGGTGGACGGATGGAGTCCGCAGAGCGTCATGTACGTGGCCGTGCGGTTCAGCGACGGCTTCCTGGCCCACTTCCATCTGAACTGGCTCGCGCCCGTCAAGGTCCGCCGCACGTTGGTCGGCGGGAGCAAGAGGATGGTCATCTACGACCACCTCGATCCCGACTTCCAGGTCAAGGTCTTCGACAAGGGCCTGGACGTGTCCGATGCCGAAGGGAACCTTCGCGCGCGTGTGCAGTACCGGGTCGGCGACATGCTGGCACCGAAGGTGGACCAGACCGAGGGGCTCGAGAACATGACCCGCCA
>JBHELK010000085.1:0-44330 GCA_046263085.1 Actinomycetota bacterium
CTGCGGGTGACGGTCGACGAGAGCAGCGAGACCGTGGGCAAGAAGATCCGCGCGGCCGAGCTGATGCGCGTGAACTACACGCTCGTGGTGGGGGACAAGGAGATCGAGGCCGGCACCCTGGCGGTGCGGGGCCGTGAGGGCAAGCCCGTGCCCGGCGTGTCGGTCGAGGACTTCCTGGACCGCGTCGCGGGCGAACGCGACTCGCGCTCCCTCGAACCGTCCACGTTCTGATGGACCGGCTGTGGTCGCCGTGGCGGATGGAGTACATCGAGCAGGCACACGGCGACGAGGACGTCGAGTGCATCTTCTGCGAGCTGCTCGGACGGGACGACGACGGGAAGAGCCTCGTGCTGGCGCGTGCGCCGCACGCGTTCGCGCTGCTGAATGCGTACCCGTACAACCCGGGCCATCTGATGGTCGCGCCCACGCGCCACGTGGCGGAGCTCGACGGGCTGAGCGAGGATGAGCTGCTCGACGCCGGCCGGTTGTTGCAGCGAGCGGTGCGAGCTCTGCGCGAGGAGATGGATCCTCATGGCTACAACGTCGGGATGAACCTGGGGAAGGTCGCGGGTGCCGGCGTCCCCGGCCACCTGCACTGGCACGCGGTACCCAGGTGGAACGGCGACACCAACTTCATGCCGGTGGTCGGCCACACGCGCGTGTTGCCCGAATCGCTCCACGACACCTATAACAAGCTGAAGCCTCGTTTCGAGAAGGGAGATCAGTGATGTCGCTGTTCGTGGTGAAGCACGAGCACGCCGCCGAGACCTGCCCCGCCGGGAACCCCCAGATGGCCCCGTTCCTCGTGAAGCACGTGTCGGCGCCGAACGTCGAGTCGAACGGGATGACCCTGCACGGCGAGGCCGTCATCGACGGCGGCCACACGCTCTATCTGATCGTCGACTCGCCAGATCAGGGCCGCGTGGAGGAGTTCATGCAGCCGTTCAAGCAGGTCGGCACCGTCGACGTGATGCCGGCGTCCACCTGCGAGAAGGTCGTCGACCGCGGCGCCTGCTGAGCAACCGGCGTCGAAGGAGCGAGCGCTACTTGTGGGCTTCTTCCTTCTCCTTGGTGTGCTCGTCGATGATCTTCTGGGCGAGGTGCTGGGGAACCTCTTCGTAGTGGGAGAACTTCATGGTGAAGATGCCGCGGCCGCCGGTGAGTGAACGGAGGTCGATCGCGTAGCGTGCCACCTCGGCCTGCGGCACAAGCGCCCGGATGCGCTGTTTGCCGGCGCCGATGCTCTCCATCCCGAGGATCTTGCCCCGCTTGGAGTTCAGGTCGCCCATGATGTCGCCGGTGTGGTCGTCGGGGACCACCACGTCGAGCTCCACGATCGGCTCCAGCAGCGCGGCGCCGGCAGCCTGCACCGCTTCCCGGATCGCCATCGACCCCGCGATCTGGAACGACATGTCGGACGAGTCCACCGTGTGGAACTTGCCATCCACCAGCGTCACCCGCACGTCGACCATCGGATAGCCAGCGGCGATGCCCTCGCTCATCGCCTTGACCACGCCCTTCTCCACCGACGGGATGAACTGGTGCGGGACCACGCCGCCCACGATCTTGTCGACGTACTCGAATCCCGCCCCGTGCTCCAGCGGCTCCACCTCGATCGTGGCCACGCCGTACTGCCCGTGGCCACCGGACTGCTTCACGTAGCGGCCGGTGGCCTTGACCTTGGTCTTGATCGTCTCCTTGTAGGGGATCTTCGCGGGGCGGTGCGTCACCTCCACCCCGAACTTGCGCTTCATCTTCTCGATGATCACGTCCATGTGGGCCTCGCCCATGCAGTACAGGACGGTCTCGTGGGTCTCGGAGCTGCGCTCCACCCGGATCGTCGGATCCTCCTCGTGGATCCGCGTCAGCCCCGTGGAGAGCTTGTCCTCGTCGCCCTTCGTCTTGGGCTCGACCGCGATCGCCAGCAGCGGCTCGGGGAGCTCGATGCCGGGCAGCGACACGTCGTCCCCCTTCGTCGTCAGCGTGTCGCCGGTGTGCGAATGCGCGAGCTTCGCCACCGCCCCGATGTCTCCCGCCGGAACCTCCGACAGGGCGTCGTGCTCCTTGCCCTTGAGCGTGAAGATCTGACCGATGCGCTCCTCCGTGTTGTTGCTCGCGTTGTGCAGGCTCGAGTCCGGGCGCAGCCGGCCCGAGAACACGCGGAACATGCTGATCTTGCCCACGTAGGGGTCGGTGACCGTCTTGAAGATCTGCGTGGTGAGCGGACCGTCGGCGTCGGTGGTGCGCTCCTGCTCCTCTCCGCCCTTCGTGGCCACCGTCACGGTGCGATTCACGGGAGACGGGAAGACGTTGCGGATGAACCGGAGCATCCGGTCCACGCCGATCGGTTTCGCGGCGGCACCGAGCAGCACCGGCGAGAGCCGGGCGTCGGCGAACCCCGCCTTGACGCCGCTCACGATCTCGTCCTCCGACAGCTCGCCGGTCTCGAGGTACTTCTCGAGCAGCGAGTCGTCGGCCTCCGCGACCGCCTCGACCAGCTTCTCGCGGTAGGGGTCTGCCTTGCCGGCGATGTCGTCGGGCCAGTCGGCCTCGGTTCCCGTGGTCTCGCCGCCGCCGTAGGTGAAGGCCTTGCGGGAGAACAGGTCCGCCACGCCGGCGAAGTCGTGCTCCTCGCCGAGCGGGTACTGGAACGGGGCGACCTGCGTCCCGAACGAGGTCGTGAGCTGCTCGAGCGTGCGCTCGAACGAGGCGCGCTCCCGATCGAGCTTGTTGATGAAGATGGCCCGGGGGAGCCCTGCCTGGGCGGCGAGCTCCCACGCCACCTCGGTCTGGACCTCGACGCCTTCCACCGCGGAGACCACGATGACGAGGGCATCCGCGGCGCGGACCGCGGAGTAGAGGTCACCGACGAAGTCGGCGTAGCCGGGAGCGTCGAGGAGGTTGATCTTCACGCTCTCCGACTCCACCGGAGCGAGGCCGAGGGAGACGCTGATGCCCTTCTTGATCTCCTCGGGATCGTGGTCGGAGACGGTGTTGCCATCCTCGACGTTGCCCATCCGCGTGATGGCGCCCGTCGCGAACAGCATGGCTTCGAGAAGGGTGGTCTTGCCGGCTCCACCATGCCCGGCCAACAGGACGTTCCGGATGCTCGCCGCCTCGTAGGTCTTCATCGGTGCCTTTCCTCGATCGGGGCCAGGGTCGCGGCGATTGTATTTCAGGTCCCGGTGGTCCGACCGCGCGAGAAGGGCGTGCCGAGGCCGCCGGACAGCCCCTGACCTGGTGATACGCTCGCGCCCGGTATGCGGGGGATGGAGGGGTTGCCCCGGACGGGTCGCTACGAGGTGCAGGCGCGGGTGGCGCTCGTTCCGGCCGTCGCTCTCGTCGGGACCGCGGCCTGGCTCATCCTCGAGGACCACCCGCGATGGGCGGGGGCGGCCACCGCCGCTGCGACCGCCCTCCTGCTCTTCGCGGCGGTGCGCGCGTCGGCGAGCCGCGACCGCGTGCTCCGGTTCCTGGACTCCGTGACGGACCGGTCCTTCGACGGGGCGTTGCTCCCGGCCATCGCGATCGCCATGCGCCACGAGCATCCGGTGGTGTCGGGCCTGGCCGTGGGTGCCGTCGGGATGTCGTTCCTTGCGGCGTACATGCGGGCGCGGGGATGGGCTCTGAGCTACTCGGTCGGCGACAGCCTCGTGGTCCGGGCCGCTCGTGGCGTGGCTCTCGCCGCGGGCCTCGCGACGGGCGGGCTGTTCGCGGCGCTCGTGGCGATCCTGGTGCTCACCACGTGGACCGCCGTCGACGAGGCCCGTCAGGTCGGCATGCAGGGCGCCTGATGGACGACGAACGGCCCGACCTGATGTCGCGGCTCGGCACGCTCCAGTACACGAGCATGGAGCGGATCGCCATGCGGTGGCCGCCGTTCATCGCGACCCGGCTGTTCCGGTTGTACGGGGCGCTCACGTGGCAGCTGATCCCGAGGCTGCGTGGCGTCGTCGCCGGCAACCTCGCGCACGTCCTCGGCCAGCCCCCCGACTCCGAGTTGGTGATGGCGGCCGCCCGCGAGGCGTTCTCGCTCTACGCGCGGTACTGGTACGACAGCTTCCGGGTCCGGGTGATGTCGAAACAGGAGGTCAACGAGCGGTTCGTCATGGACGACATCGCGAACCTCGACCAGGCCCTGGAGGCCGGCCGCGGCGCGATCGTCGCGCTGCCGCACCTCGGCAACTGGGACGTCGCCGGTCACTTCATGGCCGTCAACGGCTACCGGCTCTGCGCCGTGGCCGAGAAACTGCCCAACAAGCGCGTGTTCGACCTGTTCCTCCGTCACCGCGAGGAGCTCGGGATGAAGATCGTCCCGCTCGACAACACCGCTCGGGTCGGGCCGCAGCTCGTCCAGCTGCTCGCGGACAATTGGGTGCTCGCGCTCGTCGCGGACCGCGACCTCACCGGCCGCGGTGTGGAGGTCGACATGTTCGGGGCGCCGCGACGCCTGCCGGCCGGGCCCGCGCTCCTCTCGCTGACCTCCGGCGCTCCGCTCATGGCGTGCCCCGTGTACACGACCCGCGCGGGGTGGCACTCCAAGATCGGGCGGCCGCTCGAGGTGGAGCGCTCCGGGGACATGCGGACCGACGTGGGAGCGCTGACGGCGGCGCTCGCGGCGGAGTTCGAGCGGGCGATCGCGGCCAAGCCCACCGATTGGCACATGTTCCAACCGGCGTGGGAGGACGACGGTCTGGCCGCGGGCCGGGGGCTGTCCCCGGCCACCGCCTCCGCGTGAGGATCCTGCAGGTCTGTCCCTACGCCTGGGACATGCCGGGCGGGGTGCAGGTGCACGTTCGTCAGCTCGCGTCGCAGCTGCGAGGTACCGGACACGAGGTCGAGATCCTCGCTCCGGCCGTCGGGCATCCATCGGAGGAGGGCGTCCGCATCGTGGGGCGAGCGCGCCGGATCCCGTATCAGGGCACCGTGGCGCCGATCTGCTTCTCGCCCGTGTCGCTCCCGCGCATCGGCGGTGCGCTGAGGGCGTTCCGGCCCGACGTCGTACACGTGCACGAGCCCATGTCTCCCTCGACGGCGATGTTCGCCGCGCTGCGCTCGCGGGCCCCGGTGGTGGCGACGTTCCACGCGTTCACCGAACGATCGAGGCTGCTCGACGTCGCGGTGCCGTTCCTGCGACCCGTCTGGCGCAACCTCGCGGCGAGGATCGCGGTCTCCGAGACGGCGGCGGGATTCGTGAGCGCTCGCTTCGGTGACGGCATCCGGGTCGTCCCGAACGGGCTCGACGTGGACATGTTCCGCGGCGCCGAGCCGGCACCCCGCCCACCGGGCCGGATGCTGCTGTGGGTCGGGAGGCTCGACCGCCAGAAGGGCTTTCCCATCGCCGTCGACGCCTTCGCCGAGCTGGCCCAGGAGTTCGACGACCTCCGGTTCGTGGTCGTCGGCGACGGGAGGGACCGCGACGACGTCCGGCGGCTGGATCCGTCGGCGCGGGAGCGCGTGACGATGGTCGGCGCCGTGCCGAACGCGGAGGTCCCCCGCCACTACGCGGCCGCGGACGTGTTCGTGGCGCCGGCCACCGGCCAGGAGACGTTCGGGTACGTCCTCATCGAGGCCATGGCCGCGGGTGTCCCGGTCGTGGCCAGCAGGATCCCCGGCTACGACGAGGTGGTCCGCCACGGGGTGGACGGCCTCCTGGTCCGCCCCTCCGATGCGCACGCCCTGGCCGGCGCCGTCGAGCAGGTGCTGCGAGAGCCCGACCTCGCCGACAACCTCCGCGAAGCCGGCCGCGAGCGGGCGACGGAGTACTCGTGGGATCGGGTGGCGGCACAGCTCGAGGAGATCTATCGCGGTGTGGCGGAAACCGGCGCGCCCACTGTTTGACAATGATTCTCATTCTCGACTAGCTTCAGGGGATGCGCCCAACCAGGCCCCGGCAGGCCGTCCTTTCGGTCCTCGAGCGCACGCGACATCGCCAGCTCTCCGCTCAGGATCTCCATCGAGCCGCCCGCCGGGCGGCTCCCCGGATCGGGCTCGCGACGGTGTACCGAGCGCTCGCCGCCCTCGAATCCGAGGGCGCGGTCGAGGTGATCTCGCAGGAGGGCGGGGAGTCGGCCTACCGCCTCTGTTCTCCCGGTCACCACCACCATCTGGTGTGCAACGGATGCGGAGCGGTCGTCGAGATCGACGAGTGCGACGTGGAGCCGCTTGCCCGCCGTCTGGCACGCCGACACCGGTTCCGCATCGATCAGCACGACGTCACGTTCCGAGGTCGATGCGCCGCATGCCGTTCGAGGCCGGCGGCCGGGTGAAGCCCGAGGGCCCCCTCCTCGCGCTGATCACCGTGGTCTCCACGCTCGGTGGCGGTTACCTCGGGATCAAGCTCCGGCATCTCTCCACCGGCGTGATGGCCTTCACCGGGGGGGTGGTGCTGGGGGTGGCTTTCCTCGACGTGCTCCCCGAGGCCGCGGCCCGGCTGGGTCCGGAGGCGCTCGGCGCGTGGGTCGCGGGCGGGTTCCTGTGGTTCTTCGTGCTGTCCCGCCTCCTGATCCTCCATCACAGAGACGAGCCCGAGGTGGCGAAGGGCCATCCGCAGGTCGGGGCGCTGGGCGCTGCGGCGCTCTCATTCCACAGCCTCCAGGATGGCTTCGCCCTCGGCGCCGCCTTCGTGGTCTCCCCGAAGCTGGGCGTGGCCGTCCTCATCGCGGTCGTGGGCCACGACTTCGCCGACGGCATGAACACGGTCACGTTCGTGCTCAGTCAGCGGGGAGACGCCGGCCTCGCCCGCCGGTGGCTGATCGTCGACGCGCTGGCCCCGCTCGTCGGCGCCATCGTGGGCTCGCTGGTCTCCGTCTCCAACCACACCTTCGGCTTCGGCCTCGCCGTCTACGGCGGGATCTTCCTCATGATCGGGGCGGGGGAGCTCCTCCCCGAGGCTCACAGCGAGCCCTCCGGGCGCCGGGTGATGCTCACGATCGGCGGGTTCCTCCTGCTCCTGCTCGTCACGAGGGTCGCCTCCTTGACCTGAGGCGTTGCTACGATGCCCCCGTGCTCGCGCTGTGGATCGTCGTGGGGGTCGTGGGCTTCCTCGTCCTGTGGGTCATCTACGGCTTCAACCGCCTCGTGCGGCTGCGCAACCGGGTGGACAACGCGTGGTCGCAGATCGACGTGCAGCTCCGCCGGCGGTACGACCTCATCCCCAACCTCGTCGAGGCCGTCAAGGGCTACGCCGCGCACGAGCGGGAGGTCTTCGAGAACGTCACCGCCGCCCGGGCCCAGGCCCAGGAGGCCCAGGGTGTGGAGAGCCAGGCCCAGGCCGAGAACCAGGTCACGGCGGGTCTCCGCAGGCTGATCGCGGTGGCCGAGAACTACCCCCAGCTCAAGGCGAACCAGAACTTCCTCGCCTTGCAGGAGGAGCTGACGGGGACCGAGTCGAAGATCGCCTACTCGCGGCAGTTCTACAACGACCAGGTTGCGGAGATGAACACGAGGATCCAGGCCTTCCCCTCCAACCTCGTGGCGCGCACGTTCGGCTTCAAGTCCCGGCAGTTCTTCGAGATCGACGACCCCGCCGGGCGACCGGTCGCGGTGCAATTCCAACAGCCCTAGCCGTTGTACGACCAGATCGCCAGGAACAAGCGCAAGACCGTCTTCCTCGTGTTGGGGGCGCTCGTCCTCCTCGCAGCCGTCGGGTACGCACTCGGCCTCCTGTTCCAGGCCGGTGTCGCGGGGCTCGTCATCGCCCTCGTCATCGCGGTGTTCATGTCATGGGGCTCGTACATGTACGGCGACCAGATCGTGCTGCGCTCCACGCGCGCGCGTGAGGTGTCGCCGCAGGAGGAGCCGCGGCTGCACAACATCGTGGACGGCCTCTGCATCGCAGCCGGGATCCCGAAGCCGCGCGTGTACATCGTGCCGGAGCGCGCGCCGAACGCCTTCGCCACGGGCAGGAACCCGGAGCACTCGTCGCTCGCGGTGACGCAGGGTCTGCTGGACATGATGAACCGCGTCGAGCTCGAGGGCGTCGTGGCGCACGAGCTGTCGCACGTCCGCGACCGCGACATCCTGGTCGGCACGGTCGTGGCCACGCTGGTGGGCACCGTCGTGCTCGTCGCCGAGTTCCTGCTGCGCTGGTTCTGGTGGGGCGGTGGGCATCTGGCCGACGACGACGACGGGGGCGGCGGCAAGGCCGCGCTCATCCTCTTCGGCGTCGGGCTGTTCCTGCTGGTCCTCGCCCCGATCTTCGCCCAGCTCATCAAGTTCTCGGTGTCCAGGCGGCGCGAGTACCTGGCCGACGCCGAGGGGGCCATGCTCACGCGGTACCCGCCCGGGCTCGCGGCGGCGCTCCGGAAGATCGCGGTCAGCGATCACTCCATGCGTTCGGCGAACAACGCCACGGCACACCTGTGGCTCGAGCAGCCCTCGCGGCTCCCCGGCAACAAGACGTCGTGGCTGGAGCGGGTGTTCTCCACCCACCCGCCGATCGAGGACCGGATCCGGATCCTCGAGGACATGTGACGACCTCGTCACGCCCGGAATCACATCTCCCAGGGTGTTTGAGGTTCCCCCGATCCGCTTGTAGCATCGGGCCAACTTCCCCCCGCACCACCCGAATCCCCGAACCCGAGGAGGTTTCCGGCTGTGTCCTCCACCAAACACGCGCGAGCGGGCAACAAGCGGTCGCGACTGACGAGACGCGGAAAGATCATCGCCGGCGCGGGCGGCCTGGCAGTCGGCATCGTGGCGCTCTCCAGCATCCTGGCCCTGGCCGGGAAGGACGTGCAGATGCTGAACAAGGTCCCGCACTTCGGCAACGGCGCACCGCCGCCACCCCCGACGTGCCCGCTGACCGGCGGGGACGTGAAGGAGGTCCCGGCTCGCCCCGCGCTCGGGATCAAGGTGGAGAACATCCCGGAGGCCAGGCCCCAGGCGGGGTTGAACAAGGCCGACATCGTGTACGAGGAGCCGGTCGAGGGCGGGATCACCCGATTCATCGTCATCTACCAGTGTCAGGACAGCGACCGGGTGGGCCCGGTGCGCAGCGCGCGGCTCACCGACGCCAACGTCCTGAGCCAGTACGGCCATCCGGTGTTCGGGTACGCGGGTGGGGTCCCCAGCGTGGAACACGCCGTCGACGCCGCGGGCGTGAAGGACGAGAACTACGACATCGCGGTGAGCGCGTACACCCGCGACGAGAACCGCTCCGAGCCCCACAACCTCTACACCACGACCGAGGCCCTGTGGAAGGCGGCCAGGCTGTTCAAGGCTCCCGATCCGGTCTTCGAGTACGGCGACCTGCCGGAGCACGTGAAGAAGGCCGGTTTCGCCCACATCGACTTCTCCGGCGTGTCCGACGTGTACTGGCGGTGGGACGTCGATTCCCAGACCTGGCTCCGGTACCACGGCACGGACGCGCACCTCCTCGAGGGCGACGTCCAGGTCTCGGCGAAGAACGTCGTGGTCCAGATCGTGAAGACGCAGCTCACGGGCACCGTGGACGCCGCGGGCAACCCCTCGCCGGAGGCCATCACCGTGGGCGGCGGCAAGGCCTACGTGTTCCGCGGCGGCAAGGTCATCATCGGCACGTGGGTTCGCCAGTCGCCCGAGAACGTGACGGAGTTCCGGACCAAGTCGGGCGACGTGATCCCGCTCGCCCCCGGGCGCACGTGGGTGGAGCTCTATCCCGAGGACCGTCCGCCGGTGGAGATCGGGAAGAAGTAGCTCAGCCCCCCGACTGCGCGGTGTAGCTCCCGGCCCCTCCGGCCCCGCCGGTTCCTGACGTGCAGATCCTGATACCCGTCCTGCCCTGCACCGCCCAGTCGGTTGCGGTCCCGTCGCCCCGGAACACGTCGTTCCGGTGCAGGAGCGCCGGGATGTACGCGGACTGATCGCCGAACACGACGTTCGCCCGGCACTCGCGGTCCACCTCCACCTGCGCGAAGTCGAGCAGGCTGCGGCTGTCGTCACCGGGGCAGAACACGCCGAGCACGCAGATGTTGCCGTACCGGATCGGGAACCTCGTGATCTGGTGATACGAGAAGGTCGGGGCGGCGTCGAGCCCGTTCGTGCTCTGCCCGAGGAACATGTACCACTTGGCCCGGGAGTCGTAGTTGCTCGATCCGGCCGAGGTGCCCGCCCAGATCACGTCGATCTTCCCGTCGTCGCCCACCGTGATCCAGTTGAGCAGGTTGTTCCGGAGCACCGGGGGATTGATCGTGGCCGGCTTCGACCAGGTCTCCCCGCCGTCGGTGGAGTGCGCGAGCTGCAGCGACCACGGCCCCGACGGGTTCCCGGCCGCGTCCGTCGGCGACTCCGGCCAGAACGCGTAGAGGTTGTCCGACTTGTCGATCGCGAGGACCGGGAACAGTCCCGTGATCCAGTGTCCCTCCGGCCCGAGATAGACGGGATGGTTCGTGATCGTGGTTCCGGTTCGGTCGTAGTGGCCGACGTAGAGATTGTGCAGCGCGCCGAGGCACGGCTGGTTGCCGCCCGCGTTCTCCGCCGGGGTCGACGTGGCGAACAGGAAGTCGGCGTCGCCGTCCGATTCGGTGACCACGTTGCCCTGGTCGGTGTTGCAGATGGAGTTGGCGGCCGCGGTGGGGTCGGTGATGCCGTTGTTGCAGTTGTTGGTCTGCCCACCGTCGCCCGAGATGCAGAAGAAGACATTCTGGTTGGCGAAGCCGTGGTACACCGTGTACACGGTGGTCTGGTCCGTGGTGGTGCCCTTCGGCGACCACAGCGACATCCACTCCCGGTCCGTGTCCGCCGAGACGGGCTGCGTCGGCTGGAAGGTCTCGCCGTGGTCGGTCGACTTGAACGTCATGATCGTGGACGGCACGAGCGACAGGTCCTGCAGGTACACGCCGTTGTCGCCGTCCACCACGACGTCGGAGTCCCCGCCCCCGGTCGGGCTCCCCGGGTTCGAGGCGACCCACGATCTCCCGTGATCCGTCGAGCGGAAGAGGGCGACACCCGAATCGGTGCGCTGGTCCCCGGATCCGCTGGCGGCGGGAGACGAGACGGGGGCCGACACGTAGATGGCGTCGTCGGGCCCGATCGCGACCGACGGTTCCCCGGCACCCTCCACCTCGGCCCGCCCGTTCACGATCTTGGAGACGAGGGAGAGGTTGCGGACCGTGAAACCGGCGGACGGGAAGAACAGGTGCGGCTTCTCGTAGAGGAGTCGAACCTTGCCCGTGTACCCGCCCTCGTCCTGGCCGGGGTTCACGAGGACGTCGAACCACCGCGGGAACTGCACCCCGGGGCGCAGCCACACCGCCACGTGCTGCACGAGCGGGTTCGTGGACAGGGCCTGGGTGTCCGCGGCCGATGACCGGATGTAGCTGGTCGCCTGCGTCGAGGGGTCCAGCGCGTCGAGCTCGAGGCCGAACGTGTCGGCGCGCTTCGTCCAGGTGATCAGGACGTCGAGGAGCACGTGATGTCGCCGCAGGAACTTCTGCGACACCTTCTTGAGATGGATGGGGAAGTCGTCACACGCATCGCCGGGACACGTGCCGGTCTCGGTGTCGAACGTAGCCGAGGCCGGAAGGCTCCGGGAGCGGTGATGCGGCGAGAGCGTGATGCGATTGGACGTGCGAGCCGTGGCCGGGCCGGTCGCGACGAGGACGAGCGGCATCAGGGCGGCCAGGGCGACGAGGGTCGTGGCGATGCGTCTCACGTTCGGCTTCGCTCCTTCCGGTCGGCTGGTCGGTGGGTCGCTCTATCGTTCCTTCGTCAAGACTATGCCCGGTGGATCGAATGACTCGACCCCCCGTCGCTCCATTCGCCCAGCGATACACTCGGGTCGGACGCTGACGGGGACGGAGGGGAGTGCCATGGAGCGCGAGACCGGGACGTTCCGGGTCAAGTCGGGGCTGGCCGAGATGCTCAAGGGCGGGGTGATCATGGACGTCACCACCGCGGAGCAGGCGAAGATCGCCGAGGACGCCGGCGCGGTTGCCGTCATGGCGCTGGAACGCGTTCCCGCGGACATCCGGGCCGAGGGCGGGGTGGCCCGCATGGCCGACGCCGCCAAGGTCCAGGAGATCATGGACGTGGTCTCCATCCCGGTCATGGCCAAGTGCCGCATCGGCCACTTCGTCGAGGCGCAGATCCTGCAGAGCCTCGGTGTCGACTACGTCGACGAGTCCGAAGTGCTCACGCCGGCCGACGAGGAGCACCACGTGGACAAGTGGGCGTTCACGGTCCCATTCGTGTGCGGCGCGCGCGACCTGGGGGAGGCGCTGCGGCGCATCGCCGAGGGTGCCGCGATGATCCGCACCAAGGGGGAGGCCGGCACGGGCAACGTCGTGGAGGCCGTTCGCCACATGCGCGCGATCCACTCGCAGCTTCGACGCCTCACCACCCTCGGGCCCGAGGAGCTCGTGCACGCGGCCAAGGAGCTCGGCGCGCCGCTCGAGCTGGTCCGCCAGGTCGCCTCGAGCGGCAAGCTGCCGGTGGTGAACTTCTCCGCGGGGGGCATCGCCACGCCCGCCGACGCCGCACTCATGATGCACCTGGGCGCTGAGGGCAACTTCGTGGGCAGCGGCATCTTCAAGAGCGAGGATCCGCCGTCGCGCGCCCGGGCAGTCGTCGAGGCCACCACGTTCTTCAACGACCCCGACGTCCTGGCGAAGGTGTCGCGGGGGCTCGGCGAGCCCATGCGCGGGCTCGAGATCGCGGAGCTCGGCGAGGCGGGGCTGCTGCAGACGCGCGGCTGGTAGATCGCCGTCCCGGTGCGACTGCTCGTCCTGGGCGGCACGAGGTTCCTGGGGCGGGCGCTCGTCGAGGAGGCGCTTCGGCGCGGCCACGACGTCGCGCTCTTCAACCGGGGCCTGACCAACCCGGGGCTCTTCTCCGAGGCGGAACAGGTCGTCGGCGACCGCGACGGCGACCTCAGCGCGCTCGAGGGCCGGACGTGGGATGCCGTCATCGACACGTGCGGGTACGTCCCTCGCGTCGTCCGTTCGTCCGCGGAGCTGCTCGCCGATTCGGTCGGGACCTACGTGTTCGTGTCGAGTGGCTCGGTGTATCGCGAGGGCATGCCCTTCGGCTACGACGAGACCTGGCCGACGGAGGAGCTCGAGGATCCGGCGACCGAGGACGTCGGTGCTCACTACGGCGCATTGAAGGCGGCGTGCGAGCGGGCCGTCGAGGCCGTGATGCCCGGTCGGGTGTTGCACGTGCGAGCCGGCCTCATCGTGGGGCGCCACGACCACACGGGGCGCTTCACGTACTGGGCCCACCGCGTGGCGAGGGGCGGCGAGGTTCTGGCCCCCGAGCCGCGCACCCAGCCGGTGCAGTTCATCGATGTCCAGGACGTGACGGCCTGGATGCTCGACGCGGCGGAGCGCGGCCTGACCGGGACCTTCAACGCCACCGGTCCCGAGGAGCCGCTCACCATGGAGTCCTTCCTCGAGGGGATGTGCCAGGCGCTCGGTGCGGATTGCACCTTCGTGTGGGCCGGCGAGATGTTCCTCCGTGAACACGACGTGACGCCGTGGAGCGACATGCCGCTGTGGCTCGCGCCCGCCTCCGATCCGGGCACGGCCCGGTTCCTGTCCATGGACGTACGCCGTGCCGTCGACGCGGGCCTCGGGTTCCGGTCCCTGGCCGAGACGGCGCGCGACGCCCTCGAGCTCGCGCGGCCCACCGCCGACGCCGGCCTGACGCCCGAACGCGAGCGGGAGCTGCTTCGGGCGTGGCTATCATGAGGTCATCGTGAAGGTCGGCGTTCTCGCGCTCCAGGGAGACTTCCGCG
The DNA here is from genome assembly GCA_046263085.1 of Actinomycetota bacterium. GTDB lineage: Bacteria > Actinomycetota > UBA4738 > UBA4738 > JACQTL01 > JBHELK01. Next base: position 13,718 of record JBHELK010000085.1, read on the forward strand.
AGCACGCAGGGGTGCTCGGGGACATCGGCGCGACCCCGGTCGAGGTTCGAACCCCTGACGAGCTGGCGCAGGTGGACGCCCTGGTCATCCCCGGCGGCGAGTCCACGACCATGGGGCGCCTCGCCCACCTGTACGGCATGGTCGATCCGATCCGCGATCGAGCACGCGAAGGGATGCCGATGCTCGGGACGTGCGCGGGGATGATCGTCATGGCTGCCCGCGTCGAGGACGGCGACCCGCTGCTCTCGCTGATCGACGTGACGGTCCGTCGCAACGCGTACGGCCGGCAGGTGGACTCATTCGAGACGGACATCGAGGTCTCGGGCATCGGGCCCGTTCGCGCCCTGTTCATCCGCGCGCCGTGGGTGGAGCAGGTGGGCGACGACGTCCGGGTCCTCGCAGAGCACGACGGCCGCCCGGTGGTCCTCGAGCAGGGAAGCCTGATCGTGGCGTCGTTCCATCCGGAGCTCGCGGGCGACGGACGCCTCCACGAGTACCTCCTGGGGAAGGTGTCGTAGCGATGTCGGGCCATTCCAAGTGGTCGACGATCAAGCGCAAGAAGGAAGCCACCGACCAGAAGCGCTCGAAGATGTTCGCGAAGCTGCTCCGCGCGATCGAGGTCGCGGCCCGCGAGGGAGGCGGCAGCGTCGAGGGAAACATGACGCTCGCGTCGGCCGTGGAGAAGGCGAAGGAGGCGTCCGTTCCGAGCGAGAACATCGAGCGTGCGATCAAGCGTGGCGCCGGCGAGCTCGAGGGCGCGCGCTACGAGGAGGTCACGTACGAGGGCTACGGCCCCGGCGGCGTCGCGGTCCTGGTCGAGGCGCTCACCGACAACCGCAACCGCACCGGCCAGGAGATCCGGCACGCGTTCGCGAAGCTCGGCGGGAACATGGGCGACCCCGGCAGCGTGGCGTGGATGTTCCAGCGCCGCGGCGTGATCCTGGTCGAGAAGGACTCGGCACCAGAGGAGGAGCAGCTCCTCGACGTGGCGCTCGAGGCGGGAGCCGACGACCTGTCGGACGAGGAGAGCCACTGGGAGATCACGACCGAGCCCTCCGGGTTCAAGGTCGTGAGCGACGCGCTCAAGGACTCCGGCGTGACCGTGGTGTCGGCGGAGATCACGATGCAGCCATCGGTCACGGTGCCGCTCGAGGGGTCTCAGGCGAAGTCGGTGCTCACGCTGATCGACGGGCTCGAGGACAACGACGACGTGCAGAACGTCTACGCGAACTTCGACATCCCCGAGGAGGTCCTGGCCCAGGTCTCCTAGGGCGAATCGCGGGAATGTCGTTGCCCCCCACTCTGGTCCCCCCTAGGATGAACACGTGTTCGATGCGGGGGACTTCGCCGTGCTCGGCGTCGACCCGGGGCTCGCCGCCACCGGCCTCGCCGTGGTCCGGCGCCGGAGCGGGAAGGCGGCGATCGCCTGGGCGCAGACCGTGCGCACATCTGCCGGCCTCCAGGAGAGCGCGCGCCTCCGCGCGCTGCACGAGGCCGTTCGAGGCGCCATCACCGAGCACCGGCCCCAGTCCCTCGCCGTGGAGCGGGTCATGTGGGGCCGCAACGTGGGCAGCGCCATGAGCGTGGCCCGCGCCACCGGTGTGATCCTGCTGGCCGCGGCGCAGGCCGGCATCGGGGTCGAGGAGTACGCGCCGCTCGAGGTGAAGATGGCCGTCACCGGCGTCGGCAACGCCACGAAAGAGGTCATGCGTCGCGCGCTCTCGCGCATCCACGGGCTCGACGGCGTCCCGCTCGAGCCCGACGCCGCCGACGCCGTGGCCGTCGCGTTCTGCCATCTCCAGCAGGCCAGGCTGCGGCAGGTCACGGGAGCGCGATCGTGATCTCGTTCCTCGAGGGCGAGATCGTCGAGAAGCTCGGCGACCGAGTCGTGGTGTCGGTCGGCGGCACCGGCTACGAGGTGCTCGTCCCACCGACCACCGTGGCCGGACTGCCGGCGGTGGGCAAGCGGGCCCGGGTCTTCACGCGCCTGCAGGTCAGGGACGACGCCCTCGTGCTCTACGGGTTCTCCTCGACCGATGCCCGGGGCGTGTTCGATCTGCTCGTCACCGTGAACGGCGTGGGGCCGAAGGTGGCGCTGGCGTTCCTCTCGGTCCTGTCGCCCGACGCCGTCCGGCGATGCGTGGCCACGGGCGACGTCACGGCGCTGACCATCGTGCCGGGTGTCGGCAAGAAGGTCGCAACCCGTGTCGTCATGGAGCTCAAGGACCGGCTGGGTAGCGACGTGGAGCCGGTCGGCCCCCTCGCCGAGGTGCGCGAGGCCCTGCTGGCCCTCGGCCTCTCGGCGCAGGAGGCCCGCGACGCCCTCGCCGCGCTCACGCCGAACGGCGACAAGCCCGTCGAGGAGCTGCTCCGTCAGGCATTGAAGGCGGTGGGGAGGTGACGATGGAGGCCGACCGGATGGTGGGGGGCGTGCTGCGCGTCGACGACGTCGAGCTCGACGTCACGCTGCGGCCCCGCTCCCTCGAGGAGTTCGTGGGGCAGGAACGCATCAAGGAGCAGCTGGGCCTTCTGATCGAGGGGGCGCGCGCTCGCGGTGACGTCGTCGACCACCTGCTGTTCAGCGGTCCCCCCGGCCTCGGCAAGACCACGCTCGCCGGCATCGTGGCGCACGCCATGACCGTCGGGTTCCGCCCCACGTCGGGGCCGGCGCTCGAGCGGGCCGGCGATCTGGCCGCCATCCTCACGAACCTCGAGGAGGGCGACGTCCTGTTCATCGACGAGATCCACCGGCTGCCGCGCCCGGTGGAGGAGCTGCTGTACGCGGCGCTCGAGGACTTCAAGCTCGACGTGGTCATCGGCAAGGGCCCCAGCGCGCGATCCATCCGCCTCGACCTCCCGCGGTTCACCCTCGTGGGAGCCACCACGCGGCCGGGCCTCATGACGCTGCCGCTGCGCGAGCGCTTCGGGTTCTCACCGCGCCTCGACTACTACGACGCATCGCATCTGGTCCGGATCGTGGTCCGGTCCGCCGGCATCTTCGGTGTGGAGGTCCACGCGGACGGCGCCACGGAGATCGCCGGTCGCTCCCGCGGCACCCCCCGCGTCGCCAACCGGTTGCTGCGCCGTGTGCGCGACTTCGCGGAGGTCCGCGGCGACGGCCGCATCACGGGCGACATCGCGCGAGGCGGCCTCGAGCTGTTCGAGGTCGACTCCCGGGGCCTCGACAAGGTCGACGTGGCCATCCTGTCCACGCTCGTCACGAAGTTCGCGGGTGGACCCGTCGGGCTCTCCACCCTCGCGGCGTCGGTCGGTGAGGAGACCGAGACCATCGAGGATGTCTACGAGCCGTACCTCCTGCAGCTCGGCTTCCTGAAACGGACCCCCCGGGGGCGCGTCGCCACCGAGCAGGCCTCCCGCCATCTCGGGCTCAGCGCCGACGGCGCCCTTCCGCTGTCCTGAACGTTCGATAGCCTGGGCGCGTGCCCGAACCCGATCCCGCATCGCCGCTCGACCTCTCGCGTGTCCGCGCGGTGACCTTCGACTGCTGGGCCACATTGATCCGTGACCGTGACTTCGACGCCGCGACGAAACGCCGGGAGGCGGCCATCACCCGGCTGCTGGGCGTGGATGCCGACCGGGCCGCCGCCCTGCTGCAGTCGGCGTGGGACCGCCATCACGAGGCGTGGAAGGAGATCTCCACCTTCGGGCCGGGGCGGATGGCGGTCTACTGCGCCGAGCAGACCGGCGTGGCCGACGAGGAGATGCTCGCCGAGCTCACCGGCGAGTTCGAGGAAGCCACGCTGGCGACCGGCGTGGAGGCGGTGGACGGCGCGGAGCACACGCTCCGAACCCTCCAGGCGGCCGGCATCCGGCGGGCCCTGGTCTGTGACACGGGGATGACGCCGGGCCGCGTGGTTCGGTGGATGCTGGGGGACGTCGGCCTCCTTCCCTACCTCGAGACCCTGTGCTTCTCCGACGAGGTCGGCGTGCCGAAGCCGGACGCCGGGATCTTCGCCAAGGCCTTGGCGGAGCTCGGGGCGAAGCCCGAGGAGGCGCTGCACGTCGGGGATCTCAAACGCACCGACATCGCCGGGGCGCGGTCGTTCGGGATGGCCGCCGTGCGGTTCCGCGGGGCCCACGACGACCGCTCGGACCTCCCCGACGCGGAGGCCGTGATCGACCGGCTCCCGGATCTGCTGCAGCTCCTCGGGGTGCCCGATCCGCCCTGAGCCGGGCCCGCTCGGGCTGCTGCCCACCCGAGGACCAGCCTGTATGCTCAGCCTCCGAAGGAGGCCCCGAATGGATCCGGCCCTCGCCGTCGTCGCAGCAAGCTCGAATAGCGGCAGCTCGTCCACCGCGCTGCTCGTGTCACTGGGCCTGATGGTCGTGGTCTTCTATTTCCTGCTGATCCGCCCCCAGCAGCGCCGCGCCCGGGCCCAACGAAGCCTTGTCGACGAGCTGGGCGTCGGCGACGACGTCGTCACCGTCGGTGGGATGTTCGGCACGATCCGCGCGCTCGACGACGAGTCCGTGACCGTCGAGGTGGCTGCCGGCACGCAGATCCGCATGCTGAAGTCGGCCATCCTGCGCAAGCACGTGGTGGACGAGGACGTCGACGTTCAGGACGAAGGGGCCGACGAGACGTCGTGACCGTGGAGCACCACGCCCGCAGGAGCACCGCATGAAACCAACCACCAAGCTCGCACTCTCCGTGATCGTCGTCGGCATCCTGGTCGCCGGCGCCGTCGTGGGCTTCATCCGGGGCGTGAAGCCGAACCTCGGCCTCGACCTGCAGGGCGGCATCTCCGTGGTCCTGGAGGCGCCGGCCGGTACCCCGGCCAACGTCCTCGACCTCGCCGTGGAGAACATCCGGGCCCGCGTCGACGCCACCGGCGTGTCGGAGGCCGCCATCAGCGTGGTCGGGAACCGCGACATCCAGGTGGAGGTACCGGGCGGCGCCACCGGGAAGATCACGAAGAAGAACGGCAAGTTCTGTGGCGAGACGGCCGACGGACGGAGTTTGGGGTGCAACTTCGACACGCAGTCCGAGGCCCAGGCGCGGATCCAGGCTGTCGGGCAGCAGGACCTCCTCAACACGATCGGCACGACCGCCCGCCTCGAGGAGCGCGAGGTGACCGGCCAGCCCGCCGCCACCGACCTCCTCACGTCGTGCCCGCCCTCGATGCTGAAGACCGAACCGAAGTGCAGCGACCCCAAGGTCGTGAAGTGCCCCCTGAACGACGTGGACAAGGCGGGGTGCACGAACAACGAGCTCAGCAGCCAGGACGTCATCTACCTCGGGCGCAGGCCGAACCCATCCACCAACACCGACGAAGACTGCACCACCCTGGCCGGATGCCCCAGGATCAAGATGGGTCCCGTTCAGATCACCGGAGAAGCGATCAAGAAAGCGGTGGCCCAACCCCCGGATCAGAACCACGCGGGTTGGTGGGTGGGCTTCACGCTCACCGGGTCGGGCTCCGCGAAGTTCGGCGAGATCACCACGCGCCTCGCCCAGACCCACGCCCAGCTCGCGATCGTCCTGGATCGGCAGGTGGTCTCGGCTCCGTCGGTGCAGAACCCGATCACCAGCGGCTCCGGCGAGATCACGGGCAGCTTCTCCGAGTCCGATGCCCGCGACCTGGCCAAGTTCCTGAACTACGGTGCGCTGCCCGTCGAGCTGCAACGACAGAACGTGGAGACCATCTCGCCCACGCTCGGCAAGCAGTCGCTGCACCAGGGCCTCATCGCCGGCATCGCCGGGCTCATCCTGCTCATGCTCTACCTCGCGTTCTACTACCGGCTGCTCGGGATCGTGACGTGGTTCGGCATGTCGATCTGGGCCGTCTTCGCGCTGAGTCTCATCTCGGTGTGGCCCAACTACGCGCTGTCTCTGGCCGGTATCGCGGGGATCATCGTCTCGATGGGCATCACCGCGGACTCCTACATCGTCTTCTATGAGCGGTTGAAGGACGAGGTGCGCCACGGCAAGACGCTCCGAGCGGCGGTGCAGCCCGCGTTCAAGCGCGCCTGGCGCACCATCTACACCGCCGACATCGTGACCGTGCTCGCCGCGATCGTCCTGTACGTCGTGTCCGTGGGATCCGTTCGCGGGTTCGCGTTCACGCTCGGCATCGCGACCTTCCTCGACATGGGCGTCGTCTACTTCTTCAAGCGGCCCACGGTGTTCCTGATCGCCAGGAGTCCCCGGCTGTCCAATCTCCCGGGGATCGGCCTGCAGAGCGGCGTGGCCGCCGATCCGGTACCGGTCCCGGTGGCCGGAGGGTCCGAGTGAACTTCCGCCAGGGAGTGGCCGCGTTCCGGGGGCACACCGTTCCCCACTTCCGGATCATCGAGCGCAAGCGCATCTGGTTCGCGATCTCGGGGGCGTTCGTGGTGCTGTCGCTCCTCGGACTGTTCATCCGGGGGCTCAACTTCTCCATCGACTTCAACGGAGGGTCGCTGCTCCGGTATCCGTGCCAGAAGTGCGCATCGGGCGACCTCTCCGCGACCGACGTGAGCGACACGCTCGCCCGGCTCGGGTTCAGCGACGCCGAGGTCCAGGTCGTGAACGGCGACACCCTGAGCGTCCGAACCAGATCGCTGACCACACTCGGGAGCCGCCCGGGCACCGTGCTCAGCATGCCGAACCCGTCGGGCGCCACCGAGGCGGAGATCCGCGCTGCCCTGGCCAGGCTCGGGCACGGTCAGGCTTCGATCACGGTCACCGACCGCGGCGTGCAGATCAAGACGGAGTCGCTGGCGAAGCCCGGCCGAGGTGTGGTGGTCAGCTTCGACAACTCCAAGACGAACGCCACGGCCGACCAGTACCGCACGACGTTGCAGGGGTTGGGCTATCCGGGAGCGCAGGTCCTGGTGAGTGGGACCGTGGTCATCGTGCGGTTCACCAAGCTGCCGCTGCACCCCAAGCCGCCGCCGCCGCCGACACCGACCCCGACGCCCTCCGCGACAGCGTCTCCGTCCGCCTCACCCACTCCGTCGGCGACCGCTTCCGCGGGAAGCGCGCCGGCGATGCCGAAGGCGAACGCCAAGCCCGAGGCCACCTCCTCACCCAGGATCGAGGCCTCCCCGACCCCCGTGTCCACGCCGGTTGCGACGCCCGTCCCCACGCCGACGCCGACCGTGGCCGGCCGCACCGAGGTCCTCGCGAAGCTGGCGTCGGAGGCCGGGATCACCCCGGACGACATCGAGCTCACGAACCTCAGCACGGTCACCGAGGACACCGTCATCACGGAGCTGACCCATCTTTCGGGGGCATCGGCCGATCAGGTGCACCGCCGCGAGGTGACCGGGCGCGAGCAACAGCGGCTGCTCGAGGTGCTCTCGGCGCAGGCCGGCACGACCACGGCGCAGGTCAACCGGCAGGACGTCGGACCGACCTGGGGGGCACAGATCTCGAGCAAGGCGGTCAAGGGCCTGATCATCTTCCTGATCCTCGTCACCCTGTACATCGCGTTCCGTTTCGAGTGGAAGATGGCCGCGGCGGCCCAGACCGCGCTGCTGCACGACATCCTCATCACGGCCGGGATCTACGCGCTCGTGGGGCGCGTCGTGACCCCGGCGACGGTGATCGCGATCCTCACCATCCTGGGGTATTCGCTGTACGACACGGTGGTGATCTTCGACAAGGTGGGGGAGAACGCCGAGTCGCAGGCCATGATCGCCCGCGAGACCTACACCGGCGTCGTGGACATCTCGCTGAATCAGGTGTTGATGCGCTCGGTCAACACCTCCCTGGTCGTGCTGCTCCCGATCCTGTCGCTGCTCCTGTTCGGTGGGAGCACACTCAAGGACTTCGCGTTCGCGCTCTTCATCGGTGTGGCGTCGGGAACGTACTCCTCGATCTTCGTGGCCTCGCCGGTGCTCGCGATCCTCAAGGAGCGGGAGCCGAAGAACCGCCAGATCCGCCAGCGCGTCGCCCAGAAGGCCACGCGGCCGGCGCTCCGCACGGTTCCGGCCCGTGCGGACGGCGGAGACGGCGAGCAGGAGATCACGGCCGCGCCCGAGGCCGCGACGCCCCGGGCGACGACGCCCCGGCCGGCGTCCGGGTCCCGCCCCAAGAAGAAGCGCAAGACGACGGCCGCCCAGCGCCGCCGGCGCTGACCGCCCCATGAGCGACGAGGGTCCGGATCGCATCAGGTCGCTGATCCGAGACGTTGCTGACTTCCCGAAGGACGGGATCGTCTTCAAGGACATCACGCCGCTGCTGGCCGATCCCGAGGCGTTCTCGACCGTGGTGGACACCATCGTCGTGCACTTCGGACGGGGGAACATCGACAAGGTCGTGGGCATCGAGGCCCGCGGGTTCATCGTGGCGGCGCCGGTGGCGTACCACTTCAACGCGGGCTTCGTCCCGGTCCGCAAGCAGGGCAAGCTTCCGTGGGAGACCGAGTCGGAGGCGTACGACCTGGAGTACGGGACCGAGACGCTCGAGATCCACACCGACGCGTTCGGCCCCGGCGAGCGGGTGCTGATCGTGGACGACGTGCTCGCCACTGGTGGCACGGCCCGGGCCACCGCGGAGCTCGTGCAGCGGCTCGGAGCCAAGGTGGTGGGTATCGCCTGCATCATCGAGCTCTCGTTCCTCCACGGGCGGGACAAGCTCGGTGCGCTGGACTTCTTCTCGCTGGTGCAGTACTAACGCGCCTGAACCTGGAGGGCGGATGGTCGACGAGAAACGGATCGAGGAGCTGATCGACAAGCGACACGAGTTTGGCTTGTCGGACGAGGAGGCCGACGAGCTGGGCAAGCTCTTCGCCGATCGGGAGGGCAAGCCCTACTCGAACGCCAAGCTGTCGAAGCTCCCGCCCGGGGAGCGGGGCGCCGAGGTCCCCGGGGAGGGACGATCCGCCAGCCCGGGCCAGGAGATGCCGGCCTCCTGAGGAGCCGCATCGCTCGAGGGTGCCGGTGACGGCCACCCTCCCGCTACACTTCTTTGGATGCAGGGTGCGGGCGCTTCCAATCCGGTCAAGGTCGAGCGTCGCGGTGGTCTGCTCGGCCGGTTACGCCCCCAGGAACAGACGCTCGACGGCGGGATCGACCGGCTCCTTCGCGTCATCAAGTCCTACAACCCCAAGGCGGATCTGAAGGAGGTCCAACGGGCCTTCGCCTTCGCCGAGGAGTCGCACCGCGGTCAGAAGCGCCAGTCGGGGGAGGACTTCATCGAGCACCCGCTCGGCGTCGCCACCATCCTGGCCGACCTTGGCATGGACACGACCACCCTGGTCTCCGCCCTGCTGCACGACGTCGTGGAGGACACGGACCTCACCCTCGAGCAGATCGAGCGCGAGTTCGGCGACCATGTGGGGCAGATCGTCGACGGCCTCACCAAGCTGGACAAGATCACGTTCCGTTCCCGCGAGGCGGAGCAGGCCGAGAACGTCCGCAAGATGATGGTGGCCATGGCCCGGGACATCCGGGTCCTCCTCATCAAGCTGGCCGACCGGCTGCACAACATGCGGACGCTCGGCCCGATGCCCCTCACCAAGCAGAAGGAGAAGGCCACCGAGACCCTCGAGATCTACGCGCCGCTCGCGCACCGCCTCGGCGTGGATCGCATCAAGTGGGAGCTCGAGGACCTGTCCTTCTCCACCCTGTACCCGAAGCGGTTCGTCGAGATCTCCTCGCTCGTGGAGCAGCGGGAGGGGGAGCGCCAGGAATACCTGGACCGCGTGGGGAAGCTCGTGGAGGCCCGCCTGCGCGACGCGAAGATCAAGGCGGAGGTGGCCGGGCGGCCGAAGCACATCTACAGCGTGTACGAGAAGATGGTGCTGCGCGGCAAGGAGTTCAGCGAGATCTACGATCTCGTGGCCATCCGCGTGCTCGTGGAGACCGTTCGCGACTGCTACGCGGCGCTCGGCGCCATCCACGCCCTGTGGAAGCCCGTACCGGGGCGGTTCAAGGACTACATCGCGATGCCCAAGTTCAACATGTACCAGTCGCTCCACACGACGGTGATCGGGCCCGAAGGCCGCCCCCTCGAGATCCAGATCCGGACCCAGCAGATGCACCGCACGGCCGAGTACGGCATCGCGGCGCACTGGCGGTACAAGGAAGGCAGCCGCAAGAAGGACGACTCCACCGACGAGCTCACCTGGCTCTCGACGATGCTCGACTGGCAGAAGGAGCTCCAGGACCCCCGTGAGTTCATGGAGGGGCTTCGCATCGACCTGTACGCGGGGCGGGTGTTCGTGTTCACCCCCAAGGGCGACGTGGTCGATCTCCCCGCGGGGGCCACGCCCATCGACTTCGCCTACGCCATCCACACGGAGGTCGGACATCGGTGCATCGGGGCCAAGGTGGGCGGCAAGCTCGTGCCGCTCGACTACGAGCTGCAGACAGGCGACGCGGTGGACGTGCTGACCTCGAAGGCGCAGGATGCCGCCCCCTCGCGCGACTGGCTCCGCATCGTGAAGAGCCCGCGGGCCCGCTCGAAGGTCAAGCAGTGGTTCTCGCGCGAGCGCCGGGAGGATGCCCTGGAGACGGGGCGCGAGCTGATGAAGGCCGCGATGCGCAAGCAGAACCTCCCGTTGAAGCGGCTGGCCACCGAGGAGGCCATGCACCAGGTCGCCGCCGAGCTCAAGTACCCGTCGCTCGACGCGCTGTACGTCGCCATCGGAGAGCAGCACGTCTCACCCCAGTCCATCGTGGCTCGCCTGGCTCGGTCGCTGTCGACCGCCAGCGAGGAACCCGAGACCGAGGACGTCCCGCTGGCGCGGCCGGTGCAGATCAAGCGCGAGTCGACGCAAGGCGTGGTGGTCCCGGGGGCGTCCGACGTGTGGGTCCGCCTGGCGAAGTGCTGCATGCCGGTCCCGGGCGACGAGATCATGGGCTTCGTCTCCCGGGGACAAGGGGTCTCGGTCCACCGCACCGATTGCCCGAACGCGAAGTCCCTGGCCAATGAGCCCGAGCGGCTGCTCGAGGTGGCATGGCGCCCCGGCAAGCCCACCTCGTTCGTCGTCTCCGTGCAGATCGAGGCGCTCGATCGCAAGCGGCTGCTCTCGGACGTGGCCACCGTGCTGTCCGATCAGCACGTCAACATCATCTCGGCCACCTCTGGCGTGGGGAACGATCGCGTCACCAAGCTCCGCTTCGTCTTCGAGCTGGCCGACATCGCCCACCTGTCCTCGATCCTCGCCTCCGTGAAGCGGGTGGACAGCGTGTTCGATGCCTACCGGGTCGTCCCCAGATAGGAAATTTCGCCCGTTCGGAAGGGACCGGGCGGAACGTCGCGAATACCCCCGGTTGATGCGCCGCGCCCTGGTGTCCTCGTTGGCGTTCTCACTCACGCTCGTGCTGAGCGTGGCGGGCCTGGCGCGGCCGGGCCTGGCGGTCCAGCCGGACGGGTTCGACTGCGGGCCCGGGGACGGCCGAGAGGCCCTCACCACCGCCGGCGCCCACCTCCAGTTCCAGGCCCCCGCGCCGCCGGCGCCGGAGCTCGCGGCCACGAGGGAGCAGACGGGCGAGGGGCTGACGAGGCAGCGATCGGCCCACTTCTTCTACCGGGCCGAGTTCCTGCCGTACACCTCCGGCGATCTCGCCCTCACGCTGGACTGGCCCGACGACAACAACGACCTCGACCTGTACGTGTTCGCCGCCGACGGCAGCGAGCTCGGGAGCTCCGCCGCCTCGAACATCGACGGGATGTCGAGAGGCGAGGCCGTCACCGTCACGGAGATCCCGCACTGCACGGACTTCTCCGTCGAGGTCCGGAGCTGGGCCGCTCGGCCCGACGAGCAGCTCACGCTCGACATCAAGTTCCAGAACCCGGGCCCGGCGTTCGCGTGCGAGGCGAACGATGTCTACGCCGGGTGCGCGGGGAAGCAGGCAGGCGAGGCGCCGTCACCGCTCCCGGACACCAGGAAGCGTCTGTACTTCTCGAGCGACCGGCCGGGGCAGGCCGTCATGGCGCAGGACTACGCCGGCGACACGGCCGGTACCGATCCCCCCATGCACGGCGTCCTGTCGAAGGATCGCCCGACCGGTGGACAGTCGAACCAGTTCACGCACACCGCATTGGGGTTCTCGAACCAGCAGGAGAACCCGTTCCACGCCCATTTCTCGATCACCTTCCCCCAGCCCCAGCTCATCTCGGGCGACCTCAACGCCCTGGTGTGGGTGTCCTCGCAGACGATGAAGGACGGCGGGAAGCTCTACGTGGACCTGTACGCCGACGGCGCCGGCGCGTCGGCGGCCTCACAGGTGGCGAGGGTCACCGTGCCGGGCGCCGACATCGGGACCATCGCGACGCCGATCTTCGTCACCTTCTCGAATCTCAACCTCACCGTCGACCACCAGCTCGTGGTCCAGGTCGAGTCGGACCCCCTCGCCACCAGCGGCGGGACAACCGGCAACCCCGCGGACGCGCAGTGGACGCTGTACTACGACAGCGTGCAGTTCCAGAGCGGCGTGACGCTGAATTCCAGCGACGCGCCGCCGCCCCCCGAGTGAGCGACCGCCGCAGTGCGGATCGTCCTGCAGCGCGTCTCCCGCGGGTCCGTGACGGTTCGCGGTGATGAGGTCGCCTCGATCGGCCACGGGTACGTCCTGCTCGTTGGGGTGGGCCGGGACGACGCGGAGGACGAGGCGCAGCGCCTGGCCGAGAAGATCTTCAATCTGCGCGTCTTCGAGGACGCCGACGGCAAGATGAACCGCTCGCTGTCGGACGTCGGCGGCGAGATCCTGGTCGTGCCGCAGTTCACCCTGTACGGAGACACCCGGCGGGGCCGGAGGCCGTCGTGGATCCACGCGGCCGCGCCCGAGGTCGCGTCCGAGCGCGTCGAGGCCTTCGCCCGGACGCTCGAGTCCCTCGGAGCACGCGTCGCCAGAGGCGCGTTCCGCGAGCACATGGAGGTCGACCTGGTCAATGACGGTCCGGTGACGCTCGTGCTCGACCCCGCCGAGGCGTAGGCCGATAAGATGCCGCCTCATGTACCTCGAGGTGTTCTCGGACAACCCGTTCGACACGAACTGCTGGTTGATCGCTGCGGAGGGCAGTGACGACGCGGTCGTCGTCGATCCCGGGTTCGAGCCGGCACGCGTGCGCTCCCTGCTCGAGCAGGCGGGGAAGCGGCCCGCTGCGGTGCTCGCCACCCACGGACACTTCGACCACGTCGGGTCGGCGGGGGAGTTCTGCGGCGACGAGGTCCCGCTCTACATCCACGAGGCCGACGAGCTCGCGCTGAGCGACGCGCGAGCCTGGGGATCCGGCTTCCCCACGCCCCCCATCCCGGTCAAGGATGTGCGGACCGTGTCCGACGGCGACGTGCTGGAGCTCGCCGGTTTCAGCCTGGAGGTCGTGCACACGCCGGGCCACACCCCGGGGAGCGTGTGTTATCGAACCGTCGACTACGTCATATCGGGGGACCTCGTGTTCAAGGGCGCCATCGGACGCTACGACTTCCCGAACTCGAGCGCGGCGGACATGGAGCGGAGCCTCCGGCGCTTCCTCGAGCTCCCGGATCCACTGCGCACGTACCCGGGGCACGGACCCGACACGACCGTCGGAGACGAGCGCCGAACGAATCCGTTCCTCCTCGATCTGGCCTGACATGGAGCTGCAGCCGCCGCGCGGCACGGAGGACCTCCTGCCGCCCCGCTCCCACGCGATGGTCGTGCTCTACGAGCGCGCGCACGAGCTGGGCCGCCGGTACGGCTATCGGTACGTCGAGACACCCGCGTTCGAGGCCACCGAGCTGTTCGCCCGGAGCTCCGGTCAGACCAGCGACATCGTGAGCAAGGAGATGTACACGTTCGAGGATCGCGGCGGGCGCTCGCTCACCCTTCGCCCCGAGAGCACCGCGCCGGTCGTCCGGTCGTATCTGTCGCACCAGCAGGATCTCGGAGTTCCGTTCAAGGCCTACTACATCGAGGCGAACTGGCGGTACGGACGGCCCCAGGCGGGACGTCTGCGCGAGTTCCGGCAGTTCGGCGTGGAGGTGATCGGTGCCCCCGGCGCGGAGGCGGACGTCGAGGTCATCGCCGTGGGCGAGGCGTTCCTGCGAGCGAGCGGCCTCACTCGCTTCGAGCTGCAGCTCAACTCGATCGGCGACGAGACGTGCCGCCCCGCATACCGCGAGGGACTGATCGCGTACCTCGAGGCGCACCGCGAACGGCTGCGCGACGAGCACCGCGACCGGTTCCGCGACAATCCCATGCGGGTCCTGGACTGCAAGGACGACGCGTGCCGCGACGTCGCGGAGGATGCGCCGAAGATCGTCGACCATCTCTGTGACCCGTGCCGCGCGCACTTCGACGATGTACAGAGCGGCCTGAAGGCCGAGGGCGTGGAGGCGGTGCTCACGCCCACGCTCGTCCGGGGCCTCGACTACTACACGCGCACCGCATTCGAGTTCGTCTCGGAGGTGCTCGGACCGCAGCAGTCTACGGTGTGCGGCGGCGGCCGGTACGACGGCCTGGCCGAGGTGCTCGGGGGCCGGCCCACACCGGGTGTGGGCTTCGGGCTCGGCCTCGATCGCGTGCTCCTCGCCGCGGACGGGGAGGGCGCCGAGCTCCCTCGCCCCGAGCTCGCCTGCTTCGTCGTCGGGTTGGGGGCGGGCGCGGAGAAGTCGTCCCAGCTCCTGCGGATGCTCCGGGGGGCGGGCATCTCGGCCGACGCGCCTTTCGAGGACCGCCCGCTCGGTGCGCAGATGAAGATGGCCGATCGGGCCGGCGCTCGCTTCGCCCTGATCGTCGGCGAGCGCGAGGCCGCCGACGGCACGGTGACCGTTCGCCGGCTCGACGACGGGCACCAGGAGACGGTTCCCATGACGGATGTGGTGGCGTGGATCTCTCGACAAGCCTGAGGACGCACGCGTGCGGCGAGCTCCGCGCAGAGCACGCTGGGTCCGATGTGGTGCTGTGCGGCTGGGTCGCCCACCAGCGCGACCACGGCGGCGTGATCTTCGTCGATCTCCGTGACCGACAGGGCGTGGCCCAGGTGGTCTTCCATCCCGACACGGCGGGCGATGCGCACGCCACGGCGTCGCACCTGCGCAGCGAGTCGGTTGTTCGCGTGCACGGGCGGGTCCGGCCACGTCCCGAGGGCACGATCAACCCCGACATGTCGACGGGGGAAGTCGAGATCCTGGCAAGCGAAGTCGACGTGCTGGCCCACGCCGACACGCCCCCGTTCGTCGTGGAGGACCGCGCCGAGCCCGATGAGTCGCTCCGCCTGCGGTACCGCTACCTCGACCTGCGGCGTCCCGAGATGTCGCGCGTGCTGCAGCTGCGGCACGCCGTGTTCGGCTCGATCCGGCGGTACTTCGACGAGCGGGGATTCGTGGAGGTCGAGACGCCGATGCTCACGCGGTCCACGCCCGAGGGCGCTCGCGACTTCCTCGTCCCCTCGCGGCTGTCGCCGGGGGACGTCTACGCCCTGCCGCAGTCGCCGCAGATCTTCAAGCAGATCCTCATGGTGGCCGGCCTGGACCGGTACTACCAGATCGTGCGGTGCTTCCGCGACGAGGACCTCCGCGCCGATCGCCAGCCGGAGTTCACCCAGCTCGACGTGGAGATGTCGTTCGTGTCGGAGGAGGACGTGTTCGCGCTCATCGAGCCCATGCTCGTCGAGCTCGTCGCGCAGACGAACGAGGTCGAGGTCAAGACCCCCTTCCCGCGTCTCACCTATGCGGAGGCCGCCGAGCGGTACGGCAGCGACAAGCCCGACATGCGCTACGGGATGGAGCTCGCCGATCTCTCGGGCGTGTTCGCCGGCACGGGATTCCGGGCGTTCGCGTCGGTCCTGGGTGGGTCCGACGACGGGCTGATCAAGGGGATCGCGGTCCCCGGCGCGGCGTCGCTCTCGCGGAGCGAGCTCGACGACCTCGTCACGGAGGCGAGGGGGCGCGGCGCCGCCGGACTGGTGTGGGTCGCCTACCGGGGGGAGGAGATCCGGTCACCGGTCGAGAAGCACCTCACGAGCGACGAGCTCGAGGGGGTCCGCACGGCAACGGGCGCCGAGGCCGGCGACCTCGTGCTGATCGTCGCCGACAAGCGCGACCGGGTGCACGTGGCGCTCGACGGCCTTCGCCGCCACATGGCGGAGAAGATGGACCTCGTCCCCGCGGGTGTGTGGTCGTTCCTGTGGATCACGGAACCGCCGCTCTTCGAGTGGGGCGAGGACGAGGGAAAGTGGACGTCGGTGCACCACCCCTTCACCTCGCCCGCCACCGACGACCTGGAGCCGGGAACGGCCAAGGCAAGGGCCTACGACGTCGTGCTCAACGGGATCGAGCTCGGGGGCGGCAGCATCCGGATCCATCGTCCCGAGATCCAGCGCAAGGTTTTCGAGGTCCTGGGTCTCACGCCGGCCGAGGCCGAAGAGAAGTTCGGCTTCCTGCTCCAGGCCTTCCGGTACGGCGTGCCACCGCACGGCGGCATCGCATTCGGTCTCGATCGCATCACCATGTTGCTCGCCGGCAAGGACAACATCCGCGAGGTCATCGCGTTCCCGAAGACCCAGTCGGGAACCGATCTGCTCACCGGCGCCCCGAGTGCCGTTCCCGACGCGCAGCTGCGCGAGCTCGGGCTGCAGCGGCGTCAGCAACCCAAGCCGGCTACTTGACAAGCTTCCGACGCCGGACCAGCATCGAGACCTCGGAGCATCTCCCGAGCCGTCTTTGTGGACCAGCACCACAACATTGGGAGTCCGGCTCCGGCGGACGGAGTCGCGCCCCTCACGGGGTACGGGAAGCCGCCGGGAGGACACCCACCTTCGTGAGCTTCGGTTCACGGCAGCGGCCCGAGAGGTGCTCCGTTCCTCGTCCTCAGTGCGCGGTTCGAGCGCCGAGCACGGAGCGGTCTCCGATCCACTGAGCGGGAGGCGCGGCGAGGAGCACGGCGATCGCATCGAGGCGTCGCGCGTACTTCTCGTGCTTCTTCGTGAAGTCGGCGAAGGCCTCGTCGACCGGACGCACCGAAAGACCGACGCTCTTCAGGTCGGTGAGGACGTTCTCGAACTCCTCGCGCTGGATCATGGCCTCTCGCTCGCTCAGCCTGAGGTAGTGGAAGAGATCCTCCACGGCATGGATCCCCGTGCCGTACAACAGCCGGGCCTGCTCCCGGGGCTCACCCTCGATGGCGGTGAGCCACAGGGTCGCGGCGTCGAGCACCGAGCCGAGCGCCGTGACCCACGAGGTGTTGTCGTGCGGTGAGCGGAAGAACGCGAGCAACGGGTAGGAGAGGTGGGTCTCGAGGACGTCGGCCGCCCATCGCTCCCATTCCGCGAAGAGATCAGGCAACAGGAACCGGGCGCCCGGCTCCCCCATCCGATAGAGAAGCTCCGGTCCCGACGGCGGCGAGCCGGCCCGGGCGTCGAGCAGCATCACTCCCACCTCGCGACGGTTGAACGCCTGATACAGCACGGGGAGGTACGCGATCACCACGGCCACCAGGCCGAGGCCCGTCGCACCCTCGGTCACCACGGCAGCCCGCGTCCAGCCGGTGGCGATCACGTCGCCGAACCCGATCGTGAAGAGGGATGACCCGCTGAAATACAGAGCCGTGCTGAACGACGTGTGCGCGTGGCCGTGGATCCCGTGGACGAGCGCGGGACTCCACAGCACGAGCGCATAGCCGAGAACCGCGAGGAGCGCCCACCCGGCGAGCAGGATGAAGAAGAAGAACGGTGCGGCGCCGGCGAGGACCCGTTCCCGGCCCTCCATGGTGGAGCGACGGAGCCCCACCCGGCGCCAGGGGAGCCACACGGGGCGCAGGAGGAGGCGCGACAGCCGGACCCGTCCCCGAGCGGCGCGAGGCACGACGAGGGTCCGGAACACGTCGAGGAGGATGAAGGCGAGCAACACGATGCCCGCGGGAAGCGAGAGCCACCGCACGACGGGCAGCCTAACCCCGTCGACCCGAAGGGTAAGCTCGTTTCCCGATGGCCGACGCCCCGCTCGCCACGAGGATGCGCCCCACGGGCTTCGACGAGCTCGTGGGCCAGCGGCACCTGTTCGGCCCGGGCAAGGCGCTGTCCGCGCTCATCGAGGGCGGCCACCTTCCCTCGCTCATCTTGTGGGGTCCGGCCGGCACCGGGAAGACCACCATCGCCCACCTCCTGGCTCGGGAGGTGGGGGCGGAGATGGTGCAGCTCTCGGCGGTGGCCTCGGGCGTGGCCGATGCGCGCAAGGTGATGCAGTCGGCCAAGCAGGGCGGGCTGCTGAAGACCGTGCTGTTCGTGGACGAGGTCCACCGGTGGAGCAAGGCCCAGCAGGACGTGCTCCTGCCCTCCGTGGAGGAGGGCACGATCACGCTCATCGGCGCAACCACGGAGAACCCCTACTTCTCCCTGGTCACGCCACTCCTCTCACGGTGCCTCCTCCTGCGTCTCGAGCCCCTTGCGGCGGAAGACCTTCGGGCTGTGATGGAGCGGGCGTTGACGGATGCCGAGCGTGGCCTCGGTGAGCAACGGGTGAAGGTGTCTGATGACGCGATCGAGCACCTGGTCGAGATCGCCGGCGGCGACGCGCGGATCGCGCTTACCGGCCTGGACGCCGCCGTGCTCGCCACGCGGGCCGCCGGCGAGGACGTCGTGACTCTCGATCGGGTGGCGGACGCGGTGCAGAAGAAGGCCATCGTCTACGACCGCCAGGGCGACGCGCACTACGACGTGATCAGCGCGTTCATCAAGTCCATCCGCGGCTCCGACGTCGACGCGGCGCTCTTCTGGCTGGCCCGCATGATCGAGGCCGGTGAGGACGCCCGCTACATCGCGCGGCGGATCGTGGTCCATGCCTCCGAGGACATCGGCATGTCCGACCCTCGCGCCCTGCTGATCGCCGAGGCCGCCGCCCGGGCGGTGGAGTACGTGGGCCTCCCCGAGGCCGCCATCAACCTCGCGCACGCCACGATCTACCTGGCTCGCGCTCCGAAGTCGAACAGCGTCATCACCGCGATCGGCCGCGCCATGGAGGACGCCCGTTCCGCGGAGCCCGTCCCGCTGCATCTGCGCGATGCGCACTACCAGGGGGCGAAGAAGCTCGGCCACGGCAAGGGCTACCGGTATCCGCACGACTATCCGGGCCACGTCGTGGAGCAGCAGTACCGGCCGCAGCGGTACGAGGGTCGCAGGTACTACGAGCCCTCCGGCGAGGGCGAGGAGGAGCCGGGGGAGGAGCTAGAAGGAGGGGCCTGAGGCGGCGAGCGCGGCGGTCCCGGTGCAAGGGGATCCGGAGCCGTAGAAGGTGCCCTGGCCGATCACGTCGCGGATCCAGTAGCAGGTGCCCGTCGGGCCCATGGCTGCCGCAGCGAACGCCGAGCCCTCACCGAGCACACTGAGCGACGGCGAGCCCTGGCCCGCCTCGCACCCGTGGCCCGTGGGGGACGAGGAGGCGAGCGAGCTCACGTAACAGGCCGCCGGCTCGATCGTGGCGAGGCTCGCCGGCGCGATCCCCGTGTAGGTGGCGGCCTCCGAGTAGAACGTCCGGGCAGTGTTCAACGCGTTGCGGAGGTCGACCTGCACCTGCAGGTCCTCCGCCTTCTGTGCGGCCTGCACGTCCGTGTTGGCCTGCCGGGCCGCCGGCGCGAGGTCGCACGCCGACGCACCCAGGGTGAGCACGACGAGGGCGCCCGCCGTCAGCCAGATCCGGATCCCGGTCATGCCTGCCTTGTCGGCATCCGAGCGCCGGGCATTGAGAGGCCGGGGCCGCTCGCGACCCGGCTATGATGCGCGGACGGTTGACCGAAGGAGGGCGGGTGCTCGCGAGCGCAGGTGACATCTCGCTGATCGTGCTGGCCGCGTTCTGGGGCCTGCTGGTCCTGTTCCTGGCGCTCGTCCTGCTGACGATGTTCCGCGTGCTCGAGAGCACGAAGATGCTCATCGACGGCATCCGCACCGAGACGGTTCCGCTCCTCGGCGAGGTGAAGACCACGGTCTCGGGTGTGAACAAGGAGCTCGAGCGGGTCGACACGATCATGGAATCCGCGGGGAAGATCTCCAAGTCCGCGGAGCGCATCTCCGTCGTGGTCGAGCAGACCGTGTCGAATCCCCTCATCAAGTTCGCCGCCTTCGCCGCGGGCGCCTCCCGGGCGTTCAAGCGCGTCCGCAAGGACTCCTAGGCACGTGCGTCGCATGTTCTGGACGGCCGTGGGGCTCGGCGCGGGCGTGACCGCGGCCGTTCTCACGTCCCGCTGGATGCGTCGCCAGACCGAGCGGATGGCTCCGGCCAACATGGGCCGCCAACTGGGTGACACGGCCCGCGACATCGGACAGCTCGTGCGCGAGTCGCTCGAGGAGTGGCGCAAGGGCATGGCCGAGCGCGAGGCGGAGATCCGCGCCCAGCTCGATTCCTAGGCCGGGGACAACGCCCGGCCTACACTAGGTCGATGCAGGGCGCCGAGATCCGCGAACGGTTCCTCCGCTTCTTCGAGGAGCGCGGTCACGCGCGCGTGCGCTCCTCCTCGCTGATCCCGCCACCCGAGACGGGACTGCTGCTGGCGAACGCGGGCATGAACCAGTTCATCCCGTACTTCCTGGGCCAGGCCGAGCCTCCGTACCCGCGAGCCACGAGCGTGCAGAAGTCGTTCCGGACCAACGACATCGAGCTGGTGGGCCTCACGGCCCGCCACTGCACTTTGTTCGAGATGCTCGGCAACTTCTCGTTCGGGGACTACTTCAAATCCGAGGCGTGTGCGTACGCCTACGAGCTGGTCACCGAGGGCTACGGCATCGACGCCGAGCTCCTGTGGGTCACCGTGTTCGAGACCGACGACGAGTCCGTCGAGATCTGGGCCGACGAGGTCGGGATCCCGCGCGACCGGATCGTCAAGCGCGGCAGCGAGGACAACTTCTGGTGGACGCACGCCGCGGGGCCGGGGGGTCCGTGCAGCGAGATCTACGTGGATCGCGGGCCGAAGTACGGACAGGAGGGCGGACCGGCCGTCGACGAGGAGCGGCACCTGGAGATCTGGAACCTGGTGTTCATGCAGAACGACGTGGACGACGCCGGAGAGGTCGTGGGGGACCTGCCGAGGAAGAACATCGACACCGGCAGCGGCCTCGAACGCGTCGCGCTCGTGCTGCAGGGAAAGGACACATACTTCGAGACCGATGTCGTGTGGCCGCTCCTGGAACAGGCCCAGTCGCTGTCGGGAAAGCGCTACGGCGACGACCATCGCGCCGACATCAGCCTGAAGATCGTCGCCGAGCACTCCCGGGCCGTGACCTTTCTGATCGCCGACGGGGTGCTGCCGTCGAACGAGGGGCGGGGCTACGTGCTTCGCCGCATGCTCCGCCGCGTGGTCAGCCACGCCCGGCGGCTCGGCGTGGACCGGCCCGTCGCCGGCGCGCTCGCGGAGACCGCGATCGTCATGTTCGGCGATGCCTATCCCGAGCTCCGCGAGAATCGCGAGTTCATCCTGCAGGTCGCGGGCTCCGAGGAGAGCCGGTTCGGCGCCACGCTCCGCCAGGGCCTCACGCTCCTCGAGGAGGAGGTGGGCAAGCCGGAGTGGCGGGAGCACTCGGGCGACGTCGCGTTCCGGTTGCACGACACGTTCGGATTCCCCGTCGAGCTCACGAAGGAGCTCGCCGAGGAACGCGGGCTCTCCGTGGACGCTGATCGCTTCGGCGAGCTGATGGAACAGCAGCGTCAGCGTGCGCAGGAGGCGGTGCAGAAGGGACCGGTCGGGGAGCAGGCCATCGGCGACACCGCCGCCCGGGTGGGGCGAACCGAGTTCCTCGGCTACGAGACGCTGAACGCGGAGGCACGCATCGAGTCGCTGTTCGCCGACGGCCGGGAGGTCGAGTCGGCGCACGAGGGCCAGGACATCCTGGTGCTCCTCAACCGGACGCCGTTCTATGCGGAGGGCGGTGGCCAGGTAGGGGACCAGGGCATGATCCGAGCGACCTCCGGGCTCGTGCGGGTGGAGGACGTCAGCCCCGGGCCCGGCGACGTCATCGTCCATCGAGCCCGGGTCACGAGCGGGGAGGTCCGGCTTGGAGATCAGGTGCAGGCGGAGGTCGACGCCGAGTTCCGCGAGGGCGCCGCCCGGTCGCACACGGCGACGCACGTCGTGCACTGGACGCTCCGGAACCTCCTGGGCGAGCACGCGCGGCAGGCCGGTTCGCTCGTGCAGCCCGGACGGCTGCGGTTCGACTTCACGCATCACCAGGCCGTGCCGCACGACGTCCTGGAGGAGGCCGAGTACGTGGCGAACGCCCGGCTCGCCGAGGACTCGCCCGTCCGCGCGTACGAGACGACGATCGACTACGCCCGCAGCGAGGGCGCGATCGCGCTGTTCGGGGAGAAGTACGGCGACATCGTGCGGGTCGTGGAGGTGGGGGACTACTCGAAGGAGCTGTGCGGCGGCACGCACGTCCCGCACACGGGCAAGGTCGCGCTGGTGAAGATCCTCGGCGAGGGATCCATCGGATCGGGGATGCGCCGGGTCGAGGCCCTCGTGGGGCCGGACGCCCTGCGGCACATCAACGCCGAGCATCAACTGCTGCTGGAGATCACGGCCGCGCTCGGAGGGGGTGATCCCGGGCAGGCCCCGGATCGTGTTCGCCGGACACTCGAGCGTGTGAAGCAGCTCGAGAGCGAGCTCGGCAAGATCCGCAAGGGCGAACGGGGCACGGTGGTCGACGAGCTCGCCGCGCAGGCGCAGCAGGTCGACGGCGTCCGGCTCGTGGTGTCCTCGATCCCCGGGGAGGACGCGAACGGCCTGCGCGAGCTGGCCGACCTCTTGCGCTCCAAGCTCGAGCGAGAGGGAGCCGCCGCCGCGGTCCTGGGCACGACCGAGGGGGGGAGCGCGCGGCTCGTGGCCTCGGTGACGAAGCCGCTCATCACGCGCGGCGTGACCGCGAAGATGCTGCTACAGCCGGCCGCCGCGGCCATCGGCGGGGGAGCGGGGGGCAAGCCTCATCTCGGGATGGCCGGCGGCAAGAACGCCGGGGCGCTCGAGGACGCGCTCGGTGGCATCCCGGCTCGACTGGCGGAGCTCCTGCGGGGGGGTTCGCGGGGGGGCTCGGGGGGGTAGCTCGGACCCCCCGATCCAAATGGCATCGTGACGTCGAAGGGACGGGTGCTGGGACTCGACCTCGGCGACGCCCGGATCGGTGTGGCCATCTCGGACGAGGAGCGCCGGCTCGCCGTACCCCTCGGTACGGTGGCGACGGGCGCTCCACAGGACCTCAAGGCCATCGCCGGGCTCGTCCGGGAACACGATGTCGGGTTGATCGTCGTGGGACATCCACTGTCGATGTCGGGCGCCCGCGGCTCGCGCGCGCAACAGGCCGAGGAGTTCGCCGATGCTCTCCGCGGCTTCCTGCGGATCCCCGTCGCGCTCCACGACGAGCGCCTGTCCACCGTCGAGGCCGACCGGGTGCTCCGCGAGGCCGGTGCACGGGGTCGGGACCGCAAGCGTGCGGTCGACCGGTCGGCGGCGGCGATCATCCTGCAGGCCTGGCTCGATACCGGCCGCTGACCGCGTGCCCGTGGGTATGCTCGCGCGGTGTTCGAGGATTGGCAGGACGACAGCGCGCGCGGACGCCACCGCCGAGGCCGCCGGCGCGGCCTGAAGCTCCTCATCGCGTTCCTGTTGCTCGTGCTGGTCGTGGGGACGTCCGCGTTCACGTACTACCGCTGGTGTCAGGGCGGATCGGGGCCGCAACGTGCCGTCACGCTGACCATCCCGCGTGGCGCGTCCGGCGGCGACGTCGTGTCCCTGCTCCACGACAAGGGCGTGGTTCGGTGCGGGCTCGTCTCCCGGTTCGAGCTGAAGCGACGCGGAGGCACGATCGAGGCCGGCACGTACCACCTCACCACGAACATGACGCTCGATCAGGCCTTCGACCGGATCCAAGCGGGGCCGTCGGAGCCGCCGTCGACGAGGTTCACGATCCCGGAGGGATGGCGGCTCACGCAGATCGCGGCGCGGGCCCAGGAGGTGCTCGGCGTGTCGAGCAAGGACTTCCTCGCGGCCGCCCACAGCGGTGACTACGCCCTGGAGCCGTACCTTCCCGCGGGGACGGGATCGCTCGAGGGGTTCCTGTTCCCGAACACGTACCGGTTCCCGGTCCGCGGCGTCACGAGCGGCGACGTCATCCGGAAGCTCCTGGACGAGTTCGGCTCCGAGGCCCGGGTGCTGCCGTGGGCGAAGAGTAGGTCCCTCGGCGTGAGCGACTACCAGGTGGTCGTCGTGGCCTCGATGATCGAGCGTGAGGCGCGTGTGGAGGGCGACCGGTCCAAGATCGCGGCCGTCATCTACAACCGGCTGAAGATCGGGATGCCCCTCGGCATCGACGCGACGATCCAGTACATCGACCCCGACCCCTCCGACGGGCTGACCGATTCCGACCTGCACATCGACAGCCCGTACAACACCCGGCTGCACACGGGGCTCCCCCCGACGCCCATCGCCAGTCCGGGCCTCGCGTCGCTGCGTGCGGCGCTGCAACCCGCGCAGGTCGACTACCTCTACTACGTGCTGTGCGGAGCCGACGGCCACCACGAGTTCACGAGCTCCTACGACCAGTTCCTCGTCCTGAAGGCGCAGTGTCTTGGCTGATCCCGAGGCGAACCTGGAGGCCGCGGCGAGGGCCACGGTCCGGGGGGCCACGGGAGGCACTCGCACCGTCGGCATCGTCGGCTGGCCGGTGACGCACAGCCTTTCGCCCAGCATCCACAACGCGGCCTTCGCGGCGCTCCAGCTCGACTGGATCTACGTGCCGCTCCCGGTGCCGCCCGAGCGGGCCGCCGAGGCCATCGCGGCCCTGCCCGCTCTCGGGTTCGCCGGCGCGAACGTCACGATGCCGCACAAGTCGACGGCGGCGGCCGTGTGCACGAGCCGCTCCGAGGACGCGGAGCTGTGCGACGCCGTCAACACGCTCGTGTCGACATCCGACGGGCTCGAGGGCCACAACACCGATGTCGCGGGGTTCGCGAGGTTCCTGCTGGACGACGCCGCCTTCGACCCGGCAGGCCGCAGCGCGGTGCTGTTGGGAGCCGGCGGCGCGGCCCGGGCGTGCGCGCTGGCCCTCGCACGACACGGGCTCGCATCGCTCACCGCCGTCGCCCGCCGGCCGGAGCAGGCCGCGGCGCTCGAGGGCATCGTGGGCGAGTTCGGCACGAGCGTCGAGGTCCGGGCGTGGGACGACCCGCCGGTCATCGCGGCGGATCTCGTCGTCAACGCCACCCCGCTGGGGGTCAGTGGCGAATCGCTTCCGGCCGTCCCCATCGAGCCAGCCCAGGTGGTCGTGGACCTCCTCTACCGGCCGGCGATCACCCCGTTGCTCCACCGAGCGCGAGAGATGGGGGCGATGTGGTTCGGGGGCCTCGGGCTCCTCCTGCATCAGGCCGCCCTCTCCTTCGAGCTCTGGACGGGGCACGTCCCTCCTCTCGACGTGATGTCCGCGGCCGCCCTGGCCGAGTTGGCCGGAGCGCGCTGAAGCTCCCCGAAACAGAACGCCATCGAGGCTCAAGAGGGACCTGTTCACTCCCGATGCTCGAGAGAGCCAATGGAAAACGACTACTCGGCGCTCGCTTCGAGGATCGCTGCCACCAGCGACGTCCTCGGTTGCATGATCCTGTCCTCGGACGGGGTGGTTCTGGGCACGTTCCCGATCGGTGAGCAGGGCGGGATCAAGCCCGCCTGGCTCCAGTTCGCCGCGCTCGGCGCCGCCACCCGTGGGTTCGTCCGATTCTCCGACGACCAGCTGTGGGCCTACGTTCGTTCCGGGCCCTACGCCGCCTTCGCCGTCGCCTCGGCGCAGACCCTCCCGGGGGTGCTCCTCGACAACCTGGAGCAGGCGTTGCTGCTGGCCACGGACTCCCGGGACCATCGGCTCGTCGCCCAGAAGCCGACCCGGGTCGACCTTGTGACGTCCGAGCCCCTGCAGCCACTGGCCGTTGCCGCACCCGCCGCGCCCGTCGCTTTCACCGCTGCCGCGATCGCCAGGCCGCCGGCCCCGGTTGCTCCGGCGGCGGCGGCGTGGAACGTGGACCAGAGCAGGCGCCCGGTGGAGGCCAACCCGGAGCCTGTCATGGCCCGTGAGGGCGCCGCGGACGATGAGAAGAACCCGGCCCTGGACGGAGACGAGGTCGATCGGGTCGCCCTGGCCCGAGAGTTCTCGTCCCTGCTTCAGGACGACTGGCGAAGCGTCGAAGACAGCTCTGACAATCCCTGAGGGGGCCGCCGTGACGAAGAAGAAGCAGCTTGGACAGATCCTCGTCGAAGAGGGCCTGATCACGGCTGAGCAGCTTCAATTCGCCCTCAAGGAGCAGGAGCAGGTCCCGAAGTCGATCGGGCGCATCCTGATCGACCACCGCATGATCCGCGAGGTCGACCTGGTCCGGGCCCTGGCGATGCAGGTGGGCCTGGAGTTCATCGATCTCACCGATACCCCCCCGGACCCCACCGTCGCGGCGCTGATCCCGGAGTCGGTGGCCAAGCGCTACCGGGCCATCCCGTTCGGCGAGCGCGACGGGAAGCTGCTCGTCGCCATGTCCGACCCGGCGAACGTCTACGCCCTGGACGACATGCGCACGATCACCGGCCGCGACATCCAGCCCGTCGTGGCGACGGCGGCGGACATCATCCAGGCCATCCGCAAGTACAGCCAGATGGAGGGCGCCGTCGAGCAGCTCACCGCCGACGCCGCGCACGACATCGAGGACGCGTTCAAGCTTCCGGAGGCGGCCGTCGAGGACGCCCCGATCGTGAAGCTGGTCACGCTGGTGCTCCAGCGGGCGGTCGAGGATCGCGCCTCCGACGTGCACATCGAGCCCACCGAGACCGACGTGAGCATCCGGTTCCGCGTGGACGGCGTGCTGCACGAGTTCAAGCGTTCCCCGAAGAGCATCCAGGCCGGGCTCATCAGCCGTCTGAAGGTCATGGCCGACCTCAACATCGCGGAGAAGCGTGTGCCGCAGGACGGGCGAGTCAGCCTGAAGCTCGGCAACCGCACCGTGGACCTGCGCCTGGCCACCCTGCCGACGGTGTTCGGCGAGAAGGTGGTCATCCGGATCCTGGACAAGGAAGCGGTGCTGCTCCGCCTCGACCAGCTCGGACTGAACGAGCAGGCCTACAAGTCCTTCGAGACGTCGTTCCGCAAGCCGTACGGCACGATCCTGGCGACCGGACCCACGGGATCGGGGAAGTCCACCACGTTGTACGCCACGCTCAACATCCTCAATCAGGTCGACAAGAACATCATCACCGTCGAAGATCCGGTGGAGTACCGCCTTCGCGGGATCTCACAGGTCCAGGTGCACACGAAGGCGGGGCTGACGTTCGCCTCGGCCCTGCGCTCCATCCTGCGGGCCGACCCCGACATCATCATGGTCGGTGAGATCCGTGACCGAGAGACGGCGATGATCGCCGTCGAGTCGGCCCTCACGGGCCACCTGGTCCTCTCGAGCCTGCACACCAACGACGCCGCATCCGCGATCACGCGGTTGAACGAGATGGGCGTGGAGTCCTACCTAGTGGCGTCCGCCATCGACTGTGTGGTCGCCCAGCGGCTGATGCGCCGCCTGTGCGACCGGTGCAGGGAGCCGTACGCGCCCACCCCCGCGCAGCTCCAGGCCGCCGGATATCCCGAGTTCGTCTGGCAGGACATCACCGAGATGTTCCGGGCGGTGGGTTGCTCCGCGTGCGCGAAGACCGGGTACCTGGGCAGGCTCGGCCTGTACGAGGTCATGACCGTGAGTGAGGAGATCGAGCGCCTCGCCGTCGAGTCCGCGTCCTCCGAGGCCATCCGTAGGCTCGCCATCGAGCAGGGCATGATCACGTTGAAGCAGGACGGCCTGGAGAAGGCCCGCAGCGGGCTCACCACCGTCGAGGAAGTCCTCCGGGTGGTCGTGTGAGCGGTTTCCTGGACCAGCCGATGCAGCCCACGCCCCCGGTGCAGCCCGCGGCGCCGACCGCGCAGCCCATGCCGCCGCCTCCGAACGGGTCGATGCCCGCGAACGCGGCCGCGCCCGACGCGGCGCCGATGTCCGACGTCCTGATTGCGGACCTGCTCGATCTCGTGCTCGAGAAGGGAGCCTCCGACCTCCACCTCACGGCCGGCGCGCCCCCGGTGATCCGTCACCTCGGGAAGCTGAACCGGCTGGGCGAATACCCGGTGTTCACCCCCCGGACGCTGCAGGCGATGGTCTACGGGATCATCTCCCAGCGGCAACGGGAGCGGTTGGAGCAGGAGCTCGAGCTCGACTTCTCGTACTCCGTGCCCGGGAAGGCCCGATTCCGGGTCAACGTGTACTTCCAGCGCGACTCGATCGGAGCCGCGTTCCGTCTCATCCCGTTCGAGACGAAGCCCGTGGGCCAGCTCGGGTTGCCGGCCGTGGTCGAGGACCTCGCGAGGCTCCCGCGTGGGTTCGTCGTGGTGACGGGACCGACGGGCTCGGGCAAGTCGACCACCCTCGCCTCGCTCGTCGACGTCGTGAACAGCGAGCGTTCCTGCCACATCATGACCGTCGAGGACCCCATCGAGTTCCTGCACCGCCACAAGCGCTCGGTGGTGAACCAGCGCGAGGTGGGGTCGGACACGCACTCGTTCTCCGAGGCCCTGCGGCACGTGCTGCGCCAGGACCCCGACGTGATCCTCGTCGGTGAGATGCGGGACCTGGAGACGATCCAGACCGCCATCACCGCCGCCGAGACCGGCCACCTCGTGTTCGCCACGCTCCACACGCAGAGCGCGCCGCAGACGATCGACCGCATCATCGACGTGTTCCCGCCGCACCAGCAGCAGCAGATCCGGGTGCAGCTGGCGACGACCCTGCAGGGTGTCGTGACGCAACAGCTCCTCCCGGCGTCGGACGGGGAGACCCGCGTCGTCGTCCCCGAGGTCCTCGTGGCCACGGCGGCCGTCCGAAACCTCATCCGTGAGGGGAAGGGCCATCAGATCTACTCGGTGATGCAGGCGGGCGGGCGCTACGGGATGCGGACCATGGATGCCTCACTGGCCGACCTGGTCAAGCAGGGCAAGCTCCACCAGCAGACGGCGCTCGAGCACTGCCACGATCCCGACGAGTTCGGACGACTTCTCCGCAACGACTACAGGAGCGGGTCGATGCCGCCGATGGGTGGCATGAGCGCCGGTGGCTCAGTCGTGGGCCAGCCGATGCACCAGGGAGGAAGCCGTGCCTGAGAAGTACACCTACCAGGTCCGCGACAAGCGTGGTCGCCTGGTGAAGGGCAGCCTGCTGGCCGAGAACGAGCAGGTCGTCGTGCAGCGCCTTCGCGAGATGGGGCTCACGCCCGTCCGCGTGGGCCACAAGAAGGAGGGCATGTCCCGGGAGATCAGCCTGCGCCCGGGTCACGTGAAGCTGAAGGCCCTCTCCATCTTCTCGCGGCAGTTCGCCACCATGGTGAACTCCGGGCTTCCGATCCTCCGCGCCCTGTCCATCCTCTCGCAGCAGACCGAGAGCAAGACCCTCGCCCAGATCGTCACCGAGGTTCGGATCGACGTCGAGCGAGGCATGTCGCTCTCCGCCGCCATGGCGCGGCACCCGAAGGTCTTCACCACGCTGTACACGTCGATGATCCGCGCCGGCGAGACCGGCGGTGTCCTCGATCAGACCCTGCTTCGCCTCGCCGACAACATGGAGAAGGAGGTCAAGCTCCGTTCCCAGATCAAGGCGGCGTTGACCTACCCCGTGGTCGTCCTGGGGATGGTCTCCATGATCCTCATCGTGATGCTGGTGTTCGTGGTCCCGCAATTCAAGACCATCTACCAGACCCTCGGCGGCGTGCTGCCGCTGCCGACGAGGCTGCTCCTCAGCGTCTCGGGCGCCGTCCGCAGCATGTGGTGGTTGTGTGCCCTGATGGTCGCCGGCCTCGTGTTCGGCTACAAGCGCTACGCGAAGACCGACGGTGGCCGGGAACGCCTTGACAAGATCAAGCTGCGGATACCGGTCTTCGGCAACCTTTTCCACAAGACCTCCCTGTCCAGGTTCGCGACCACGTTGTCCGTGCTCCTGAAGTCCGGTGTGCCGATCCTGCAGTCGCTGGACATCGTCTCGGAGACGGTCAACAGCGTGCCGGTGAGTCAGGCCATCCGCGACGTACAGAAGAGCGTCAAGGAGGGCGAGAGCATGGCGGGACCCCTCGCCAAGCACGACGTGTTTCCCCCGATGGTCACCCAGATGCTCGCGGTGGGGGAGGAGACCGGTGCCGTCGACACGATGCTCTCCAAGGTCGCGGAGTTCTACGACCAGGAGGTCGAGTCGACCGTCGAGAGCCTGACGTCGTTGATCGAGCCCCTGATGATCGGTGTCATCGGCGCCGGCGTGGGCATGGCCGTCATCGCCCTCTACCTGCCGATGTTCAAGCTCGTCAACCTGGTCAAGTAACGCTCGCACCGGAAATCACCCCCACCCGCTCCGGCCCCATCCCCCCGAGGGATCCGTCGTCGACGCCTTTCGGACGCTCCGCACGGCCATGACCTGCTCGCGGGCCAAATGGCCTAGGAGGCCCGAGGCGGAAAGAAACCCCCGATCGGCGTTCAAGTCGGTGGTTGTGCCAGCCGAAGCATCAGTCACGAACGCGAAAGCAACTGAGAAGGAGGTGAGCAACATGCTGAAGCGTCTTATGGACCGCAGGAACGAGGAGCAGGGATTCACCCTGATCGAGCTCATGGTGGTCATTCTCATCATCGGCATCCTGATCGCCATCGCTCTTCCGA
>JBHELK010000086.1:0-12309 GCA_046263085.1 Actinomycetota bacterium
TCCGGCGCCCACTGGTCGAGAGCGGGCGACGCGTTGCGCGAGCTCACCGAGCGCACCGGTCTCCCCGTGACCACGACATCGGCGGCGCGCGGGCTCCTCCCCGACAACCACCCGAACTGCCTCGGCTACCTCCTGCACGGCGGGACCGCGGTGGCCGGCGCCGACGTCGTGCTCCTCCTCGGATCGAAGTTCAACGCGAACCTCGTCTACGGCGGACTGCCGCTGTTCCGCCCGGAGACCAGGGTCATCCAGGTCGACACCGTTCCGGAGCGCCTGGGCGGGCCGAAGGCGGTCGAGGTCGGGATCGCCGCCGACGTGCGGCGAACGCTCGAGGCGCTGACCGACGCGTGGTCCGGCCCGAAGGATCGCTACGACACGTGGCGGGAGGGCAACAAGCAGCTTGCCGAGGCCAGCCGCGTGCAGTGGAGGGCGAACTGGGAGAACGCGCCGGCGGCGCCGGTGCACCCCGGCCGGCTCGCCGCCGAGGTGGTCGAGGCCGGTCTGAAGGCCGCCGGGGAGGAGATCACGTTCGTCGCCGACGGCGGGGACTGCCTCGTGTGGGCGCTCGCCGAGTACCAGGCGCTGCACCCAGGGTGCGGCCTGCAAACCTCGACGGCGCTCGGCACCCTCGGGCTCGGGCTGCCGTTCGCGAACGCCGCGGCCATCGCGAGCGGCGCGCCGGTCATCAGCATCTTCGGCGACGGCGCGTTCGGACTGATGGCCATGGAGATCGACACCGCGGTTCGGCACTCGCTCCCGGTCGTGGCGTGCGTCTCCAACAACCACATGTGGGGCGACGTGGCGCACGAGGCCGAGAACTGGTTCGGCGAGGGACGCCTCATCGCGTCGCAGCTTCGCGACACCGACTACGCCGGGCTCGGGAAGGCGCTCGGAGCGTATGGAGAGCGCGTGACGTCGGCGGACGACCTGCAGGATGCGATCGGGCGGGCCGTCGCCACCCAGGGCCCGGCGGTGATCGACGTCCAGACCGACCCCACCGTCATCTCCGAGCTGCTGCGCGGCCTCGCCGAGATGGGCCTGATGTAACCCACGGCCCCGGCGGGGCTATCCTCCAGGAGCCGACCTCGTCAAGGAGAAGAAGAACCGGGAGCCCGGCCGGCGGCTGATCTGATGAGCGCCGCCGCCTCCTCGATGCGATCGCGGTGCGTCCGGTGCACGACGATGCAGGGGCGGATGTAGACGCGCCCGTCGATCGACGTCGACGAGAAGAACACGCGTCTCGACGCATTGACCTCGTGCAGGATGCGCAGCGTCTCGTCGTCGCCGGCGCGGGATCGGAACGTCACCACGGTGAGCGACGGCTCCCACGGCAGCTCGAGCGACGGCTCGGACGCCAGCTCGTCGTGGAGCCACCTGGCCAGGTCGAGCTTCTCGTCCAGCGCTTCTCGGAACGCGGCGACACCGTGCAGCACGAGCGGCAACCACACGCGCAATCCGCGGAAGCTCCGCGTGAACTCCGGCGAGTACTCCCCGAAGTTCGGCAGCGCGTCGTCCTCGTCGAAGTCGCGGAGGTAGTCGCCCGTCGCGGCGTGCGCTGCTCGCAGCGCCTCGCCGTCGCGTGCGAGCAGAGCCCCCGTGCCGTACGGCAGGAACATGCACTTGTGCGGGTCCAGCGTGATCGAGTCGGCGCGTGCGGCGCCCCCGAACCGTGAGCGCCCTCGTTCGGTGAGCTGGAAGAACCCGCCGTAGGCGCCGTCGACGTGGAGCCACAGGCCCTCACGCTCGGCGACGTCGGCGATCGCCCCGAGCGGATCGATCGCTCCCGTGTTCGTCGTCCCCGCGCTGACCACGACGCAGGCCGGGCGGAGACCCGCCCGCCGATCCTCGTTGACGGCCGCCTCGAGACCCTCCGGGTCCATCCGCAGGCCGGCGTCCCGCGGTACGACCCGCACCGCGGCCGCGGCGAACCCCGCGATGCGAGCCGCCTTGGCCACCGAGTGGTGGGCCTGATCGGTCACGTAGATGCGTCCCGCCGAGACGTCGTCGTCGAGGCGCGCGTGCCGCGCGGCCACGATCGCGGAGAGGTTCGCCATCGAACCCCCGGAGGTGAGCACCCCGCGGCTCTCCGGGGGGTACGCGAACAGGTCGCAGAGCCATCGCACGACGCGGTACTCGATCTCCACCATGGCCGGCGCCGGCGGCCAGATGCCCACGTACCGGTTGACGATGCAGGCGATCAGATCGGCGACCCCCGCCGTGACCAGGCCGCCGCCCGGGATGTAGGCCATGAAGCCGGGCCCGGCGGGGTTGAAGCCCTCGTCCAGGCCGCGTCGCACCAGATCGAGCGCGGCGTCGAGGGTCCCGGCGGTGTCGCCGACGGTGGCCCGGATCTCGTCGTGCAGCGCCGGGCTCATCACGTCGGAGGAGGCCGGCGCGTCGGCGACGCCCGCCACGAAGCGCTCCACGAACGCGCCGGCCACAGCGAGGAGCTCGTGCAGCTGCTCCGGCGAGGGTTCGAGCGGCAGCGGGGTGTCCACGGCCGGATTCTCCCATCAGCGCCCGCGCGATTAGGGTGGCACGCACTCGACCATGGCCGATCTCTCCTACGACGTCGCCGTGGTGGGCGCGGGCCACAACGGGCTCACGCTCGCCTGCTACCTCCAGCGGGCCGGACTGCGGGTCGGGGTCTTCGAGCTCGCCGAGCACGTCGGCGGCGGGGCGTCCACCGAGGAGGTCACGCTCCCCGGCTTCCGCCACAACCTGCACTCGATGCTCCACTACTGGATCTCCTACGGCCCGACCTTCCGGGAGCTCGACCTCCCGGCGCACGGCGTGACGTACGTGTATCCCGAGGCGCAGTACGCGCTGGTGTTCCGAGACGGCCGCTCGCTCGTCCTGTACAAGGACCTCGAGCGGACCTGTGCGCAGATCGCCGCGTTCTCGAAGCGCGACGCCGACGCCTACCGCGACCTCTACCGGCGGTTCGAGTCGATGCTCCCCATGCTCATGGAGGCGTCCTTCGTGCCCCCGATGCCGCCGTCCACGGCCCCTCGCTTCCTGGAGCAGTCGATCGAGGGGCTGGAGATGTTGCGGATGCAGCAGTCCTCGCCGAAGACGCTCCTCGAGGAGACGTTCGAGTCCGACGAGGTGAAGGCGTGGATCGGGCTCATGGTGGCGCAGGGCGGGCACCCGTACGACGTCGAGGGCGCGTCGTTCATGGTGATCGGCTCGTTCGCCGGCGTGCACCTGTGGCCGTTCGGGCTGTGCGTGGGCGGCTCGCGGGAGCTGGCCGAGGGCATGGCGCGGGCGTTTCGCGAGGGGGGCGGCGAGATCCACGCGAGCGCACCGGTGCAGCGGATCGTCGTCGAGGACGGCCGCGCGGCCGGGCTCGAGCTCGCGGATGGGCGCACGGTCGAGGCGACGAGAGCGGTCGCGTCCAACGTCGAGGTCCGCCCCACGATGCTCGATCTCGTCGGCGAGTCCCGGCTCGACCCCGACTTCGCCCGCAAGGTGAAGCGCTACAAGTCCGACGCCATCGTGCTGTTCACGCCGCACCTCGCGCTGAACGAGGCGCCGCGGTACGCCGTCGAGAACCGCGACGTCGACGAGTGCTTCGCCGTCGGCTGGGGCGTCGAGTCCACCGAGGACCTGGAGTCGCAGTTCGAGGACGCCCGGATGCGCCGGTTCCCATCACGCCCCGGCGGCATGAGCTTCTCACCGAGCGTGCTCGACCCATCGCAGGCCCCGCCCGGCAAGCACACCGCGTTCGTGTGGCAGCTCACGAGCTACCACCTCCCGTGGGACGAGGAGAAGCGCGCGTTCGGCGACCGATTGATGGACGAGTGGCGCGACTATGCGCCAAATCTCACCCCCGACAACATCCTGAGCCGCTTCGACTACTCGCCGAGGGACATCGAGCGCTCGAACCCGTCGATGGTCGAGGGAGGGGCCGTGCACGGCGACATCACGCCCGACCAGATGGGGCCGTTCCGGCCGATCCCCGGCTTCAACTACCGGATGCCGATCGACGGCCTGTATCTCTGCGGCGGCTCGACGCATCCCATGGGGGGCATCATCGGCGCCTGCGGGCGCAACGCCGCGACGGTGCTCGCCGACGACCTCGGCATCGAGCGCTGGTGGAAGCTCCCGACGGAGGAACCTGGCAGCGTATGGGCTGCACTTGCGCAACCGACATAACGCTGCGTTTCCTCGAGATGCTGCTGCGGCGATGGTACGTCGTCGCGTTCATCGTCGGGTACTTCGCCGTGAGCGTGCCGGAGCGTGGCTGGAAGGCGAGCGTCCGGTTCTTCCTCATCGCGTTCGGCGTGGCGTTCGCGGCGGAGTACTCGAGCACCAGGAACGGGTTCCCGTTCACCCACTACGCGTACACCGGCGCCACGCACCACGACGAGGTGTACCTGTCGAACATCCCTGCCTTCGTCCCGGCCAGCTACGCCGTGATGATCTACGCGGGGCGCTCCCTGGCGACCTTCCTGGTCCGGTCGCGCGTCGCGCTGGCCGTCGCGGGAGCCGTGGCCACGATGGCCGTCGACCTCGTGGTCGACCCGGTCGCCGTGCGGGGCTCGCAGTGGTTCCTGGGTGACCTGTTCCACTACGCGAGCCACGGGCCCTGGTTCGGGGTCCCGCTGGGGAATTTCGGGGGCTGGATCCTCGTCGCTCTGGTGGTGATCGGGGTCGACCTCGCGGCCGGCCGCCGGGAGCCGGTTCGCCCGGCACCCCGCGGGGCGCTGCTCGCGACGGCGGTCCTCGCGTTCAACACCGCCCTCGCGTTCGCCATCGGGGCGACGGCGGTCGGGTTTGCCGCGGTCGGTGTGATGGGGATGATGGGGGCCACCCGGCTCCTCCGCCCCGGGACCCCGGAGGTCATTCGATGAGGAAGCGCCCCAGCTCTCCTGTCGCGGCCCTGCTCGTGGCCGCCGTCCTCGCCGCGATCGGCGTCGTCCCCCAGGCCGCCCCGGCGAAGGCCGCCAAGCGGCACAGGGCCACGATCCTGTTCAGCCCGGAGGGCAACCGGCTGCACGCCTACACCGTGGGCAAGACGCCGCACGATCAGGTGGTGATCCACAGCAAGACCGACGATCCGAAGCACGGTCTCGACATCAACGCGCAGATCTGTTTCAAGCCCGGGACCCGGACGTTCATCGCGGGGGAGGACACGCACCAGGACGAGGGACGGGTGCAGGGGTGGAGCACGTTCCGGCTGAGCGGCGACCGGGTGGGCAACCTCTCGGCGAAGCGCATCGGACGGCTGGAGCCCACCTACCAGTCGTACACGAGCCCCGACACGGTGCCGGATCAGTACGGCTGCGGGTTCCTGCCGGACGGTCGGCTGCTCACCACCGACATCGGCGACCGATACCCGGGGCTCCCCGGCGACGGGCAGCTCATCGTGTGGTTCCCGCCGTACGACACGAAGCACGTGCGGTACTGCAAGATCGACGTGCAGCTGCCGACGCCCGGCGGCATCTACATCGACGCCCAGCAGCACGTGTACGCGGCCACGAACCGCGCGGGCCAGGGCTCCGACCCGCACCTGGCCGGCATCTACCGCTACAGCCCGCCCTTCCCCACCTCCGACACCGTTGCGGGTGGATGCGACGGCACCGACTCGACGGGTGCGCCAATGACGACCTCGGTGCAGCGGGACCTCTTCATCCCCGGCGACGACAACATCCCCACGCCGTCGGCCATCACCCGCTCGCGCACCGGCACGTTCTACGTGTCGAGCGTGTTCAACGGGGTCATCGCAGAGTACGACGCCGATGGATCCTTCATCCGCCGCGTGCTCGAGCCCCCGCCCGGCGACTCGCTCCCGTACGAGACCGGGACCCCCTACGGGCTCGCGGTCACGAAGGACGGCACGCTCTACTACGCCGACCTCGCCATCGGTCCGGGCCCACCGCCCGACGCGGAGAGCGGCAAGGGCACGGTGCGGCGGATCAGGTTCGTGGACGGGGACCCGCAGCCGCCGGAGCTTGTCAACGGCGAGCTCGACTATCCCGACGGCCTCGGATTGCTGCATCTCCCGATCCGCAAGTCGCGGCCGCCGATGGTGACCTCGGCGAGGACCGCCGCAGCGATGCGCGGGGGGCCGTGGCGAACCTACGGCAGATCGGCGGGCCACACGTTCTCCGGTCCGACCACGCTCACCTCGGATTCGGTGCCCACGCTGCAACGCGTGTGGTTCGTCCCGACCGACGACATCGTCACCGCCGATCCGATCGTGGTCGGGAAGACCGTGTACGCGGGCTCGTGGGATGGGTTCTTCCGCGCCATCGACCTCGCCACCGGCGACGTGCGATGGAAGTTCCGGGTCAAGGACCAGGATGCGGTGACGCCGCACCCCGGCGCCCGATCCCCCGCCGACGTCACGTCCGACGGCGGCCTCATCACCTCGTCGGCGACGTACGTCCCGAGGTCGGGCCGGCGGCCGGCGCTCGTCGTGTTCGGCGGCGGCTACACGCTGTACGCGCTGAGGGCGGCGACCGGCAAGCCCTACTGGACCCACGACTACACCGGCCGCCCGGACAAGCCGCCGAACCCGGACGACGATCCGACCCGCATCTTCTCCTCACCGATCGTGGTCGGGCGCCGGATCCTGTTCGGCGTCACGCCCGACGGCTCGAACGGGTACCGCGGGTACTTCGTCTCCGCGAGCCTTCGCACCGGCAAGCCCCGATGGATCTTCGAGACCGACGTCAACGCCGAGGGCAAGGTCAAGAACGACGGCTGCGGTGGCGTGTGGTCCTCCGGGACCGTCGACCTCCGGCACCGGCTCGTGTTCTTCGACACCTCCGACTGCGACTTCCAGAACCGGGCGCCCTACGACGAGGCCGTGATCGCCCTGCACGTCGGAAGCGGGAAGAAGGCCTGGGTGTTCAAGGCTCCGCGCGCGGACGCGGATTGCGACTGGGACTTCGGCGCGACACCGAACTTCCGGCCCGCCGCCCAGGACCGGCCGGGCTTCCTCGGCGTCGGCTCGAAGGACGGCACGTACTACTCGCTGGCGCCCTCCTCGGGCAAGCTCCGGTGGAAGACCAACGTCGTGTTCGGGGGCTTCGCCGGGGGGTTCATCGCCACGGCGGCCTACGACGGCGAACGGGTCTACGGAGCCACGGCGCTCGGTGACTTCGGACGGTTCGAGGGGTTCGGCAGCGCGGGGTGTGAGCCGGGGGACCCGAACGACCGGCCGCTCCAGGAGCCAAGCCTGCACGCATTCGACGCGAAGACCGGCGACGTCGTGTGGCAGCAGTACGGGTCGCAGTCGTTCGCGCCGGCCACCGTGGCGGGCGGCATGGTCTTCGTGTGTCCGTCCATCCACCCCCAGGTGGACATCCGGTCGTCGGAGAACGGCATGCTCCTGTCCACGATCCCGCTCGAGAGCCCGTGCTGGTCGCCGATCACGGTGGTCGGCAACGCCGTCCTGTTCGGGACGGGGAGCTCGGAGCAGTCGCAGCCGGCCGGGATCTCCCTGTACACGCCGGGTGGTGCGGCGCCGAAGGTGTGAGCCGGATCAGGAGACGACGAGCGAGCCCTTCATCCCGAGCTGCGCGTGCCCGGGGATCGAGCAGATGAACGCGTAGGTCCCGGGTTTCAACGCCTGGAGCGCGCCCGAGCTCGACTGTCCTGGATCGGCCTTCAGCTCGAACCCGACGCCCTCGACGGTGAACGTGTGCGGCGACTGCCCTCCGTTGCGGAACACGACGTCGGTCTCCTTGCCGGTGGAGACGGTGAGCGTCGAGGGCTGGAACGCGAAGTCGACACCCGTGACGCGAACGGTCGGCGCGCCGGGTTTGGGCGGCGGCGCGGGAGCGCTCACAACCGATCCCATCCCCATCATGTCCTTCATGGTGTCGGCCATCGCGCCTGGTGTGGTGGCTGCAACGGCGAACGCGCCGGCGACGCCGATCACGGCGAGGACCAGGCCGGTGGTGGCCAGCAGTCGAGAGGCCCGATCGATGACGTCGAGGCTGCGTCGCAGGAAGCCGCCCGCCGCGAGGAACGCGCCCACGATGAAGAGCGCGCCGAAGAACCAGAACCACGTGTGGGTGGATGCCTCGGGCATGCGACCTCGATGCTATCGAGCGGCCCGCTCCACCGTCAGGCGTCGCGCGTCATCTACCATGAGGCTCGATGCGGCCAGAGGATCTCGAACCGGCCCGCCTTCGGATCCGCCACCGCTCGCGGTTCGTCGACGTGTGGATCGCGGGCGACGGCCCCCCGGTCGTGCTGTTCCACGGCTGGGGCCTGTCGGGGCGCCCGTACCGAAACGCCCTCTCTGCCCTCGCCGGCCGGGGCTACCGGGCCATCGCCCCGTCGCTCGCCGTGATCGACCCCCCGTGGACCCTGCCGGGACTCGCCGAGATCGCGGCGGACCTCCTGTCGAGCGTCGACGCGGTTCCCACGGCCGTCGTCGGCCACTCCTTCGGCGGGGCGCTGGCCATCCACATGGCGGCCGACTTCCCGGAGCTCGTGTCCCGGCTCGTCCTCGTCAACTCGCTCGGCGTGTCACCGGGCCGCCGGGCGCTGGTGCGAACCGTCGTCCCGGGGCGGCACTGGCGCGTCGGCATGCAGCGCTCGACGGCCTCGGCGCTGCTGCTCTCGGCGACGTCCGGAGGCGGCTGGACCAGCCTCCGGGGCGCCGCGCGATGGGTGATGTCGCGGTCCCTGGAGGAGGAGATGGCGCGCGTACGCGACGCCGGGATCCGCTCGACGGTGCTGTGGGGCGAGGGCGACTCATTGCTCCCCCGGCGGATCGGCGAGCGGGCCGCCGAGCTCCTCGCCGGGACGTTCCAGGTGGTCGACCGGGATGGATGGCCCGGGCGCGGCAAGCCCGACCACGACTGGCCCCTGCGCGCTCCCGAATTCTTCGCCGAACGGATCGACGACGCGCTGCGCTCCCTGGAGCCCGGCGACGAGTCCCCCTCGATCGCCGACCGCGTCTAGCGGCCTCAGGGCTTTGCCGGGTACGACACCGTCTCGATGTCCCAGCTGTCGACGTGGGGATCGACGAACGGGCTGTAGAACGTGCGGGACAGGCTGGTAACGAAGACGCTCCCTCCGTCCGGTGAGGCGACGATGCCGCCCGGATAGGTCTGGCGCGTGGAGAACCTGGCCGTCCAGGCCGGGGTTCCGTTCGTGACCGCGTAGGCCTGGGTGACGGCGGCGATATACGAGTAGCAGCCCATGCCACGCGGGTTGGTCACGACGACCTGATCGCCCGCCACCGCGAGCTTCGGATAGAAACCGATCAGCTGGCAGTTCGACTGTGCGGCATCCTCCGACTCCACTCCCCATCGCTGAACGCCCGTCGCGGCGTCGTAGGCCACTGTGCCGCTGCCCTCTGAGCCGAGGCCGCCGGCGACCGCAACGGTCCGCGCGTCGGCCGTCACTCCGATGTTCCCCTCGAACAGCGAGAAGTAGAAGTGCTTCTCTCCGGCCGTCGGGCCGTAGTACTCGGAGCGCCACGCAGCGGCACCGGTCCCGGCGTCGTGGGCGACGGTGAGCACGCCGCTGTACTCACCCCCGGTGATGCTGTCGATGAGATCCGACCCCTCCACGGGGTCGAACCCCGTGACGTAGACGAGCGATCCGTCCGGGCTCACCACCATGTCGCTCACGCCGTTGTTGCCGAAGAACCCGTTCGGCTGGGTGAGCGCGTCGTGCGCCGCCCACAGCTCGGCGCCGTCGGTCGCACGGAACGCCACCGTGGCGAAGTTCATACGGAGCCCGTCGCCGCGATTGTCCCCTCCGCCGGCGAACACGGTCGAGCCGTCGGGGCTCAGGACGACATCACCGAACAGCGAACCGTTCGGCGTGTCTCCCACATAGTCCGCATCCCATACCACCGAGCCGTCTCGTCCGTCGAGCGCGGTGAGCGCGCCTCCTGCACCGTCGTCACCGTTCGGCAGCGTGACTGCGCCGGACCCGACGACGTACACGCGTTGGGAGACCGTGCCGCCGGGTTCCACGACCCGGCCCGCCGCGAAGGAGAACGGATAGAGCGGGTAGTTCCCGTGCCACAGCTGTTGTCCCGTCGCGGCGTCGAACGCCACGACCTCCGCCGAGTACTGGTACACGCCGGGCTCGGCAACCGAGCCGAGCGCGTAGAGGATCCGGCCATCCGGTGAGAGGGCGATCGCGCTCTCGTAGGCGAGCGTGAGTGCGCCGTCCCCCACGAACCCCTGCGTCCAAACGGGCGCGCCGGTCGATGCGTCGTAGGCGATCTCCACGAAGTCCGGGTCGTAGTCGGCGCCGTGGATGCTGGTCCCGCCCACGAACACGAGCTTTCCGTCCGGGCTCGGCACGATGGTCGTGGTGCGGTCGAACGTCCCGTAACCGGGCCAGTCGTCGCCACCCCACGGCCCGTCGTAGCGTGGCGCGACCCAGGACTCGCAGTGGTCGTCGGACGTCGGGACCAGACAATCCGCCGGACCGGCATCACCGGCCGGGACGGTCACGGGTCTCGACGGCGGCAGCGCGCCGGGATCGACCGGAGCGTCGCAGCGCCCCAGGAGGATCCGGACGTCCGTCCCTCGTACCGACGAGAGAGCCCGGCCGGCCGCACAGACCGGGTCGGTGAACGGCGCCAGGGCGGGACGGGTTCTCTCGGCCGCCGACGCCATCGGCCCGGCCGGGATGGCCAGGACCAGGGCGGTGACCGCGAGAGCGGCGGAACGAACGGGCCGTGGTGTCGGCATCGAGAGGCTCCTTTTTCGACGCTGCGACCACCCCCTTCGGGCCGGCCCTCCTCGGAACCTTTGTGCAGACCTACAATCCCCGGGTGAGCGCGACGGAGCCGGATCGAGGACGGCGTGCCCTGTGCCTGGCCGTTCCGGGTGGCGAGCCGTGCAAGAACCGGCCCGCGCCGGGGCTCCCTTTCTGCCGGGAGCACATCGGGCCCCTCGAGCGTCACCGGGAGCTCACCCCTCGGGAGTTCCTGGACCAGTGGCGAGACGACCTCGAACGCGCCGTGTCCAGACGCCTGAACCGGCGTCCCCTCAAGGGCAACTACGACCGGGACCTGGTGAAGGCGCTGCTGCCGATCGCCACCCCGCTCTACAACTGGTACTGGCGCGTCGAGGTTCACGGCGTCGAGAACATCCCCACCGAGGGGGCCGCGCTGCTCGCCTCGAACCACTCCGGGACGCTGCCCCTCGACGGCGCCATGCTGAAGGTCGCCGTGCTCAAGGAACACGGGCGCAACCCCTGGCTCCTCGCGGGCGATCTCGTGTTCCGGATCCCGGGGCTCGCGCAGATCACGCGTACGGCCGGCAACGCCCGCGCCGACCGCGAGGAGACACTCGATCTCCTGCGCAAGGGTGAGCTCGTCGGGGTGTTCCCGGAGGGCTACAAGGGGATCGGCAAGGGCTTCCAGAAGCGGTACCAGCTCCAGCGGTTCGGCCGGGGTGGGTTCGTCGAGATGGCCATGGAGGTGGGTTGCCCGATCATCCCCGTCGCGATCGTCGGGGCCGAGGAGGCCTATCCGATGATCGCCGACATCAAGCCCATCGCGAACCTCTTCAAGCTCCCGTACTTCCCGGTCACGCCGTTCTTCCCGCTGCTCGGGCCGCTCGGCGCCATCCCGCTGCCGTCGAAGTGGGTGATCTCGATCGGCGAGCC
Organism: Actinomycetota bacterium; assembly: GCA_046263085.1. Taxonomy (GTDB): domain Bacteria; phylum Actinomycetota; class UBA4738; order UBA4738; family JACQTL01; genus JBHELK01. Next base: position 11,605 of record JBHELK010000086.1, read on the forward strand.
GGTGCCGACGGCGCAGTTCGGCCCGGAAGGAGCGGATGACCCGCAACTCGTCCTGGAGACCTCCGAGAGCATCCGCCAGACCGTGCAGCACATGCTCCTCGAGAGCCTGTCCCGCCGCCGCAACGCGTTCTTGTGATGCATCGGGGAGGGGCTACCCCTCCCCAACCCCCACCCCGGCCTCAGCTGTCCTGCGGGGACAACCCCTGGTCCACGAAGTACCCTCGCCCCTCATGGAATTCGACCTGGACGACGACCAGCGTTCTCTGCGGGACGAGGCGCGGCGGTTCCTCGAGCGCGAGGCCGGTGTGGCGTACGCGCGGTCGATGATGGAGGACGATCGCGGCTTCACCGACGACGCGTGGCGCGCGGTGGCGGGCCTCGGCTGGACCGCGCTGCCGTTCGCGGAGGAGCACGGCGGGCTCGGCCAGGGGTTCGTGGCGCTCGCGATCCTCCTCGCCGAGATGGGCCGGGTGGTGCTGCCCGGTCCCTTCTTCTCCACCGTGGTGCTGGCCGGAACCGCGATCGCGGAGGCGGGGTCCGAGACCCAGCGCAAGGAGCTGCTGCCGGCGATCTCCGAGGGCGAGCTGCTGGCGAGCCTCGTCGCGCCGCTCACGGAGGATCGCGCCGGCGTGGAGGCTCGCGGTGATCGCCTGCACGGCGAGGCGACCTTCGTCGCCGACGGCCACGTCGCGGACCGCGTCGTGG
>JBHELK010000087.1:0-10640 GCA_046263085.1 Actinomycetota bacterium
GATCAACACACTGCAGTCGAGTGTCGCCGCTCTCTCCGACGCCGACGAGACCTTCGTCACGGACGGTTCGCCCGGGCAACCGGACGAGGCCGTCTTCGTGTCTCGCCTGCCGTTCGCCATCGTGTACATCGAGAAGAGGAGCCTGGCCGACGGAAGCGTCCAGGATCGGCGCTTCGATCAGGGTGGCTTCGGGTTCATGCTCTCCCAGGCCGGCGACCTGACCGGTGACCACGTGCGAGATGCGTACGCCGGCGGCCTCTCCTACGGCGTGTTCGACGGAGCCTCCCTCGCCATCACGTGGTCGAACGAGAAGCCGGGCTTCTACGTGCAGTCCCGGTTCTACGACGGCGGCGACATCGACGGCGACGGGGCCACCGACGTCTGCTTCTGGGGCCAGCAGTCCTATGGACCGATGGTCATCGACGCTGCCTGCGCCTCGGGGAAGACCGGAACCGAGCTCTGGAGCACGCAACGGGTCGAGCCCGGCCCCGAGGGCCCCGACGCCTCCGGTGCCTTCCTGGCCTTCCCGGGCATGGACGTAACCGGCGACGGCCTTCCCGATCTTCTCTCGCACGCGATCACCGACGAGTGCACGCCGACCCCGCCCGTCACGTGCAGCGGCCGCACCGACAGTTTCGAGGCGCTGTCGAGCCGGGACGGGACCTCGGCGTGGCCGACGATGCCCAGCTCATATGACTACTACCACCTCACGAGCGCCGAGGTGGACGGACAGCCGGGTGACGACGTCGTCTCGACGGAGTACGACGGATCCAGCGGCCTCGTTCCGAAGTTCAGGGTTCGCAATGGCCTGGCCTTCACGACGACGTGGCAAGGGGTCGTGCCGACGGATGGTCGTCCAGCCTCACCACTCACGGGGATGGGGGCAGACCTCAACGGAGATGGCACCGGCGACGTCGTGGTGACCGCCGTCGGCTCCGAGCAGCGATGCGACGGCAGCGGGCAGTGCCGGCACATCTATCACACGTTCGTGGCTGCGTTCGTGGGGCATCAGGTGGCCTGGCATTACGAGCTGTAGCTGTACGGGCGCTCGGCCGCCGGCGTGAGGCGGGACCAGTCCTCCCACACCGTGTCGTAGCCCAGCTCGTGGAGCTTCGCGGCGACCTCCTCCGGTGACCGGGTGTCGGCAACCTCGAACTGGCCGGTGGCCTCATCGGGGTGCTCGTAGCCGCCGGGCTCCGTGTGGGACCCGGCGCTCGTGTGCGTGATCCCCACCCGGAACACACCGTCGCGGAACTCGGGCGATTCGCGCGCGGAGAGCACGAGCCCCGCGTCGGGGAGCGACAGCCGCAGTGCGCAGACGAGCTGCACAAGCTCGTCGTCGGCCACCGGCCGGCTCGGCTGGAAGCCCGCCGGACTCGGACGGAGGCGCGGCACCGACACGCTCACCTGCGAGCGCCAATACCGCTTCATCAGGAACCTCGCGTGCGCGGCCGTTGCCAGCGCCTCGTATCGCCAGTCGTCGTGCAGGCCGAGCAGGGCCCCGATCCCGAGTCGGCGAACACCGGCCCGAGCGGCGCGCTCGGGGCCCAGGAGACGCCACCGGAAGTGGCGCTTGCGGCCAGCGAGGTGCACACGCCCGTACGTCTCCGGGTGATACGTCTCCTGATAGACCACGACGCCCTCGCAGCCCGCTTCCACCAACCTCCGGTACTCCTCCTCGCTCCACACCTGCACCTCGATGGACAGCTGTGGCACCTCCGCAGCGAGCATGCGGATCCTCTCGACCAGGAACTCCACGCCGGTCAGCCGCTCGTGTTCCCCCGTCAGCAGCAGGATCGAGCGAAATCCCCGGCGCACGAGGTGGCGCGCTTCCTCCAGCGTCTCCCCCGCCGACAGCGTCTTGCGGGCGATGGGGATCTCGCGAGCGAACCCGCAGTACGCGCACGTCGTGAGGCATTCGTTCGACAGGTAGAGCGGCGCGTACATCCGCATGGTCATGCCGAACCGGGCGATGGTCAGGCGGCGGGATGCGGCGGCTAGCTCCTCCAGCCGGGAGCCCGCCGCCGGTGAGAGCAGGGCGGCGAAGTCCTCGAGCGTCCGGTCCAGCGGGTTCGTCTGCAACGCGCGATCGACCCGCGCGGCAGGTGCCTCCTCGGCCACCGCGAGCAGGTCGGTGAACGGCAGGCGGTCGAGCTCGTCCGCGAACGTCACCACCGGTGCCGGCAGGGCGAACCCGTCGCCGTGGCGCTCGGCCGGATGCTCCAGAGGGGAGAGTCCTTCGCCGCCTCGTCGTGGGGCGGGGCTCGTCCCCGCCCCGCCGGGCACAGGGCCCGGCCCACGGTCCACCGCCATCAGTCCGTCACGGCGGGGTCGGCCTGGGAGGTGTGGAGCTTCTCCAGGAATCCGGTGAGGGGGCTCGACGCCTCGGCGTCGACTCGCTCGGGGGCGCGCCCCGCGATCCACGCCGTGCGGCCGGCCTCCACCCCCTGGCTGAAGGCGCGGGCCATGGCCACCGGATCGTGCGCCACGGCGACAGCGGTGTTCACCAGCACGGCGTCCACGCCCAGCTCCATGGCCTCGGCGGCGTGCGACGGCGCGCCGAGCCCGGCGTCGACCACGACGGGCACGGTGGCCTGCTCCACGATGATGCGCACGGCGTCACGGGTCCGGACGCCCTGGTTCGATCCGATCCAGGAACCGAGCGGCATCACCGTGGCGCACCCGGCCTCCTCCAGCCGCTTGGCGAGCACAGGATCAGCGTTGATGTAGGGGAGCACGGTGAACCCCTCGGCCACGAGTCGCTCCGCGGCCCGCAGGGTCTCCACGGGATCGGGCAGCAGGTAGCGCGGCTCCGGGGTGACCTCCAGCTTGATCCACGTGGGCATGCCGGCGGCGCGGGCCAGGTGGGCGATGCGGACGGCCTCCTCCGCGTCGGCGGCGCCGCTGGTGTTCGGCAGGAGAAGGTACCGGCCGGGGTCGATGAACTCCAGGATGTCCGGCCCGCCGGTGGCTTCCAGGTCCACTCGCCGCAGCGCGACCGTGACCATCTCCGTGCCGGAGGCGTCGAGCGCGTCGCGCATGACCTCGAAGGAGCCGAACTTCCCCGTCCCGACGATCAGCCTGGACGCGAACGTCCGATCGCCGATGACGAGTGGATCGCGCTGCATGCGTCTCCCTCCGCGAGCATTACCTCGTTCAGGTTCCTCGGGTCGCGGGCGCCTTGCACGGCCCGCCTCTCAGCCCGGTTGACCCGAGCTCCCCGTCGCCTTCCAGTATACGGATCAGCCCTTGCGCTCCTCCTGGGCCCTGGCCACGCCGAGCTCCCGGCGCACCTTCCCCCAGTCGCTTCGCTTCACCGAGAACGTCACGTCGGTGATGACCTGCACGACCACGAACGCGGCCAGCCCCCACGCCGCCCACGCCGGCGCGTCGGCCAGGGGCCACAGGGCCAGGGGGATCACCGGAGCGATCTTCGAGGCGACGGCACCCGCGGCGTGCATGCCCGCCCGGGAGGCCGGCGGCGTGCGGAGGTAGCTGGCGTAGTCGGTCTTGATGCCCGGCTGCACCCGGATCGGCCCATCGAGGAAGTACCAGAGGAACCGCATGCCGACGGCTCTCCCCCACGCCCAGTGGGCCAGATCGTGGATCGAGACGGAGAGGATCGGGCCGGACGCGAGGAGAAGGAAGCCCGCCACCGTGCGGTTGTCGCACCCGAGGGCGTAGACGATGGCCGCGGCGCCAACCGCCGTGCCGAGCAGCAGGAGGCCGTTGCCGAACCACACCGGGAAGCGGGGCCGAACCCGGAGCTCGAAGGCCTTGCGGTCGATGCGTCCGATCGTCTCCGCCCAGTGCGCCGAGAGCATGGCGTCGGCCTTGACCGCCCGGACCAGCCGCCAGAACCTGAGGCGTGAGAGATCGGTATTCCCTGCGTCGAGAGCGGCCTCCACGCGCGCGAACGCGTCCTGGAAATCCTCCTCCGGCGGACCCGTTTCCGGCACGTCTGCCCCCTAAAATGAGGCCGAGCGATCGCGCGGCCCCGCGGAGAGCGCTCTGATGAGCCTAACCATCATCGACGACCGGTACCAGGTCCTCTCGCGCATCGCATCGGGAGGCATGGGCCAGGTGTTCCGCGCGCGCGATTCCGTGCTGGCGCGCGTCGTCGCCCTGAAGGTCCTCCACTCGACCTTCGCCGCGGATGACACCTTCATCGACCGGTTCCGGCACGAGGCTCGCTCCGCCGCGAACCTCTCGCATCCCAACATCGTCGCCGTGCACGACTGGGGCCAGCGCGAGACCTCGTTCATGGTCATGGAGTACGTGGACGGGCCGAACCTCCGCGACCTCCTCGTGGCGCACGGCCGGCTCGAGCCTGCCCAGGCCGTCGAGGTCCTTCTGCAGATGCTGGCGGCGCTCGATCACGCGCATCGGCGGGGGATCGTCCACCGCGACGTGAAGCCGGAGAACGCCCTGGTGACCCCGGACGGCGTGGTGAAGGTGGCCGACTTCGGGCTGGCGCACGCGCTCGCCGAGTCGCGGGTCACGCAGTCGCCGGGGACCGTGACGGGCACGGTGCAGTACCTGGCGCCGGAGCAGATCCACGGCGAGCCGGCCGATCCGCGGACCGATCTCTATGCGGTCGGGATCGTGGCCTACGAGCTGCTGACCGGCCACGCGCCGTTCACGGGGGAGACCTCGCTCGCCGTCGCGTACAAGCATCTCTCGCAGTCCGTGCCGCCTCCGTCGCAGGAGGCGCCAGAGGTGCCGGCGCAGCTCGACAGGATCGTGCTGCGCGCCACGGCGAAGGATCCCGAGGACCGGCCGCGCTCGGCCGCCGAGATGCGCGGCGACCTCCAGGCCATCACGGGGTCCCTGCCCCCCGCTTCCCCGCTCGCGGATCTCGTGCGCTCGACTCCCGCCCGCGCCGACATGCCCCACGAGCGCGCGACGACGGTGACCATCCCGCAGGTGGTCGCGCCGCGCCGGGGCCACCGCCGGCGCGCCAAGCGGCGCCGGTGGCCGTGGGTGGTGGTCCTGCTGGTCGTCGCGCTCGCCGCCGGAGGGTGGGCCACCTGGACGTACCTCGTCCCGCACCGGACCACGGTCCCGCCCGTGCTCGGCCTGCCCCTCGACACGGCCCGGGAGCGCCTGACCGGCGCCGGCCTCCACGTCCGGCTCGGGAGTCCGGTGCACTCCATCTTGTATGCGGCGGGGACGGTCGCGCAGCAGAGCCGCCCCGAGGGCGACGACGTGGACAAGGGAGCCCAGATCGTCATCCGCCTGTCCGAGGGACCTCCCCTTCGAACGGTGCCGTCGGTGAAGGGATCGCCGCTGGAGGATGCCCGCACGGCCCTCACGGACCGGGCGTTCGAGGTCGACGTGGTCGAGCACTACAGCCTCACGGTGCCCCGAGGCGACGTGATCCGCCAGTCACCGGGGCCGAAGAGCCGCATCGCGTACGGCAGCGTCGTCCATCTCTTCGTCAGCAAAGGGCCGCCGCCGGTGAAGATCCCGCCCGTGGTGGGAAGCACCGTGGATGACGCCACGGCCGCGCTCCGAGCGGCCGGGTTCGACGTGGAGCGCATCGACCGGTTCTCGGATTCCATCCCGCGCGGGGACGTGATCCGGCAACACCCGGCGCGGGGAACGGCGCCGAAGGGCTCGACGGTCACGATCGTCGTGTCGAAGGGACCCCCGCAGTTCCCGATGCCGAACGTGGCCGGGGACCCGTGCTCGTCCGCGGACGGCTACCTGTCCGGGCTCGGGCTCGACGTGCACGCCGCCACCATCCCGTCCTCGAGCGGGAACACGGTCGTCGGGCAGAGCCCCTACCCGGACACCACCGTCCACCCGGGCGACAGCGTCACGATCTACTGCGCCTGATCCGCGATGATCTTCGGGGCGCACGTCCGCACCAAGGGCGGCATCCTCTCCGTCTTCGACCTGGCGAAGGAGGAGGACGCCGACGCCGTGCAGCTGTTCGCGTCCAACCCGCGGCAGTGGCGAGGACCGAGCGTCTCCGACGAACGGGCCACGGAGTTCCGCTCGCGATGGAAGGAGGCCGGACTCGGTCCGCTCTACTTCCATGCCCCCTATCTGGTGAACATCGCCTCGCCGAACCCCGAGTTCCACGGCAAGTCGGTGGAGCTTGCGAAGGCATCGATGGTCGCGGCGGAAGTGCTCGGCGCCGAGGGTCTCGTGGTGCACGCGGGTGCCGGCGGCCCCGGCGAGCCGGAGCACGCGCTGGAGCGCGCGGCCGGATGCCTGCGCGCCGTGGCGGACGCCAGCGACGCGTTCCTCATCGTGGAGCTCATGGCGGGAACCATGGGGTCGGTGGCCACGACGATCCCCGAGGCGGCTCGGCTGTTCGAGGCGGTGGACCATCCGCGGCTGCGGTTGTGCCTGGACACGTGCCATCTGTTCGCCGGTGGGTACGCCCTCGACACCGTGGATGGCGTGCGGCGGTGCTTCGACGAGGTCCGGTCGCTCGGACTCGAGGAGCGGCTCGTGCTCATGCACGCCAACGACGCCAAGTTCCCGCGCGACTCGCGCCGGGACCGGCACGAGAACGTCGGCAAGGGGTTCATCGGCCGCGAGGGCTTCGCCGCCATCCTCGCCGACCCCGCGGTGCAGCGGTGCTCCGTGGTCGTCGAGACGCCCGGCACGCACGAGACGCATCGAGAGGACGTCGCGACCCTTCGCGAGCTCGCGGCGTGAGGACGGAGGGCCGGCCGCTCGTCCGGCACGGGTACGCGGCGGCGCTGGTCGGCGTGGCGGCCGTGTGGGGCGTCACCTTCCCCGTGGTCAAGGACGCCGTGGAGCGGGTGCCGCCGTTCGAGTTCCTCGCGCTTCGCTTCACGCTCGCCGCGCTGGTGACGACCGCCCTGTTCTCGCGGCAGATCCGAGGCCTGGGTCGCGAGGGACGACGCGCCGGTGGCCTGGCGGGTCTCGCACTCTTCTGCGGCTACGTCTTCCAGACGGTCGGTCTGCAGTACACCCGCGCGTCGAACGCGGGGTTCGTCACCGGGCTGTTCGTGGTGTTCGCCCCCGTGTTCGCGGCGGTGTTCCTCAGGCGCCGCCCGGGCGTCGGCCCGGTGGTCGGAGTGGCGCTTGCGACCGGCGGCCTGGCCCTGCTCTCCCTGACCAGCCACTTCCACGTCCGGAAGGGCGACGCGATCGTGCTGGGCGCGGCCATCTCGTTCGCGGTGCAGATCGTGCTCCTCGCGAGGTACGCGCCCCGTCATTCCCCCGCCGGGCTCACCGCGATGCAGATGTGGGTGGCGGCCGTGCTGTCGACCGCGATCGCGCTCGGCAGCGGCGACCTCGACGCGCCCGACGGGTACGTGTGGATGGGGATCCTCGTCACCGCCCTGTTCGCCTCCGCCGCGGGCTTCTTCATCCAGACCGCCGCGCAGCGCCACATCGGGCCCACACGCACCGCCGTCATCCTGGTCTCGGAGCCGGCCTTCGCGGGGTTGTTCGGGTATCTCCTGCTCGACGAGCACCTCACCGCTCGCGGATGGGCCGGGGCGGGGCTCATCCTGGTCGGGATGCTGGCCGCGGAGCTGTGGCCCCGGCGCCGCGCCTAGCCTCCGCTCCTCGGGCGTGGTGAAATCTTCCCCCATGCCCGACCCCGCCTCGATCGACGCGATCCGCGCCGCCGTCGACGTGATGCTCCCGGCCACCGACGACGGTCCCGGTGGCGTTGCGCTCGAGGCCGACCGGCACGTGGCGGAACTGGCCGAGGGCGCGATGCCGGGATCGGTCGACCTCATCGCCGCGCTGCTGAACGCGTACGCGGAGGCCGTTCGCCCCGGCATCGGGTTCGCGGGGCTGACACGGGAGGAGCGCGAGCAGGTGCTGAAGACCATGCTCGCGGATCCATCGCAGGACATCCGCACCGCGGTGGACACGATCCAGGTGTTCGCGCTGGGCGCGACGTACTCGGAGTGGAGCGGCTTCGACCCAGCCTCCCGGTCGCTGACGCCGCCGCCCACGTGGGCGGAGGTCGGGTACCGCGGGCCGGTTCGCGGCTGGCCCGTGTACCGGGAGGATCCCGCTTGACGTCGAACCCGGACGTCATCGTCATCGGCGCGGGTGGCGGCGGACCGGTCGTGGCCAAGGAGCTCACCGAGCGCGGGGTCCGCGTGCTGATGCTTGAGGCCGGACCCTGGCTCGACCCGGACGAGGACTTCTCCCTGCTCGAGGACGACATGGGCGGCATCGTGTTCGGGCGGCTGCGGTGGGGTCCCGAGGATCGGGCGCGGCCCGCGTGGACGCGGCGGAGCGACGGCGTGGGGCTCTGCCTGCAGGTGGCGGGCGTCGGCGGGACCACGCTGCACTACAACGGTATCTCGCCGCGGCCCTTCGCCACGGCCGTCGACGACCGCTGGCCGTTCGGCTACGACGAGCTCATCCCGTGGCTCGAACGGGTGGAGGACTTCCTGCCGGTGCGGATGGTCGACGACCTGGCGACCAAGGACGCGCTGTTCGCCCTGGGGTGCGAGAAGAGTGGGCTGGTTCGGAGCGAGAGCGCCGACATCACGTCGTTCGATGCGGTGTGGCGGCCGTGCCGGAACGCCATCCTGCCGATCGCCCGGATGCCGGCGGGGGTCGACCTCGTGTATCCGGCCGTGGACGGGTGCACGATGTGCGGGAAGTGCCTCCAGGGGTGCCCGCACCCGGTGGGTGCGCCGCTGGAAAGGAAGGCGAAGCGCGCCACGAACGTGAGCTACGTGCCGTCGGCCGTGGCGACGGGGAACTGCGAGGTCGTACCGAACGCGTTCGCCACGGCGGTGCTCTTCGAGAACGGATCGAACCGGGCCCGCGCCCGAGGGGTGCGGTGGCGCGACACGTCGACCGGCGAGGGGCACGAGGCGGAGGCGTCGGTCGTGGTCATGGCCGGCGGGTCGGTCGAGAACCCCCGCCTGTGGTTCAACTCCGGGCTGCCGAACTCCCACGACGCGGTGGGGCGTCGCTTGACGACCCACCTCCAGGACTTCGTCACCGGCTTCTTCGACCGGGAGGTCAACCCGGATGTCGGTCAGGTCACGATGGCACGCGCGGACTTCCCCGGGAACGGCACGATGTTCGTGCAGGGGTTCGGACCGCAGTCGTTCTCGGCGGTGATCACGGGAACCGGGGCCGGGTTCTGGGAGGACGCGCCGGAGGATGAGCCGTGGGACATCGCCGGGCGGAAGTTCGGCGAGGACGCGGTGCGGATGATCCGCGAGTACCACCGGTCGCTTTCGATCACGATCTGCACCGACGACGAGGCCTCCCCGGACAATCGCGTGACCCTCGCCGAGGACTGGCCGGCGGACGAGCACGGTCCCGTGCCGAAGGTGCGCTACCACCCGACGCCGGGGTCGCGGGAGCGCGAGAACTTCCTGTGCCGGCGGGCCGCGGAGATCCTGCGAGCCGCCGGCGCGCACACGGTGCACCGCACGGACATCCCCGGCTTCCTGACGCACATCATGGGGACGATGCGCATGGGCATGGACCCGGCCGTGTCGGTGGTCGGAGCGAGCGGCGAGGCGCACGAGGTGGAGCGGCTGTTCGTCGCGGATTCCTCGGTGGCGCCGAGCGATGGCGGCGCGAACCCCACGCTGACCGCCCAAGCGCTGGCGGCTCGTACCGCCGACCGGATCGCGGCCGCCTACTTCTCGTAGCGATGCTCGCGGGACGGCTACGGGTCGCGGCGCTCGCGGTCGTGCTCGCCCCCGTTGTCCTGACGGCCTGCACCGGCGCGGGAGCAACCGGTCCCCGGGCGGCCGAGCAGACTTCTTCGGTGGCCCAGACCTCGCCAACCATGCCGGTCGAGCCCACAGCCTCTCCGACCCGGTCCCCCGAACCGCTGCCCGCTCGCTTCCGGGGCACGATCGCACCGTTGCCCGCGAGGCTCGTCACGCGGATGACCGGGACGACCTGGCACGATGGATGTCCGGTGGGGCTCGACGAGCTCCGGCTCCTCACGCTCCGGTACTGGGGCTTCGATGGCGTCGTCCACCAGGGTCCGATGGTCACGAACGCCCGGGTGGCGGCGGACATCGTCTCCGTGTTTCGTCGACTCTTCCATGCGCGCTTTCCCATCGACAACATCCATCTGACCGTGAAGTACCGTCCGGATCATGACGACCCATACGACATGCGGGACTACACGGCATCGTTCAACTGCCGTCCCGCGGTGACCGCGCACGGGCCGCTGTCGAACTGGTCCCAGCACGCGTACGGCCTCGCCGTGGACATCAACCCGATGCAGAACCCCTACGTCGCATCCGACGGGTTCATCCGCAACTACCACGCGCGCCACTACCGCGACCGCTCGCTCCAGCTCCCCGGGATGATCCACGCGGGCGACGCCGTGGTGCACGCGTTCGAGTCCATCGGCTGGCACTGGGCCGGTTCCTGGTCTCATGACAAGGACTACATGCACTTCTCGCTGACCGGGACGTGAGCCGTGACGGTTGAGCACATCACCGATCTCGAGACAGGCTCAACGAGTTCGATCAGTAGCCCCGGCCGACATCCCCTCTCGGGACCCCTCTCCTGGGTAGTAACATAGGAGGCAGGAGAGGGTGCGTCCGGATAGGGAGCGCCCCGCCCGGATGGAGAGGAGTCATGCCGAGCATCCGCATCGAGGTGAACGGCTATCGATGCGCCCGGTGCGGACACGAATGGGT
>JBHELK010000088.1:0-13086 GCA_046263085.1 Actinomycetota bacterium
TCGTGGTCCTTGGGGGTGAAGACCTCGGCGACGCCGAGCTCCCGGAGCTTCGCCGCATCGTCGTCGGGGATCACGCCGCCCACCACCACCGGGATCCGCTCGACGTCCACACCGGCGTCGCGGAGACGCTCCAACACCTCCGGAACGAGGAGGTTGTGCGCGCCCGACAACACCGAGATCCCGATCACGTGCACGTCCTCGTCGGCCGCGGCCTGGGCGATCTCGGCCGGCGTGAGCCGGATCCCCTGGTACACCACCTCGATACCGGCATCGCGGGCCCGCACCGAGATCTGCTCGGCGGCGTTCGAGTGGCCGTCGAGGCCCGGCTTGCCGACGAGCATCCGGAGCTTCTTCACGCCGATCCGCTCCGCCGCCCGCTGCACCTTCCCGCGAACATCCTCGAGCCCCGCGGCCTCACCTCCCCCCAGTGTCCGAGCAGTGACCCCCGTGGGCGCGCGGTACTCCCCGAACACCTCGCGCAGCGCGTCGGTCCACTCCCCGGTGGTCACGCCGGCGCGGGTGGCGTCGATCGAGGCCTGCATCAGGTTCTCGTCGGTAACCGCGGCCGAACGCAGCGAGTCCAACGATCGGGTCACGTCGGCCCGGCTTCGCCGTGCCCGCCACTCTTCGAGGCGCTCGAGCTGCTCGGCTTCGTCGGCCGGGTCGACCTTGTCGAAGGCCAGCTCGTCCAGCCCCTCCACGAGCGACGAGGGCTCAATCTCCACGTAGGTGTTCACGCCGACCACGGTGCGCTCCCCCGACTCGATGGCCCGGCGCCACGCCGCGTGCGACGCCACGAGCTCCTCCTTCATGTAGGCGAGGGCGTCCACCGATCCCCCCATGCCCAGCACGCGTTCCATCTCATGCCACGCGCCGTCTGCGATCTCGTCGGTGAGGGTCTCCATGACCTTCGATCCCTCGAACAGGTCGCCGTACTGCAGCAGGTCGGTTTCGAAGGCCAGGATCTGCTGCGCCCGCAGCGACCACTGCTGGTCCCACGCCCGCGGAAGGCCCAGCGCCTCGTTCCACGCGGGGAGCTGCACCGCGCGCGCCCGGGCGTCCTTCGACAGGGTGACCGCGAGCATCTCCAGCAGGATCCGGTACACGTTGTTCTCCGGCTGGGCGGCGGTGAGCCCCAGGGAGTTCACCTGCACGCCGTAGCGGAACCGGCGGAACCGCTCGTCCTGCACGCCGTACCGCTCGGCCGCGACGCGATCCCACAGCCGGGTGAACGCGCGCATCTTCGCCGTCTCCTCGACGAAGCGGATGCCGGCGTTGCAGAAGAACGAGATGCGCCCGACGAGGCGGCCGACGTCGGCTTCGCTCACCTGCCCGCCTGCCCGGACGTGATCGAGCACGGAGATGGCGTTGGCGAGCGTGAACGCCACCTCCTGCACCGGCGTGGCCCCGGCTTCCTGGAGGTGGTACGAGCACACGTTGATCGGGTTCCACTTCGGCGTCTCGTGCAGACACCACGCGACGACGTCGGTCGTGAGACGCATCGACGGCTCCGGAGGGAAGACGTAGGTCCCGCGCGACAGGAACTCCTTCAGGATGTCGTTCTGCGTCGTGCCGGCGAGCGCCCCGCGCGGCGCGCCCTGTTCCTCGGCCACCGCCGCGTACAGCGCGAGCAGCCACATGGCGGTGGCGTTGATGGTCATCGAGGTGTTCATCTGCTCGAGCGGGATGCCCTCGAACAGCGCGCGCATGTCGCCGAGGTGGCAGATCGGGACGCCGACGCGGCCGACCTCGCCGCGCGACATCAGATGGTCGGAGTCGTAGCCGGTCTGCGTGGGGAGGTCGAAGGCGACGGAGAGGCCGGTCTGACCCTTCGCCAGGTTGGTCTTGTAGCGCGCGTTCGTGACCCGCGGGTTGCCGTAGCCCGCGTAGGTCCGGAAGATCCACGGCTTGTCGCGCTCGCGGTCCTGCATGGCCGGTACCAAGTCTACGCGGGCCTCCTGGCGGCGAGCGCCGACAGCGCCTCCAGCACGCAGCGGTGGGCGACCGCCGCGGTGATCTCCGCGTGGTCGTAGGGTGGACAGACCTCGACGACGTCCATCCCCACGAGCTCCACCGACGACGCGATGGTGCGAACGGCCCGCAGCAGCTCCCGCGCCAGCATCCCGCCCGGCTCGGGTGTGCCGGTTCCCGGCGCGGCAGAGGGATCGAGGACGTCGATGTCTACCGACAGATAGATGGCGTCGGGCCCGTCGAGCGCTTCCTCGATGGCCTGGGCCACCACGGCCTCCGCTCCCCGCTCCTCGATCTCGACCATCCGGTGCCAGCGCATACCCTGGGCGCGCATCCACTCGAAGGTCTCCCGCTCGGGCCAGTACCCGCGCAGGCCGACCTGCACGAAGTTGCGACCCTCGACCCACCCCTCCTCGATCAGCCGCCGCATCGGCGTGCCGTGCGAGAGCAGCGACCCCCACACATCGGTTCCGGTGTCGGCGTGCGCGTCGAAATGCACGATGCCGACGCGCCCGGGCCGGTACGCCTCGGACACCGCCGCAACCGACGGATAGGTGATCGAGTGGTCGCCGCCCAGGACGATCGGCATGGCGCCCGCGGCGACCACGCGGCGCACCTTCTCCCGGATCACCGCGTGGGCACGCTCCGGGCGTGAGGGCACCACCGGTGCGTCGCCCGCGTCCACGCAGCGGATCCTGCTCAGGACCTCGGTCTCGAGCTGGATCGACCACAGGTCCCCCGAGTGATACGTGGCCGCGCGGATGGCCCGGGGGCCGAACCGAGCGCCCGGACGGTTCGACATCGCGTCGTCGAACGGAGCGCCGACGATGGCCACCTCCGCTCCGGAGGCCGCCAGCGCGGCGTCATCGGCCGCGAGGTGGAGCTTCTGGAAGGTGGTGCTGCCCACGAAGCTCGGCAGGTCGTAGTCGGAGAACTCCTCGAACTCGTGCCGCGCGTCGGGAGGCGGATCGCTCGTGGGATCACCCCTTCCTCTGGAAGCAAGGGGAGCGTACCCTCCCCCCATGTCCGGCGCGCTCGGATCGAGCAGATCGCTCCGCCTCGTCGGATCGGTGTTGCGGAACCCTGATCTCCGCAGGTCGGAGCTGGCCTTCGCGGGCTTCGCCCTCGCCGAGTACGGCACGTGGGTGGCCATCCTGGTCTACGCCTACGAGCACGCCGGAGGCTCGGCGGGCGTGGGCGTCGCTGCCCTGGTGCAGCTCGTGCCATCGGCCGTCGTCGCTCCGTTCGCCTCGACGATGGGCGACATCCTGGGCAGGCGACGGGCGCTGCTCCTGGGCTACGTGATCCTGGCGGCCTCGATGGGCGCGGTGGCGCTCGCGCTGTGGCTTGGCGCGAGCCCCGTGGTCTCGATCGGGCTGGCGGCGGTCGCCGCCACGAGCATCACCCTCATCAGGCCGCCGCAGTGGGCGATCCAACCCTCCCTCGCGGAGAACCCGGAAGAGGTCACCGCGGCGAACGTGGTGACAACGGGCATCGAGAATGCGGGGATCCTGGTGGGACCCGCGCTGGCGGGCCTGCTGCTCGCCGTGGCGGGCCCGGGGCTCGTGTTCGCCCTCGCGGCCGGCGGCCTCGCGCTCTCCGCCGCCGCCATCGCCCGGATCCGTGATCGAGGCCGGCCCTCGGAGCCGCACTCGTTGCGGTATCTGCTCCGCGCTTCCGGCGAGGGCCTGGGCCTGCTCGTCGGGAACGCCGAATCCCGAGCGGTCGTCGTGTCGACCGCCTCGCAGTCCGTCGTCATCGGTGCGCTCGACGTCCTCGCGGTCGTGCTCGCGTTCGGGCTCCTGCACATGGGCAGGGGCGGAGCGGGATACCTCGTCGCCGCGTTCGGGCTCGGCGCCCTCGTGGGCGCCGCGCTCTCCATGACGCTCGTCGGGCGGGCCTCCATGGCACGGCCCTTCGCCATCGGGCTGGCGGTGTTCGGAACGTGCTTCGCGCTGATCGCGTCGAACCCGGTCACGCTTTTCGCGCTCGCGATGCTGGCCGTCGCCGGCGTCGGCAGAACCTTCGCCGAGGTCGCGGGGCGGACCCTGCTGCAGCGGGTCATCCCGGACGAGATCCTCTCCCGCGCCTTCGGCGTCCTGGAGGGGTTGACCATGGCGGCGCTCGCGCTGGGCGCCATCGCCGTCCCCGCGCTCATCTGGGTGTTCGGGGAGAAGTGGACGATCGTTGCCGTCGGGTGCCTCCTCCCCGCCGTGATCGTCGTCACGCGACCGCGGCTCCGAGCCGCCGATCGCGCCGCGCCGGCGCTGGGCCGCCGCGTCCAGCTGCTTCGAGCCATCGACATCTTCGAGTCGCTCGATCCGGCCACGATGGATCTGGTGGCGAGCGCCCTCGCGCCGGTCGAGGTCGCGACCGGGGACACCATCGTCCGCCAGGGCGAGCGGGGACACCTCTTCTACGTGATCGACCACGGCGAGGTCGAGGTCACCGTGGATGGCACCTCGCTGGCGGTGCTCCGCGGCGGGGATTACTTCGGCGAGATCGCGCTGCTGCGCGACGTGCCGAGGACGGCCACCGTCACGGCCACGAACGCCGCACGCCTCTACGCGCTCGAGCGGAACCACTTCCTGTCGGCATTGCGAGGCGACCCCGTCGCGGCGGGGCGGGCCGACGAGGTCGCGAGCCGGCGCCACGCGGAGGCGCGGTCCGCCTCGGGGGGAGCGCCGTGAGCGGCGAGATGAGCCGGCCGCAGGACGATCCGCTGGCCATCGACGCCGAGCAGATGCGGCGGCTCGGGTATCGCACGGTCGACATGCTCGTGGACCGGCTGAGCGATCCGACGGTGCCGCCCCTCGTTCGTGCCACGCCACTGGAGATGGCCGAGCGGTTGTCCGGGCCGCCGCCGGAGACGGGCGAGGACTTCGACGCGCTCCTTCGGCAGCTCACCGAGGACGTGCTGCGCTTCACCAGCAGGGTCGATCACCCGGGCTACTTCGCGTTCATCCCCGGCTCCGGGACGTGGCCGGGCGCCCTCGGCGACTTCATCGCCGCCGCGTGCAACATCTACGCCGGATCCTGGATGGAGGCGGCGGGTCCGAGCCGCGTGGAACTTGTGGTGATCGACTGGTTCAGACAGTGGATCGGATTCCCGCCGGAGGCGAGCGGCATACTCCTGTCGGGCGGGTCGGCCGCGAACATGACCGCGCTCGCGTGCGCGCGCGAGAGTCTGGTCGGGACGATGTCGGATCGGGTCGTCGTCTACGTCTCGGACCAGGCCCACTCATCCATGGCCCGGACGGCGCGCATCCTCGGGTTCCGGCCCGACCAGGTCCGCGTGCTGCCCGTGGACAACGAGTTCCGGATGCGACCGGATCTGCTCGTCGACGCGATGGACACCGACGTCCGGGCCGGGCGCCAGCCGCTGTTCGTGTCGGCGTCCGCTGGATCGACGAACACCGGGGCCATCGATCCGCTCCCGGAGATCGGCGAAGTCTGCCGGGAGCGAGGCGTGTGGTTCCACGTCGACGGAGCCTACGGTGCGTTCGCCGCGCTCACCGAGCGAGGCGGGGCGTGGCTCGCGGGGATCGAGCGGGCCGACTCGGTGACCCTCGATCCCCACAAGTGGCTGTACCAGCCGTTCGAGTGCGGCGGCCTGCTGGTACGCGACGGCTCGAAGCTGCGGGAAGCGTTCCGCATCACACCCGAGTACCTGAAGGACGCGGAGGTCGAGGGCGTCGAGGTGAACTTCTGCGATCTCGGCACGCAACTGACCCGCTCCACGCGCGCACTCAAGATCTGGCTATCGCTGCGGTACTTCGGCCTGAACGCGTTCCGCTCGACCATCGACCGGTCGCTGGACGTCGCCCGCGCGGCCCAGGCGCGCATCGAGGCGAGCGACTCGCTCGAGCTTCTCCACCCCGCGAGCCTCTCGATCGTGTGCTTCCGCCGGCAACTGCCGGGCGTCGAGGAAGCGGAGGTCGAGCGAGTGAACAATCAGCTCGTCCACGACTTCGCGGACAGCGGGATCGGCCTCGTGTCCTCTACGCGCCTGCACGGACGGTTCGCCGTCCGGCTGTGTGCCCTGAACCACACCACGGCAGAGGCCGACGCCGAGCGGGTGCTCGAGTGGTTCGAGACGGCGCCGATCGCGGTGGAAGGTCCGGCGAGACCCGACGGTAACCGGCGAACCTGCGACGTCGGCGAGGGCTGGCTCGGCGCGGTCGAGGGACGGCGCGACGCGCTCCGCTCCCTGCCGATCTTCGGCGACCTTCCCATGGAGGAGATCGATCAGCTCGCGCTTTCCGGCAAGGAGCGCGAGGCCGCGGCGGGCGATCCCGTCGTGCGACAGTGGGATGCGTCCCGCGAGTTCTACGTCGTGCTCGACGGGGCGCTCGGCGTGTTCATCGACGGGGAGCGGGTCGCGACGTACGGTCCCGGGGACTTCTTCGGCGAGCTGGCCGCGATGGAGTGGGGAGCGAGCTTCTCCTACCCGAGGCTCGCGAGCGTGGTCGCCGAGTCGGCGATCAAGGTGCTGGTCGTGCCCCCGGGACGATTCAACCAACTGCTCCACGACCTGCCGCAGTTCGCCCACCTCATCAGGCAAACCGCCGGCGACCGCCTGGCCGCGAGATAGCGGAAGAGGCGACTAGCAGACCTGCAGCAGGTACGGGTAGGGGTCGATGGCGTCGCCGTTGATCACGGTGTAGCCGTAGGAGCTGCGGTACGGGCTCGCCGGAAGCACGTTGGGGTGCCACTCGAAGTGATCGTGGGTCGGGCCTCCCTGCGCGTCGCCGGAGTCACCGACGTAGCCGACGATCGTGCCCGTGGTCACGCTGCCGAGCTGACCGTAGCTGTCGAGGTGCGCGTTGTACGTGTAGCCCTGGGCTCCGTGGACGATGACCGCGTTGCCGCCGAGGCCGTTCGGGTCTGCCTCCGCCGTGCCGTCGAAGGTGGCGTAGATGGGGGTGCCGCGCGACGCCATGATGTCGTTGCCGGCGTGCGGGTGGTAGCCGCCGGCGTACCGAGGCGCGCCGAAGCTGTCGCTGAAGGCGTGCGGATCGCCGACCGGGCAGTAGTGGAACGGGTTGTCGCCGATGTTCACCGGCGCGCCGCCGCTCATCCGCTGTGCGGCGAGCGCGGCGGCGAGCTCCTCCTGCTTGAGCTTCTTCTGCAGCTTGGTGACGAGCCCTCCGACCTCGTTCTGCTGCGCGGCGAGGTCCTCGCGGATCTGCCGGGCCTGCTCGAACTTGCTGTCGAGCTGCGTCTGCGCCGCGTTCAGCTCGCGGAGCTTCGCTGCCTGCTGTGCCAGGATCTTGTTGAGAACGGCCTCCCGTTGGTGCAGGTCGGCCGCGACGTTCTCGACCTCCACGGCAAGCTGGGCGTCGTGCTCCGAGATGCTGTTCAGGAACTCGAAGCGGTCGGTGAGATCGGTGATCGTGCTGGCACCGAGGATGACATCCAGGCCGGTCGCGGGGCCCTCCATGAATGCGTCGGCGGCCCGCTGGTCGAGCTGGTCGCGGAGCTCGTGGTACCGGTTCGACGCTTCCTGGAGCTGCAGGCGGATGCCCATGACCTCCTGCTGGGTGTTCTGGTAGGCGCCGGTTGCCTCGTCGATCTGACCGGCCAGGACGTTGAGCTCCCCCTGGAGCTGGTCGAGCTGGTCGTTCTCGGCGCTGATCTGGGATTCGAGCTGGTGGAGGCGGGCCTTGGCCGCCTCGAGCTCGGAGCCGGTGGTGGCCCCCGCGGCGGCCGAGATCAGGCCTCCCACCAGCAGGAATGCCAAAACGGCGCCGGCAAGGCGGCGCGGAAGAAGCGACGAGGAACCCCGGCTCGGTCGCAAGTGAACCCGCATCTCTACAGGAGCATCGGCGGAGGCGTCAAACACCTGAAGTTGAGCGTGGCCCCGGCCGAAGGGCCATTCAAGCACCCACCGGGTGCGCAATCCCCCCAAAGGGACCATGCAGAAATGGCTCAGAAGTGACTATGGTGCATTCGGTGCGCCCCGGTCAGACTGGGCGTTCGTGCAGAAGTGCCCTGAAAGGGCATGAACGAGACCCGGGGGGGTCAGAGGATGTCGCCACTACGCGGACTTCGTCTCCTGACGAAGCCGATCGCAGGTTCGTTGGTTGCCTTGGTATTGATCCTGGGGCTGCCGACGCTGGGTGAAGCGACCGAGAGTGCCTCGACTCCTTCGTCAACGAGTGCACCGGCACCAGAACCAGATCCCCTGACGAGCGCAGAGCGTGCTCCGGTGCCCGCTGAGATCCAACGCAACTCCATCGAAGATCCGGAGACGATCCGGCTCCTTCCACAGGGACCGAGTGCGGATGGTGCCGTTGCCGGTGCAACTCCCCTGCCCGAGCAGGGCGCGTCCGACACCGATGTGTACGCGCCAGAGGCAGCGACCGGCGCCCACTACGTCGTGCTGCACGCCGCGCCGGTGAACGCCCAGGACGAGACCGGCGCCTGGCACCGCCGCGACCTCACGCCGGTGGCAGAGCCAAGTGGATGGACGAGCACCGATGGCGTGAGCACCGTGCACTACCCCCGAGTGCTCGGCTCGAACGCCCCGGTCAGGTTCGAGCTCACCCATGGCGCCGTAATGATCTTCCCGGAGTCCCAGAGCCCCCTTCCGACCCCCGGCAACTCCGACGGCCGCGCCGTGCGTTATGCGGATGCACTCCCGGACACCGATCTCGCCTTCATCCCCACACTCGGTGGCTTTGCCGAGACCGACACCCTCGGCTCCCAAGCCGCGCCGGGCACGCTCTCCTACCACGTGCAGGCCACGGGGGGACTCCAACTCTCGGTGAGGGGATCGGGGGGGATCGAGGTCCGCTCGGGCGAGGGCGTCGTGGCGGTGATCCCCCTCGGGGAAGCAGAGGACTCCGCGAACCCTCCTCACACCACCACGGCCCAGATGAGCCTCACCCAGACGGGTGGCGGCGGGAACTACCGTCTCGAGGTCTCCCTCGACCCGGCGTTCCTGGCCTCCGCCGTGTACCCGGTGCGGATCGACCCGGGGGCGAGCACGCTTCTCACCCTTCGAGACACCTACGTCGATTCCGGCTCGCCGGCGAGCTCGTTCGAGAACAACGCGAAGCTCCTGACGGCGGGAAGCGGGGGGACCATCACCCGAAGCTCGTTCCTGTCCTTCGACACCTCGACCCTGCAGAGCTCAGATGCCGTCGTGTACTCGGCCACGCTCTACGCGGCCAACGAGGTCGGGACCTCCGCCATCGACGCCCGTCAGGTCACGGCGGCCTGGCCCACCACGCTGACCTGGAACAACCAGCCGGGTGTGGGGAGCAGGACCTTCGACTCCTTCGCCGGGTCCCAGAACACCACGTGGCAGTGGAACCTCTCCGACCTGTACCAGCACTACCTGGATCAGAGCTCCACGGACTACGGCATCCGGCTTTCCGGGAACAACGACCACCGGTTCTTCTCCTCCGACAACACGAGCGGCAAACCCGATCCCCAGCTCGTGGTGTCCTTCGACCGCCTCCCACCCCCGCCGGTGCTCGCCGGGCCGGCCGACGGCGAGGAGTTCGACGCCCCGGAGCCGCTGCTTCGGATCGAAGCGCTGCCGGTCGACCCCGACGGCGACGACGTGCTCGTCGACTACCAGATCTCCACCTCCTCGACGGACTTCTCCACTCCGATCTGGGAAAGCGGGTGGACAGATGCCACGAGCGTGCCCGCCCTCGACGCTCCGCTCGCCGACGGCACGACGTACTACTGGCGGGCGCTCTCCGCGGACGTCTGCCAGCAACCCGACACCCTGTGCAGCACGCAGGGAAGCGACGGAGTGAGCGAGGCCCGTCGGGCCTCGGAAACGGGGCGTGGGACACCCGTAACCAGCATGCTGGGCGACGATCCTCGCCGGGCGTACTGGTCGCAGGCGCTCGGCAACGGCATGACGCTGAAGGTGAACGAGACCACCGGGAACCTCTTCCTGGACCTGCCGTTCGACGCGCCAACGGGACAACCCGATCGCCACGCGGGCGGACTGATCAAAGCGAGGACGGTCGCCACGAGCCCCGCCGCAGGCAACCGGGGGTTCGAGTACTCCTTAGGAGCAGCCACCGGGGGCGTTCCGAACCTGCTGAGCGTGACCGACACGCTCGATCGCCAGCTGGCCTTCGAGTGGAGCGGCGGCGCACTCAACCGGGTCAAGACCGACTGGGACACCCCCGACCGGGTGTGGGACTTCACCTACGGCAGCGGCGGAAAGCTCCTCAGCGTTGTGAACCCCGCCGGGGAGGTGGTGAGCTTCGACTACAACGACGCGGGGATGCTGAAGTCCATCTCCGACGGCCAGGCGACGGCCGACGCCGCGCCCGGATGGACGATCACCTACACGAGCGAGACGAGCTGCGCGACCACGGTGTGCCGGGTGCACACGGTAAAGGCACCCGGAGCCGACGATCCCTGGCAGTTCGATTACTCGGCCACCAACGCCAAGGGCGCCCTCGCCGGCGTGGTCAAGATCACCGACCCCCGGGGTGTGGCGACCGTGGGCGATCCGTCCGATCAGAACGATCCACTCAACAGCGACTTCGAGACGATGGTCGAGTCGGATCTCCAGGGGTTCCCGGTCAGGATCTCGGGGCCCCGGGTGAGCGACGGCAACGGCGGAACGTTCTGGCCGAAGACCACCATGCGCTGGGACACCAACGGCAACCGGCTGTGCGTGCGGACGCCTGCGGCAAACCGCATCGCGGAGAAGTGTCGCGACGCGAACCTCACCGACGACGGCCTCTCCGAGCGGTACGGCTACGACAAGATCGCGCCCTACCCGAGGACCAAGCTCGTCCGAAGCGCCCCCGCGCCGTCGCAGGACACCTCCGTGGAGACCTACGGCTACGACGCGAGCCCCTCCGGCACGCCGTATCAGAACCTGTGGGCGGAGTACTACGACAACGACACCCTCACCGGGATCCCCGACCAGGAAGGGCTGTGGAGCGGCGCCCTCGATGCCTCATGGAGCGCGGGCGGACCGCCGCTTGGCGGGGACGATGCGTGGAGCATCCGCTGGAGCGGCATCCTCGACGTG
This sequence comes from Actinomycetota bacterium, assembly GCA_046263085.1. Lineage (GTDB taxonomy): Bacteria > Actinomycetota > UBA4738 > UBA4738 > JACQTL01 > JBHELK01. The sequence continues at coordinate 10,991 of JBHELK010000088.1, forward strand.
CCCCCCATCAACGGCACCGAGTACCACTTGCGCAAGTACGCGTTCAAGCTCTGGTCCCGGGCGGAGGATGGAGCGAGCCTGTTCGTCGAGAACCAGGTCCTGCTCGCGAACTGCACCGGGGGCGGCACGAACTTCCGGGCCTGCCCCACGGCGACGGTGCGGCTGTGGCCGGGGCGGCACCCCATCACGATCGAGTACCGGAACGTCTCCGGAGTCAACGCCGCCGCCCAGTTCAAGCTGGAGTGGGACGCCGGTGGGGGCGGCTCCTTCTCCCTGCTCCCGATCGATGAGCTCACGCCGCACCTGCTGCTGCTGACGAATGACGTCGTCTCGCGCTCCACGCTCGCCGACATCGAGGATCCGGACGCCTACGAGGGGATCACCAAGACGGACTTCACGTTCCCGGCGGATTCGGACAAGGCCCGGGCGCTGCCCCAAGACGTCACCGTGACGGATCTCAAGCCCGGCGGGACCTCACGCACCACGACCTACGCCTACGACGAGTTCGGACGGCCCACGAGCTCAACCGCGCCCCTCGGGCGGACCACCACCTATGACTACGAGGTCGGAAGCGATCACCCCGAGCGCCCCTGCCTGCGCAAGCTCACCACGCCTTTCGGCGCAGTAACGAAGCACGAGTGCAACGAGGACGGCGACGTCACCAAGCAGTCCGTGGTCGTGCGGGCCTCTGATGGACAGGGAGCTCAGACGCGGGTCACGGACATGCGCTACGACGCGCTGGGCCGACTGAAGGAGCTCGACCCCCAGGGTGAGCCGATCACGAAGACCGACTTCGACAAGGCCGGACGCACGACATCCGTGGATGAGCTGATCGACGCAGACGCGAACCTGCACGCCGTGACCACCTACGTCTACGACCTGCAGGGCCGCCTGAAGGAAGAGCACCTTCCGAACAACCAGTCCTCCGATCCCGCCAACACCGATCCGGGACCGGTGATCAAGCACTTCTACGACGAGGTCGGCAACGAAACGAAGACGCGCAAGATGTCGGACGTCGCAGAACACGACTGGCTGGCTTCCTACGACGCATTGGGTCGTCCGAGCTCGACCACCACGCCGACCGGTGAGTCGACGACGAGCACTTACGGCCTGTACATGGACGGCAGCGCCCTGGTGAACGACGTGGCGGTAACCGACCCGGCGGGCGTCACCCTCACCACCGCCTCGGACCTGCTGGGGCGAACCGTCTCCGAGCAGGTCGGGAGCCTCGAGCCGACGACGTATGAGTACGACGTCGTCGACAACCGGACCAAGCAGACGGATCCTGCCGGGGTGTGGACGGAGGACGACTTCAACGGCTTCGGCGAGGTGACCGAGGAGCGGACGCGCTACCTCTCCGGTGATCCCGCCACGACCACGTACGAGTACGACGCGGCGGGCCGGCTGCACGTGCTCGACGGCCCCCGTTCCGTCACCGACACCATCACTTACGGCTACGACGACGACGACCGATTGAAGCAGGCCACGCTCGACGGCCTCTCGGGGAACAAGACGTTCTCGATCCTCTACGACGACGCCGGGGAGCGAGTCCGGGTCAGCGAGCCCATGTCGACCGCGAGCGCCTCGGTCGCCGACATGGTCCGGCACTACACCTACGACGACTACGGGCTCCTGGACGCCGCCACCGACGGCCTGGGCCACGTGACCACGAACCACTACGACGCCGCGGGATGGCTGACCTCCGTCGATGACCCCCGCGGTCTCACCCTGCGCTACGCCTACGACCGGTGGGGGGAGCGAACCAGGCGTCACGCCGTCGTCAACGCCACGGGGGCGACCCAGGACTCAGAGACCTACACGTACGACACCGCCGGGATGCTGAAGACGGCGACCAACCCCCAGGCCGCGGTCGAGATCACCTACGACGAGGACAACCGGCTGGACACGGTCCACGAGAGCGTGGGAGGCGCCCTCGCCAACGAATCGCAGACCGACTACGCCTATCTGGACGGGCGCCTCGACACCCTCACCACCACGCTCGGATCGACCTCGAACACCACCACGTACGGGTACGACGCGAACGGTCTGCTCCAGACGCTGCACGATCCGCTGAGCGGCAACGACACGACGTACTC
>JBHELK010000089.1:0-20863 GCA_046263085.1 Actinomycetota bacterium
TGGATCCACCGGTTGGCCTCCCACGTCGAGACCCCGAGACGGATCGCAAGGAAGTGGGCGAGGTCCCTGGCGCCGTAGTAGGTCCAGTCCTCGACCTCCGCGAGGCGCACGATCTCTCTCATCAGCTCGCGCTGGCCGGCGCAGACGCCGGCATGGATGAGATCCATGCGCTCAACGCGAGCTTCGACGTCCGGGGGAGGTGGTTCGAGGACCTTCTTGTTCCATCTATCCACGTACTGCTCCGCACTCGATTCCGTGCGGGGGAGGTGCACAGAGCCTACCGAACACCTGTTCTGTTGTCAAGACTTCAGCCGCTTTTCCTTCTGCTTCTTGTACTCGTCGCTGGACATGACGACGGTCTGCGCGAGCTTCTCTTCGTGCATCGAACGCTCGACTTCCGGCACTCCGAGGGACGCGATCGTGGCGCGGGCCATCCTTACGGCGAGCGGCGGCCGCTTCGCGATCTCCTGGGCGACCGCCATGACCTCGTCGTCGAGTCGCTCCTCCGGCACTACCCGCGAGACCACACCATGTCGCAGCGCCTCGTCCGCATCGAGCACCCGCCCCGTGAGCGCGAGGTCCGCCGCCATGCCATGACCGCACATCTGGAAGAGCCTCGCCACCCCCCCGCTGTCGGGGATCACGCCGTGCGCCGTCTCCGGCAGCATCATGCGCGCGTCCTCCGCCGCCACCCTGATGTCGCAGAGCAACGCCCGCTCGAACGATCCGCCGATGGCCCAGCCCTTCAGCGCCACGACGATCGGGACCGACATCTCCCACAGCAGCTTCGTCTTGGCGTGTCCGGCCTCGATGAACTCGAGATCGGTTTCGCCCTTCGCTCGCAGGCCGAGCTCCGCGACGTCGCGCCCCGATGAGAACGACTTGCCTTCGCCGCGCCATACCACGCACCGCACGTCGTCGCGCCCGGCCACCTCCCCGAGCACCTCGAAGAAGCGTGCATCCATCTCGTCGTTGAACGCGTTGTGGCGCTCGGGCCGATTGAGCGACACCACTGCCACCGGTCCGTCGAGGGCGAGCAGGACGCTGTCGGAGGATGTGGAGGTCAAGAGGTCAACGCTTCACGCCGGCGAAGCGATCGCGCAGCTCGTTCTTGACCACCTTGCCCGCGGGGTTGCGCGGGAGCGCGTCGACGATCTCCATACGTTCCGGGAGCTTCCGCTTCGAGAGCCCCTTCCCCTCCAGGAACGAGCACAGCTCCTCGAGCGACGGCTCGTCCGCGCCCTCGCCGACCGCGACGACCGCGCACGCGAGCTCCCCGAGCTCCGGATGCGGCAGCCCGATGACGGCCACGTCGGCGACGCTCGGATGCTCGAACAGGAGGTCCTCGACCTCCTTCGCGCTGATGTTCTCCCCCTTGCGGATGATCACGTCCTTGAGACGGCCGGTGATCGTCACGTTCCCCGCGCGATCCTGCTTGCCGAGATCGCCGGTGCGGAAGTAGCCGTCGTCGTCGAAGGCGTCGGCGTCCAGCGCCGCGTCGAGGTAGCCCCGCATGAGCTGCGGCGCCTTTGCCCGGATCTCCCCCTCCTCCCCGGTACGCGCCACGCCGCCCTCCAGCTTCACCACGCGCAGGTCGACGCCCGGCATGGGCCGGCCCTCTGTGTTCGCCAGGACCTCGTCGTCGTCGTCGACGCCCGCCATCGTGAGGATCGGCGACTCGGTCAGCCCGTAGCCGCTCACGATCCCCACGCCGCCCAGCTCCTGCTTGACCTCGAAGTGCAGCTGGGGCGGTTTCGGGGCCCCGCCCCCGGGACAGCACCGGACATGCGGGAACAGCGGCGTGTCGGATTCCGCGCGCTGGGCCTTGAGGTACGCCAGGTGGAACGTCGTGCCGGATCCCGCCAGCGTGACGTCCTCGCGCTGGAGGAACTCCACGGTGCCGGCGGGATCGAAGGCCTCGTCGAGCAGGTTCGTCAGCCCCGTCTGCAACGAGGCGAACATCCAGATGATGCCTCCGATGTGCGTGAACGGGAACACCAGAGCGCTGCGGTCGGCGGGGACCAGCGCCAGTCGCTCGCACATCCCGCGAGCGGCGGCCATGACCGTGTGGTCGGTGTGCTGCGCCCCCTTCGGCTCCGCGGTCGTGCCGGACGTGTAGAAGAGCCACCGAACCGGCGCGTCGTCCGGATCGCTCGCCTCGGGGGGTGGAGGAACTGTCGTCGGGTCGCCGTCCGGGACCTCCCGGTCGCAGACCAGCACGTCGAGTCCGTCGATCTCCTTCGCGATGCCCCGAGCCATCTCCGCGAAATCGACGTCCCGGAACGTGGAAGGCACGACGAACAGCCGTGTCCCCGCCTGGCGCAGGATGAAGCTCAGCTCGCGCTCGCGGTAGATCGGAAGGATGGGGTTCTGCACGGCGCCCAACCTCGCCAGGGCCGCGACGAGGATCACCGAGGCGTTCCACGTCGGGAGCTGCCACGAGACGACGGAGCCCTCGCCGATCCCCATGGCGTGCAATCCCGCCGCGGCGCGCTCCGCCTCGTCCTTCAGTCGCTGGAACGTGAGCGCGCGGCCGCGTTCATCGACCGCGGTGGTGGCGTTCGGGGTGCGTTCCGCGCGTCGCTCGATCAGCTCCCAGAGATCCCCTGCCTCGAGCGTCGCCGCCACCGTCACCTCCGTGGATCACGTGGCGTCTCGCATCATAGGTGAGCGAGCATCGCCTCTGCGTGCGAGTCGACGCCACCGAAGTGTGTGGCGAGCACCATGGCCCGCTTGAGGTAGAGGTGCGGGACCGCCTCCCACGTGAAACCCATGCCGCCGTGGACCTGGATACACGTCTTCCCGTTGACGACGGCGGCCTCGCTCGCGAGCAGCTTGGCGGCGTGCACGGCACCGTGAGCGTCCCCCTCGTCGAGCAGCACGGCGGCCGCATACACCGCCGCGCGCGCCACCTCCGCCCGCACCAGCATGTCCGCGCAGAGATGCTTCACGGCCTGGAAGGAGCCGATGGGGCGCCCGAACTGCTCGCGCTCTTTCGCATAGGCGACGGCGAGATCCGTGGCGGCCTCGGCGATGCCGAGCGACAGCGCGGCGGTGAGGGTCGCCGCTTCCATCTGGCTCCGGTTCGCCGCGCCGACCCGTTCCCCCTGCGGCAGGTCGCCCACACGGTGCAGGGGGGTGAGGGGATCCAGAGGCCGGTCCACCGGCTCTCCGTGAAGCTCCGAGGGATCGACACGCCACAGGCCATCGTCATCCGAGACGAGCAGCTCGTCCAGGGCCTCGAGGTGCTCGACGACGCTCGTGCCGCGCTCCACCAACCCCGCGACCCCGTCCGGCCTGCCGGCGAGGAAGGTGCCCACGAGCGGCCCGGGCACGAGCGCCCGGCCCAGCTCCTCGTAGACCAGCGTGGCCTGCGTCATCCCGAGGCCGAGGCCGTCCGGCTCTGCCGCCCGCAGGGAGAAGACCCCGGCTTCCCGCAGGTCGTCCCAGAAACCGAGGTCGCCCGGGCGGGCCTCTCGAGCCGAGAACCGCCCGGCGCAGAGATCCCGGATCCCGTTCTGGAGCTCGAGGTCCTCTTGGTCCAGGTCGAAGTTCATTTCGGCAGGCCCAGGATGCGTTCGGCGACGATGTTGCGCTGGATCTGCGTCGCGCCGGCCGCGATGGAGATCGACATGGCCTGGACCCACGCCTGCACATGCTCGTTCTCGAGCGTGAGGCCCTCCGCGCCCAGGATCCGCATCGCGAGGTCACCGAGGCGATGCCGGGCCTCGGAGTATGCGAGCTTGAACACCGAGCCACCGAGACCCGGGACGCCGCTGCCACGTTCGGCCTGCGTCACGTTGCGCTTCGTGAGGGCCCAGAGCGCATCGAGCTCGGCGGCGAGATGGCCGAGCTCGCGGCGAGTCCCGGCGTCGTCGGGCGCGAGCGCCGCGAGCCGCCCCAGCATCTCCCTCGTCTTCAGCAGCTCGCCGACGAACGCGGTGCCCCGCTCGAACGAGAACGTCACCTTGGCCACGCGCCACCCGTCGTTCTCCCCGCCCACCCGGTTCGCCACCGGCACCCGCACCTCGTCGAGGAACATCTCACTGAACTCCGAGGATCCGGCGATCGTGCGCAGCGGGCGCACATCGATGCCGGGCGCGTCCATGGGCATGATCAACCAGGTGATGCCGCGATGCTTCGGCGCGTCGGGGTCGGTGCGGACGAGGAGCTCGCAGTAGTCGGCGACCTGGGCGAACGAGGTCCAGATCTTCTGTCCCGAGATGACGTAGTGGTCGCCGTCGCGGACGGCCCGGGTCTGCAGCGACGCGAGGTCGCTGCCCGCCCCCGGCTCGGAGAACCCCTGGCACCACACCTCGTCGCCACGCAGGATGCGCGGAAGATGCCGGGCTCGCTGCTCGTCGGAAGCCTCCGCGATGAGCGTCGGTCCCGCGTGGAGGAGCCCGACGAAGTTCACGCCGACGTACGGCGCGCCGGCTGCCTCCGTCTCCTCGAGGAAGATCAGGTGCTCGGTGGGCGACGCGCCGCGCCCGCCGAACTCCTCGGGCCAGTCCACGCCGGCGTACCGGGCGTCGTGCAGCATGCGCTGCCAGTTCGTGTCGTAACCGCGGCGAGCGGGCCAGTCCTCGGCGGGAGGTTTCGCCGCCAGCGTCGGGAGCGCCTCGTCGAGCCACGCCCGAAGCTCCTTGCGGAACCGTTCGTCCGACTCCGAGTACCGAAGGTCCAAAGCGAGCTAGTAGCCGGGCGTGACCGGGTACGGCGGCTCGAAGTCCGACGCGGAGACGTCACGGCTCACGTCGGTGGCCTCCAGGCCGAACGATCCCGCGCCTCCGGCGCCGGACGCACTGGCCAGGTACCGCAACAGTATCCCGTCCTTCGCGAAGCACCACTCGACCTTCCCCTGCGACCCGGCCGCCCCCCCGCTCGCGGCGTAGCACTTCGCGTCCTGTCCGGCGATCGTGTCCGAGGACTCTTCGAGATCCGCACCGGAGAGCGCGTCGGAGATCTGCGACGACAGGCCCTCTGGATCGGCGAACGCACCCAGGAACGGGAGCGAGCCCGCACCCTGCGCGCCCGGCACGGAGACACATGCGGCGCCGCCCCCGCCGCCGCATACGTAGGACTTGTCCCCGTTGTGGATGATCGTCGAGGTCGATCCGGCGATGTCCAGGTCGACCCGCCACGCGCTGGGGGGCATCCAGTACAGCGTGAAGTTGCCGAGCTTCTGAGCTCCCGACGTCCCGCCGGTGTAGCCGTACGTGACCTTGGCCGAGGTCTTGGACCACTCCACGCCCAGCGTCTTCAGCTGCGCGACGGCGCCGCCCCCGGCCTGACCACCGGAACCCGGGGTCGATCCCGGAGGGTTCGACCCGGAGCTCGAGCCGACGGACGTGCCGTTTCCTCCACCGCATGCCGCAGCGACCACCACGAGTCCCACGATCGCCAGCCACCGTGCGAACCGCACCCGTCTTCCCATCATGCGTCCCCCCTCACCAGAGCTCCTCGGTATACGTGTCCGTCCCCGGAACGGTCGGGATGAAAGGGCCCATCCACAGCAGCCGCGCCAGGCCCGTTCCCTCCAGCTCCTTGCCGTGTCCCGCGAAGTCGTCCTCCCAGACGTCGAGCGGATCGCGCTCGAGGAAGGAGAGGTGGAGGAACCGGCGCTCGTCCCCGGGATCGCGAGGGATGTCCGCCGGCGCATCCTCCGGGATCGCGACGGGGCGGAACACCAGGCTCATCGCGGTCGAGGACCCCTCGAGCGCCTTCGGCAGGTGCTCCTCCGCGTACCACCGGGCCACCTCGGCGTCGTCCACGCCTTCGTTGACCTCGCCGAACATCGCCACCAGACCGCGGTACGGATGGTCGAGCGCGAGCTCCGGCGGCACGCCGTCGTCGTCGCGGAACACGCCGCCCAGGTACCGGTAGAGCTTCGTGTGCACGTGATCGCGCTCCGCGAACATGCGGCCGGCGCGGTGCAGGTCCTTCACCTGGCGCGCGCCCCAGGTACCCCACTCGTCCTGCATCCCCTTGTCGACCCAGTAGAGGGCCAGGTAGGAACCGCGGTCGGCCGCCCCGGTGATGGGCGAGTCCTCGGGGTAGCGCCGATCCTTGTACGGACGCGTCGAGACCCACCGCTTCCCCGCGATGATCCCGGGGCCCATCAGGCAGCCCGCGTAGAAGTGGTCACGCTCGTACCACCGGTTGTAGGCGACCTCGTGGCCTCGATGCGGCTCGACGAGGGTGAACAGGATCGTGCCGAGCTCGACCGGACGATGGTTCACGCCGGCGCTCCCAGGAGCCCGATCGCCCGCTGGCGCAGCTCGAACTTGAGCACCTTCCCGCTCGCATTCAGCGGAAGCGACTCCATCAGCTCCACGTGGCGGGGGACCTTGAAGTTGGCCATGTGCTCGCGCGCCCAGGCGATCAGGTCATCGGGCGCCGGCGCCGGATCCCGCGGGACGACGAACGCGACACCCACCTCGCCGAGGCGCTCGTCAGGCGCCCCCACCACGGCCACCTGTGCCACGGACGGGTGGGCCAGCAGCGCGTTCTCGATCTCCGCCGGGTACGCGTTGAACCCCCCGACGATGAACATGTCCTTCTGGCGGTCGGTCACCCGCACGTAGCCGCGCTCGTCCATGACGCCGATGTCGCCGGTGTGCAACCAGCCGTCGCGGATGGTCTTCGCGGTCTCCTGCGGATCCTCGAAGTAGCCGCGCATCACGTTGTAACCGCGGATCACGATCTCCCCCGGCTCGCCACGCGGCACCTCCCGGCCGTCGTCACCGACCACGCGAACCTCCGTCTCCGGGATCGCGGCCCCGGATGTGGTGGCGATGGTCTCGGCGTCGTCGTCGGTGCGACACATCGTGGCGGTGCCGGTGCACTCCGTGAGGCCGTACGCGGTGAGGATGGTCTCGAAGGTGAGCTCGTCGCGCATCCGCTCGACCAGCGTGATCGGTACGACCGCCGCGCCGGTCACCGCCAGCCGGAGCGACGACAGCTCGACGTCGGCGCGGCGCGGGTCATCGAGGATCGACTGATACAGCGTCGGCGGGCCCGGCAGGACCGTGATGCCGTGCTCGGCGATGCGCCGCATGGCCTCCCCCGCGTCGAACACCGCCTGAGGATAGACCGTCGCTCCGCGCATGAGGCAGGCGAGGATGCCGGCCTTGTACCCGAAGGTGTGGAAGAACGGGTTCACGACGAGGTAGCGATCCCCCTCGCGGAGACCGACGATGTCCGCCCACATCTCGAACACGCGGACGCTCTGCCCATGGGCGGTCATCACGCCCTTCGGGCGTCCCGTGGTCCCCGACGTGAAGATGACGTCCGACAGATCGTGCGCCGAAACGGCCGGCAGGCGCGTCGCGCTTCCCGAGTCGAGGAACACCTGCCAGGGCGTGGTCCTCGCGGGCGCCTCTCCGCGCAGGATGACGGTGTCGATCGTCACCCCGGCGCTCCTGAGCATGCCCACGTAGTCGTTGCCCAGGAAACCGGTCGTGGTGAAGAGCAATCTCGCCCCGCTCTTCTCGAGGATGTAGGCGGCCTCGTCCCCCTTGAAACGGGTGTTGATCGGCACGAGAACCCCGCCGGCCGAGACCACGCCCAGGGCGGCCACGATCCACTCGTGGATGTTCGGCGCCCAGATAGCGGCACGCTCACCGGGTTCGAGGCCGGCCGAGGAGCAGGCGGCTCCGGCCCGCTCGACCGCGGCGCCGAGCTCTCCGAACGTCATCCGGACGGGAGGGTCGACCACGGCCTCGAGGGGCCCGAACCGCTCCGCGGCATCCCGCACCAGCTCCGGGACCGTGGCCCAGGGGATCTGACGACCCATCAGGTCCGTAGGGTACGCCCCGTGGCTCGAGGAACGCGAGAAACCCCGATCTCGGCTCAAGGAGGCCCCCGGAGGCACCGAAAAAAGAGGCATGGCGAAGAATCTCCCCGTTGAGCACGTGACCTGCACCGAGTGTGGCTCCGAGGTCGAGGCCGCCCCCAAGCTGAACTTCCTGGGGCTCTACCGCTTCGAGTGCCCCCGGTGTGAGAAGGCCTTCCTGTACCCCATGTCCGCCCGCCGGCGGAAGGCGTACCTGGGGCTCTCCATCTTCTTCGGCCTCGTGTCCGTGGCCGTGTTCCTCAAGACCGGTGCCGCGCCGATCCCCGGCGTCCTGCCCGTCCTCATCGCGCTCGGGCTGTACCGGGACTCGAAGGTCAGGCGCAAGGTCATGAGCGTTAACGATGAGCCCGAGCAGACGGAGCAGACGGAGGAGTGGCAGGACGCAGACGAGCCCGAGCAGGCTCCCGTCGAGGAGCAGGAGCTCGTCGGTGCCGCCGTCTCGGCCGCCCCCGCGCACATTGCCTCGAGCTCGTTCGAGCTTCCGGCCGCGCCGCGTGCGCCCGCCAGCGAACTTCCGCCCCTTCCCGCCCCTCCCGCAGGGCCCCACGTCGAGCCACAGGCGCCCAGGGAGCTGCGGCTGCCGATCCCCGGGCAGACTCCCGCGGCCCTCGTGGAGGTTGCCGAGAAGCCCAGGGTCGAGGTCGCCGCGCCGCCTCGGGTCGAGGTCGCCGCGCCGCCGCGTGTCGAGGCGCACCAGCGTGCCCGCGTCGAGGTCGACTTCGCTCTTCCGGGCGAGCGCAGTCTTTCGGCGCCCCCGGCTCCGGAATCGGCTCAGCTCTCGGAGGATCCAGAGCTCGCCGATCGTCCAGCGCCGGAGCCCGAGCTCCCGGAGCTCGATTCCGATGACGACGCCCGCCGCTCGTCCTCCTCGAGGCACGCGGTGGTCACGCCGGTTCCCGATGGCTCCAAGCTCGCCGCTCAGTCGTGGACGCTTTCCGCACCGAGCAAGCGCAAGCGCTTCCGTCTCCGGTAGCTCCACCAACCCTCCCCCGGCCCATCTGACGACCCGTCAGGTGCCGCTAGACTCCGCGGATCGTGCTGAGAGATACGACCGCCGTCGTCGGGATCGGACAGACCACGTTCGCCAAACACGTCGAGGGCTCCGAGAAGCGACTGGCGTGCGAGGCGATCCTTGCTGCACTCGACGACGCCGGCATCGACCCCTCGGAGGTGGACGCGTTCTCCAGCTACACCATGGAGAACACCGAAGAGGTCGAGATCGCCAAGAACATCGGCGCCGGGGACGTCACATTCTTCTCGCAGATCGGCTACGGCGGCGGCGCAGGATGCGGCACCGTCGGTCACATCGCCATGGCGGTTGCCACCGGACAGGCGAACGTCGGTGTGGCGTGGCGCAGCAGGAAGCGTGGCTCCGGCCCCAGACCCTGGACCGAGACGGTCCACCAGCTCCCCACGCCCGCGCAGTGGTCGCGTCCGTGGGGACTCCTTCGTCCGGTCGACGAGATCGGCATGCTCACGCGGCGGTACATGCATGAGTTCGGCGCCACCCGTGATCACCTGGCCAACGTGGCGCTCGCGTGCCGGGCCCATGCGAACCGCAACCCCAGCGCGGTGATGCACGAGCGGCCGCTCACCCGCGAGCAGTACATGGAATCCCGGTGGATCTCCGAGCCGCTCTGCTTGTTCGACAACTGTCTCGAGACCGACGGCGCGCTGGCCGCCGTGATCGTCTCCGCCGACCGGGCGAAGGACTGCAGGCAGCCGCCCGTCTACGTGCATGCGTTCGCGCAGGGCCTGCCGCCCCAGCACCACACGATGGTGAACTTCTGGAACGACGATCCTCTGACCGGCCCGGCGTGGGCCTGCGCGAAGCGACTGTGGGCCAACGCGGAGCTGCGACCCGAGGACGTCGACGTCGTGCAGCTCTACGACGCGTTCACCACACTGATCCCGCTCTCGCTCGAGGGGTACGGCTTCTGCGGGCGCGGCGAGGGCGCGGCGTTCACCGAGGACGGCGCCATCGAGCTCGGTGGCCGGCTCCCGGTGAACACGAGCGGCGGCGGGCTCTCCGAGGCATACGTGCACGGGTTCAACCTCATCGTGGAGGGCGTGCGGCAGATGCGCGGGACCTCCACCGCGCAGGTCCCCGACGCGAAGGCCTGCCTCGTGACGTCCGGCGAGGGCGTTCCCACGAGCGCGGTGGTGTTCCGGCGATGACGCAACACGTGACCCCGGATGGCCTCCTGCTCCCCCTGCAGGACGACGACGGACGTCCGTTCTGGGAGGGCGCGGCCGCCGGAGAGCTCCGCATGCAGGCGTGCACCGGCTGCGCCCGGTTGCGGTTCCCTCCCCGCCCCATGTGCCCGTGGTGCCGCTCGCTCGACCAGGAGTGGAGGACGATGAGCGGCCGCGGGACGGTCTGGTCGTTCGTGGTTCCGCATCCCCCCCTGCTCCCGGCCTACGCCGAGCTCGCTCCCTACAACGTGGTGGTGGTGGCCCTGGACGAGGAGCCCACGATCCGGCTCGTCGGCAACCTCGTCGCCACGGACGACGGCCAGATCAACGAGGTCGACCCCGCGACGATCGAGATCGGCCGGCCGGTACGGGTGGTGTTCCAGCGGATCGCCGAGGGCGTCGCGCTCCCCCGCTGGGTGCCGGTCTAGGTCACACCGGCACCGCGGTGGGTCACGTGGTGCCGCTCTCGTGGATGGCCACCTCGTATTCCACCACGCTCTGGATCGTGCCACCGGCAGCATCGACCGCTTCCGAACGGAGCCTGGTCGCGGCGAGGCGGCTCGCCTCCATGTCGTGTTGGTGCTCCCACATCGTCATCGTCAGGGCTCGGTCGTTCTCCGGGCTCACGAGCACGAACACGTCCGCCGCGCCCATCTTCACGATGTCGCCCACCGGGGCTCGGAAGCCCTCGACGACCTCGTCGATCCGATGCCCGGGAACCTCGTAGATCGCGACCCTCGCAAACATCCGGCCCACCTTCCTCTCCGGAGCGATCCCGTCAGTCCCGGAACGGCTCCACGATCTTCGCGAACGCATCCAGCGTCGGCAGTACCTGATCGGCCGTCCCGGACTCCACGCCCAGTACGACCTCCTCGATGCCCAGCGACCCGAAGTGCTCGAGCTTCCCCGGATCCGGGATCGTCCCCATCGGCACGATGCGGATCGTCGACGGGTCACGTCCGGCGTCCTCGTACGCGTGCTGGAGGTCGGGAAGCTGTCTGCCCACGCCCCGCCCCCCGATGGGGATCCACCCGTCGCCGTACTCGGCGATGGCACGAAAGAGCATCGGTCCCCCCGTGCCCCCGAGAAGGACCGGTGGGCCGGGCCGTTGCACGGGCTTGGGCCACGACCAGCTCGAGTCGAAACGGACGTACGCGCCATCGAAGGACGCCTCGTCCTTCGTCCACAGCGCGCGCATCGCGAGGACCTTCTCCCTGACCACCTCACGCCGCTCCTTGTAGGTCACGCCGTGGTGCGAGAGCTCGTCCTCGTTCCAGCCGAAGCCGATCCCGAAGACGAACCGGCCGCCGGACACGAGGTCGAGCGTCGCCACCTCCTTGGCCAGCACGAAGGGGTCGCGCTGCGCCACGAGACAGATGCCGGTCCCGACCCGCAGGGTGGTGCTCGTCATCGCCACGACCGTCAGGGCGACGAACGGGTCGAGGAGCTGCCGGTAGTACTCGGGAAGGGGCTCCCCCATGGGTGCCGGCGTCCTGCGGCCGGTCGGGATGTGGGTGTGCTCGGGGACGAAGCACGAGTCGAAGCCGCGGACCTCGAGCTCGCGAGAGAGCTCAGCGGGCGGGATCGAGCGGTCGGTGAGGAACGACGTGACGCCGAATCGCATGCCGGGGCATCGTGCCACACTCCCACATCCGGGTCCCTCTCTCCGGGTGGATGGTGCCGGTGCAGCGGGTGTCTAGCTCGGGGCACCCGCGCCGATGCCGGGACCGGCCGTCTGCCGGATGACCATGACCGCCACCGAGCCGCTGCTGCCGTTGCCGCCGCTGGCCGGGCCGTCGGAAGGAACGACGGCGATGGGGTACCCGTCGGGCCCGACCGCGTTGTACATGTAGTCGAGCAGGTTCCTGTTGTCGCCGAAGGGTGCCACCGTGCCGCACAGGATGCCGTCCATGCAGATGTCGGCCGTGTGGATCGCGCCGCCGATCTGGTCGGTGAGGAAGCTGACGACGGGCGTGGCGGTGTCGGCGCCCGAGATCTGTGCCACCTTCGCGTGCCAGTCCTGGGCCTCGCCGGGGGTCGCCTTGGTGCCGTGGAGGTACACGAGCGCCAGGTTGCCGGGCGCGCCGGCCGCGATCGACCCGTAGACGTTGTTCCCTCCTGGCTCACCGACGTCCTTGAACGACGACCAGGTGACCCCGTGGTCCTTGCTGAAGGAGAGCCAGGTCGACTGGTGCCCGGCGTGGTCGCCGTTGCCGAGGACGTAGATCGTTCCATCACGGTCGATGGCCATCCAGTTGAACCCGTTGATGAAGTTGTCGCCGGCGTGACCGAGGTACGCCGCGTGGACGTCGAACTGCGGGCCGGCGGCCCCCTGCGCGAGGTGCGAGACGTACAGCCGCGAGGGGGTGCCGAACGGCGCGGAGGAGCTGTACGTGTCCTCGCCGTCCAGGCCGAACAGCACGTAGAGGTCGCCGCTCTTCGGATCGATGCTGACGTGGTCGATGTAGGCGTTCTGGGCCGAGAAGGCCTCGACCGGCGTGGGCGAACCCCCGCCCGCGGCCGCGGGGACGGCACCGGTCCCGTAGATGGGGACGGGCGCGGTGGCGAACGTCTGGCCGCCGTCGGTGGAGATGTAGCAGTACGGGATGCTGTCGAAGCCCTTCGCGATCAGATAGACATTGTTGCCGGACACGCCGAGCCAGGGCCGGTCGTACGTGTCGGTGTGGACGGTGGTCTGCGTCCAGGTCAGGCCCCCGTCGGTGGAGCGGTCCACGTAGATGCCGTTCTCGAGGCTCAGGTCGGCAGCGATGACCGTGGTGTTGTTCTGCCAGTGCATGTCCCAGTCGCCGCCGCCCTTCTTCAACGAGCCGGCGAAGATGACCTTCGTGTAGGTGGCGCCGCCGTTCGTGGAGCGGTAGAGGTTGGCCGGGCTGCCGGCCAGGCCGTCCACGAGCACGGTCTGCCCGTCGGGGCTGATCGAGACGTTCGGCTCACCCCCGGCGCCGCTCAGTTTGGTCACCTGGTAGACGGGTTCCTTCGGCGGGTCGTCGAGCGCGCCGGCCCGCGGCGCGGCGAGGGCGATCGAGCCGACGAGGAGCCCGGCGGCAAGGGCGGAGGAGGTCCATCGCGTGCGGATCGAGAGTGGGGTTCGCATGGAGGAGGAGTTCCGCGAGACGGGGACGCTCCCCTTTGTGCATCTGCACAAACGTGCGTGGGGCACATCGCCCACGATCGGCGGAAACGGGCGAAACGGCTCGGACCGGGGCTAGGCGGGGAGGGCGCGGATGGCGGCGGGGCTCAGCATCTTGGTGGACGAGGAATGGCGGAGCCCGACCATGCCGATGCGACCTGGGACCCACTCGGAATCCTTGAGGACCTCGACCTTCAGGCCCCCGTCGTCGCTCTCCGTGACGCGAAACACCATGCCCAGGCTTGTCTTATACACGCCTGATGGCTCACGTCTCACGGATACATTGTACCCCTGTGTGGCTCAGTCGGCCGGGGAGGGCTGGTCGAGCTCCTCCACGCCGGTGGGATTGGGATCCCCGAGCCACGAATCCTCGGGCTCCTGGCCCGATTCCCGGGCGTCGCGACGCTGGTTGCGGGCCACCCGCCGCTCCTCGCGAGCCGACTGCTTCCGCTGCTTCACGGTCTGGCGCTGGCGCTTCCCAAAGGTCTCTGGCATGTATCCATCCTACGAGACCCGGCGTGGGATGATTCCGGCCATGTCAGAGACGAAACCCACCACCGCAGCACGCACCACCAAGGGGCGCGCGGCCGCCGCGAAGCCCGCGCCCGAGGAGGTCGCCCGGCAGATCTTCGAGGCCCTCGCGGTCATGGACCTCGAGCGGGTCGCTCCCTTCGTCCATCCCGATGCCGTCGACGACTTCGTGGCCGTCGGGGTGTACCGGGGCCGCGAGCGCATCCTGGGATTCTTCCGGGAGCTCTTCGGGGCCTTCCCCGACTTCTCGCTCAGGGTCGGCCACATCGTCGCCGACGCCGGCACGGCGGTGATCCAGTGGGAGGCGACCGGATCGTTCACCGGAGGCCCGTTCCTGGGCATCCAGCCGACCGGGAAGCGGATCACCATCCGGGGGGTCGACGTCATGGAGATCGCGGACGGCCAGGTTCGGCACAACACGATCTACTACGACGGAGCGACCTTCGGGAGGGAGGTCGGGCTCATGCCACGAGCCGGCTCCCCTGCCGACCGCGCCATGCTGGCCTCGTTCAACGCGGCCACGAAGCTCCGCGCGAGGATCCGCGAGCGCCGGGGGCGCTGAGCCCCGTCCTCAACCGGACGACGGATCGACGACCCACGCCCGGCCGGCGCCCACCACTCGAGGAGCGATACCCGGGCGGAGGATGAGCCCGGTCGCGTCGTCGATGGCCACGACCGGGACCGGCGCCGTTGTCACGACCTGTTGGAGCCACTCCGGAGGCCGGCTCGCCGCGTGCACCCCCAGGGCACATCCCGAGAGCGGACCGAGGCCCTTCGACCAGTTGGTCGGCACGTCGGCGCCGGGGCTCGGCTCGAGGCAGCTCGCGCAGAGGGCCATCGCGCCCGCGCTGGATCCGGCGATGGCCAGTCCCCCCGCCCACCGCCGCAGGACGTCCTCCCACAGCGGCGTGCCCCGGAGGCACTCGAGCAACGTGGACGGGCTGCCTCCCCCGAGGAAGAGGATGTCGCAATCGGGCAGGGCCTCCGGACGCGCGTCCCCACGCTCCAGCACGTCGAGCACGATGGGTTCGGCGCCGAGCGAGCCGAAGTGCTCCCTGGCCGCGGCGGCCTGCTGGTTGGCGGTGGCCGGATCGGCACACAGGAGGACGCCGACGCGCGGGCCGGTGGCCTCGAGGAGCCGCCGGCCGAACTCCTCCACGTCGGGCGTGAACTCGTCGCTCGAGAGCAGACCGATCGCCCCACATCCCTCGGGGATCCGATCGACGACGTGAACGACCCCGGCGTCGAGCTGTCCTCGATCGGTGGCCGCGGTGCGCAGCTCGAAGCTCCCTCCCGCCTGGAACACCGACGACGCCCCGTCTCGCCGCACCATCGCCGTCCCTTTGCCGTACACCTCGAAGGTGGCGCCGTCCCCGAGTACGGCCGTCTCCTCGTCGATGGCGAGCAGGAGGCCGTCGTCGGGGATCGTCGACAGGAAGTGATCGCGAACCTCGGCGCGGATCGCGTCCCAATGCGGCATGACCCAGACGTTCGGCAGGAGCCGCAGCCCCTGGATCCAGCGATCCTCCTCGACAGGTTCCGACACCGTCTCCGGGGCGAACTCGCCCGAGACACACGCCCCGGCGCTGCACCCCGCGTACGAGGCTCCTCGGTCGAGCGCATCGAGCGTGGCCGACCAGAACCGGGTGCCGGCGAGGGTCCTGGCCAGGAAGGATGGGTTGCCCCCGGAGAAGTAGACGAGGCTCACCGTCTCCAGGTAGCCGCAGAACTCACCTCTGAAGGCGTGGTTGCGGTCGCGCAGCGAGGCCACGCGGGCCGGGACGCCCATGCGCTCGTAGTGGCGGATGCCCTTCGCGGCCCACACGTTGAACGTCTCGCCTTCGCGCGCGCTCGCCGTGGGGACGATCAACACGCTCCCGTCGCCCGAGGACCGCTCGAGCAGCCGGCGGTCCACCTCCTCCGACCACGGCTCGAACTCCCCGGAGCCGATGAGCGCGATCGTCCTCGTCAACGCATCCCTTTCCCTCGACGCACTGGGATTGTCACCCGGATGAGGCGGCGATAATCCATCGGTGAGCGCGGCCGCGGGTGGACGGATCGTCGAGGCGGCGAAACCCAGAGGCCCGGAGCCGGAGGAGCGCGTCGCGCGCCCGGCGATGTATCAGAGCTGGAACCGCCTGACGTTCCTGCACTGGCGTTACGACCCGGCCGTGATCCGCCCGCTCGTGCCGTCCCCGCTCGCGCTCGAGACGTTCGACGGTGACGCCTGGATCGGCGTCACGCCGTTCCTGCTCGAGGGGCTGCGGGCGCCGTTCGTCCCCACGCTCCCCTGGCTCTCCCGCTCCCCGGAGACGAACGTCCGGACCTACGTCGTGGGACCGAACGGGCTCCCCGGCATCTGGTTCTTCTCGCTCGACATCGCCCGGTTCCCCGCCTTCGCCTTCGCCAGGACGGTCTACCGGCTCCCGTACATGTGGTCGTCGCTCGAGCTCCGCCAGTCCGCGACCACCGTTCGGTACACGGGCCGACGACGCCTGCCCGAGCGGAACGCGCACTACGACATCACCGTGGAGCCCGGCCAGCCGTTCGAGGCGCCCGAGCTCGGCTCCCTGGATCACTTCCTGACGGCCCGGTGGCGTCTGTTCGTGACGTACGGCTCGACCGTGGCCACGACCGCGGTGGAGCATCCCCCCTGGCCGCTGCACCGGACGACGGTGCGAGACATCGACCAGTCGTTGCTCGGCGCGGCGGGAATCCCGGAACCGGGGAAGGGGATGCAACCTCTCGTGCACTTCTCGCCCGGGGTGGACACCCGGATCGGTCCACCCCGGGTCGTGAAGGTCGGGGATCGCTGACGAAACAGCCGACCCCGGTGCAGACTGGATGCACGGTTCGAACGGGAGGAGCGAGGCCATGGAGGTCAAGGAGCTCGGTCATCTGGTGTTGTACGTGCGGGACCTGGAAGCGTCACGACGCTTCTATCGCGACGTCCTGGGGTGGAAGGAGATCGGCGCCGCACCCGGGCAGATGGCCATGTTCTCCTCGGGGCGGACGCACCACGAGCTGCTGCTCATCGAGGTCGGGCCGGGGGCGACGCCCATCCCGCAGGGCCGCAGGGTGGGCATGTACCACTTCGGATTGAAGATCGGCGAGAGCGACGACGAGCTCCGCCAGGCGCTTCGCGAGTTGATCGACGCCGGTGCCAACGTGGTGGGGACGGCCGATCACCACGTGTCGCACAGCATCTACATCACCGACCCCGACGGCAACGAGATCGAGCTGTACATCGACGTGCAGCCCGAGATCTGGCGCGAGGATCCGGCCGCCGTGATGGCTCCCGCTCGAGCCCTTCGGCTGTAACGAGGACGGAGGCGCGGGGCCCGTCTCCGCGAGCCCCGCGCCGTCCCCCGGTCAGGGCGTCGACAAGGTGAACGTCACGTCCGATTCCTCCTCGCTCACCTCGTGCACGCGCACGCTTCCGGTCGCTCCGGCGAAGCTTCCGGTCCCGCCGGTCACGGCCCAGAAGACCGTGGGGTGATGCGGCCGACGACCCGGCTCCGTGAAGAGGCCCTGCGCCGTGAGGTCCCCGCCGCTCGTGTGCCCGGTGAGCAGGCACTGGAGCTGGATGTCCTCGTTGCCGGCGACGTAGGTAACGGTGCACACCAGCCGGCCGTGCCCGACCACGTGGCCTTCGTCGTTCTTCCAGACATCCCTGACCACGAGGACGTCGCCTGGACTCGGGCCCGTCGCCGCGTTATCGATGAAGCTTTCTCCCTGAGAGAACGTCCGAACGTGGATCGTCCCCTGCGAGGACGCCGTCGCCGCACCTGCCAGGACCACGCCCGTCGTGAGCGCCGCAACGGCGGCCGACACGACTCCGTACACGATCCGCTTTCTCATCGTCGCTCCTTTCCCCACGCCGGAGTCCCACCGGAGTGGCCTCAGATGTCCAGGACCTCGCCCGCGATGACCTGCGAACCCGCCCGGAACTTCGGTGGCAGCATGGCCAGGATGCTGTCGGCTGAGTCCGCCTCGGCGATCACGTAAGCGCCGTGATCACCGGTGGGACACGTGCAGAAGTACTCGTGGCCGTCGAGCGCCGCCGGCATCCCGCCCACGGCCTCGTACTCCTGGGACAGGACCTCGCACTCGGCGGGCTCGTGGCGGTTATGGATCAGGAACTGCGCCATCTCGCCTCCTCCCTTCCGGCGCCGGGGATCGGCGCCACGGGAGCAGGATGGGGGCGTGCGGGTCCCCGGACATCCGGGTGACGCACGGAGTTAAGGGGACGCCAACCCCGAGATGCCGCCGAATCGCCGGACGGCGGCGCCGTGAGGGGCTAGAGCTGCCAGATCTCGTACTGGACGGCCCGGGTCGAGCCCCCGAGCCGCAGGCTGTCCGGCAGGATCCCGAGGACCTCCCCGCTGGAATCCCCCTCGAGGAACATGTAGTAACCGTGCTCTCCGAAGGGACACGTGCAGTAGAAGTCCGCCCCTTTCAGGGCCGGAGATAGCTTGTCGACATCCGCCTCCATGGCCTCGCATTCCTCCGGGCTGTGGCTGTTGAGGATCATGTATCTCGGCATGGGACCCCCTCCGTTCGTGGGGCAGCATCGCGAGGCTGCCGGGGGGGTGTCAATCGGAGGCTTCCGCGACCAGCTGGTCACGCGAGCCGGCGTCGAGTTTCCGCATCAGGCTGGCCACGTGGGTCTCGACCGTGCGGTGTGAGATGAACAGTCGAGCGGCGATCTCCCGGTTGCCGAGGCCCTGCACCAGGAGCCGCAGCACGTCCATCTCCCGACTCGTGACGCCCCGTCCACGCAGCGCCTCCGGGACCGTGGAGTCCCCGCGGCCCTTTCGCGGGACGGGAGCCCCGGCCCGCCGCAGGAGCGCACGACAGGCCTGGATGTTCCGGTCGTGGCCCGCGTGCTCGAAGAACGCGAGGGCCCCCTGGAGCCACACCGCGGGCTCCCCCCACTCACCGTCGAGCGCCGCTCCGGCAACGATCCGGCGAGCCACGTGGCGCCACCATGGATTGGCGACCAGCGTTGCGTCGGCCACCTCGAAGGCATCGGCGTCACGCTCGGCGATGGCTCGTGCGTGCGCGGCAAGACCTTCCGCCACATTCCCGGCGACTGCGGTCCCCTCCAGCGCATCCCCTCTCGCTGCCTCGAGGAGGCCAGACAGGGCCGCGGCCGTCCCGAACGGCGCGGGGCGAAGCGCCTCCCTCGCCTCGTCGAGCTCCTCCTCCAGCACCGCGATCACCGCGCGAGTGAGACACGCGTCGGCAGAAGTGGGTCTCGCCTCCGCGAGCATCCGAACGGCGCCCGAGGTGTCCCCGGCGAGCGCCAGCCGCCGGGCCTCGACCGCGAGCACCTTGGGGAGCACCGCCAGCCGGTACCGGCGAGCCGTATCGAGGCACGCGGCGAGCTCCTCGGCAGCCGTCTCCAGGTCGAAGCGATCGATCAGGGTCTGTGCGATCGCGAGCTGAGCCCTCGTGGCGTACTCCAGCGCCCCTGCCTCCACGGCCAGGCGATGCGCCTCGTGGAGGGTGTCGATCGATCCCTCGAGGAGCGCCTGCACCGTCCCCAGATCGAGCACTGCGCGCACGACGCCCAACGGGCGTCTGGCTTCCTGCCGGGCTCGGCCGAACACGTCGAGGGCACCCTGTGCGTCGCCGAAAAGGAGCGCCGCGTGGCCATCCACGCTCATCGCCTCGCCGATGATCTCACCGAGGCCGGCTTCGGCGGCCATCGCCAGCACCTCGGCCGCTCCTTCCCTCGCGCGCACGAGATCGCCACGCGCCAGCGCACGTTGGGACTCGAACAACGCGAGCTCTGCCCGGACCCGCTTCTCTCCGGTCTGCTTCAAGTAGTCGCGCGCCTGCGTCAGATGTTCGTCCACCGCGGCGTCATCCCCCACCGCGGCCATGGCCCGGGCGAGCCGCAGGTGGATGTCCCCTCTCGCCAGCGTGATCCCCGGGAGCAGCCGGCGCTTCTCGTCGATGAAGCTGCTCGCAACCCGTCCGATCTCGCGGAGACGGTCGGTGCGGCCGGCGAGCGACAGCACGTCGATGAGCGCCCGATCGATGCCGATCGTGTGCCACCGATCCCGCGTCGTCAGCGAACGCGCGTGTTCGAGCATGTCGATCGCCGACGCCAGCGCTCCCCGGGCGACGGCACGATTCGCTGCCTCCTGGAGATGACGGGCGGCCGCGGTGGGGTCTCCCTCCGCCTCGCGGAGCTCGGCCACTCGCTCACACCACTCCCCCGGCACGCCCGGATACCGGGCCTCGATCGCGTCGGCGGCGCGACTCGAGAGCTCGGCGAGCTCCGGAGGCAGGAGCTCCGCGATCAATGCCTCTCGCAGGAGCGCATGGCGGAATCCGAACGGCATCTCGAAGCCACCGCTCGGATCGGCAACCACGAGTTGTTCGCGAACCGCTTCGTGGAGCGCCGCCAGAACCTGCTCGCGAGAACGACCACTGAGGTCAACGAGGAGCGACCAGTCGAACGTGCGCCCGATGACGGCGGCCGAGAACACGATGGTTCGGGTCTGGTCGTCCACTCGTGCCAGCCGAGCCCGCACGAGCTCGCGGAACGTGTGCGGCAGCGAGGCCGGGGCCCGGACGTCGCCGCCCGATGCCACGTAGGTCGTCAACATCTCCTCGACCACGAACGGCACGCCCTGGGCCCGCACGTCGAGGGCATCGAGAAGGTCCCGCGGGACCGACGCCAGGGCGAGAGCCGATGCGGTCATCTCCTCCACTCCCGCTGCCGACAATCGAGCGAGGCGCAGCACCGTGGCGACCCGTCGCGCACCGAGGGCCTCGGCCAGGTCGAGCGCCGGCCCGGGTTCGTCCCGCAGCGTGCAGAGGCAGGCCACACGCTCGTTCTGCACCGCGTCGGCCAGGTACTCCATCAGGCCGAGGGTGTCGGCGTCGGCCCAGTGCAGATCCTCGAGCACGAGAGCAACACCCTGATCCCGTCCTTCCGCCGCCAGCAGCCGCCCCACCGCCTCGAACAGCAGCAGTTCGTTGGCTCGGGGTCCCGGGCTCCGGGACTCGATCGCGAAATTGCGGAGCACGCCTCGGAACGGCTCCAGTGCCGGGTCCTCCGGCGCCCGATCGGGCAGCAGCAGCGGCCGGAGTGCCTCCACCACGGGCCG
>JBHELK010000090.1:0-35053 GCA_046263085.1 Actinomycetota bacterium
TACCTCTTCCGCCGGGTGGTGCACTGGGGCCGGTCCTCGAACGTGTTCCTCGAGAACGGGGCCCGCCTGTACCTCGACGTCGGCTCCCATCCGGAGTACGCGACGCCGGAATGCGACGCGGTGCCGGATCTGGTGGCCCACGACAAGGCGGGGGAGCGCATCCTCGAGGCGCTGCTCGAGGCGGCGCAGGTCCGGTTGCACGAGGAGGGCATCTCCGGGGACGTCTACCTCTTCAAGAACAACACCGATTCCGCCGGCAACTCCTACGGCTGTCACGAGAACTACCTCGTCGCCCGGCAGGGAGAGTTCGCCCGGATGGCCGACGTGCTCATCCCGTTCTTCGTGACGCGACAGATCTACTGCGGGGCCGGCAAGGTGCTGCACGGGCCACGGGGTGCGCAGTTCTGTCTCAGCCAGCGCGCCGAGCACATCTGGGAGGGCGTGTCGAGCGCCACGACGCGCAGCAGGCCGATCATCAACACCCGCGACGAGCCCCACGCGGACGCCGAGCGGTTCCGGCGACTCCACGTGATCGTCGGCGACTCCAACATGAACGAGTACACCGCGCTGATGAAGATCGGGATCACCGACCTCGTGCTCCGGATGGTCGAGGAGAACAGCGTCATGCGCGATCTCACGCTCGAGAACCCCATCCGGGCCATCCGCGAGATCTCCCACGACATCACGTGCCGCAAGAAGGTCCGCCTCGCCAACGGGCGCGAGCTCTCCGCGATCGAGATCCAGACCGAGTACTTCGAGCGCACGGCCCGCTTCGTGGAACGTCGCGGAGACGACGGGCTCTCCAAGCGGCTCCTCGCCGAGTGGCGATCCGCACTCGAGGCGCTCGACGAGGGCGATCCCCAGCGGCTCACGAGCAAGGTGGACTGGGTCGCGAAGTACGACCTGATCGAGAGCTACCGCGCCAAGCACAACCTGCCCCTGTCGCATCCCAAGGTGGCGCTGATGGATCTCGCGTATCACGACGTCAACCGGCAGCGCGGCCTGTACTACCTGCTCGAGCGCCGCGAGAAGGCCGAACGCGCCGTGGAGGAGAAGCAGATCCAGCGGGCCATGCGCGAGCCACCTCAGACCACGAGGGCCCGGCTGCGCGGCGAGTTCATCCGGCACGCGAAGCTCAAGCGCCGCGACTACACGGTGGACTGGGTGCACCTCAAGCTGAACGACCAGGCACAGCGCACCGTGCTCTGCAAGGATCCGTTCCGGGCAGTCGACGAGCGGGTCGAGCAGCTCATCGCCCACATGTAGATGTCCCGACGAACGCTCTCGCTCTTGTGCGCGGTCGCCCTCGTGGCGGGCTCGATCGCGCTGGCCACCCCCGGTGGCGCAGGATCGACGGCCGATATCGCCTTCCGCGCCCAGCGCGACGGGAACGCGGAGATCTACCTGACGACGCAGGACGGTCGGACCCAGACCGACCTCAGCAACTCGCCGACCTCTCAGGACGACGACCCCGCCTGGTCCCCGGACGGCGACTCCGTGGCGTTCGCGCGGCACCAGCGGCCGCTCGGGGGGACGCACATCCTGGTCATGAAGTCGGGCGGCTGCTGCGCGCACAAGCTCACCTCCCTGCAGACGGCGACCGATCGCCAGCCCGCCTGGTCGCCGGACGGCACGAAGATCTCCTTCACGCGCGGTGACGAGGATCACGGGTCCTTCCAGATCTGGGTGATCGGCGCGGACGGCTCGAACCTGCACGCCGTGACCGGCATCACCGAGCACGTGTTCAACGGCAGCCCGGCCTGGTCGCCGGACGGCTCGCGCATCGCCTTCGTCAGCGATCGCGCCGGCGGGTTCCCGAAGATCTTCGAGATGAACTCCGACGGCTCCTTCGCCCATCGGGTTTCGACGGGCACGTGGGCCGACGGGAACCCGGCATGGTCGCCGGACGGCTCGCTCCTCGCATTCGACCGCTGTTGTCAGGGAGGGCACTCGAGCATCTATCTGATGCCGGCGACGGGCGGTGCCCTCACCCGGGTCACCGACGACTCGATCGAGGCCTCCGATCCGACGTGGTCGCCCGATGGCACCACGCTGGCGTTCGTCGGGTTCCCCCCGGGCGGCGGTAACCGGGACATCTACACGATCAACGTCGACGGGACGAACCTCGTGCAGGTGACCGACGACCCGTGGTCGGACCTCAGTCCGGCCTGGAGCCCGGCGGCGGCCATCCCGCCACCGACCGCCGCCCTCACCACCGGGCTGGGCGACGTGATCGCGGGGGTCCCGGGCGCCGAGGAGACGGCGCATCGTGAACCCGCTCGGGAGGACCCATCCGACGAACGGGCCGCCGCGGCATCGGTCGACCCGGCCACGCGGAAACATCACAAGCACCGGCACAAGAAGAAGCACCGCAAGCCGATCACCAGGAAGACGGTGCACCTCGCACCCGGCCTCACCCTGACCCGCGTCGTGAACCGCAAGATCCCGCAGCGGATCTTCGTGGTGAAGGCTCACGTGATGACCACTCGGCTCCGGATGGACGTCGCGCTGGCCACCGACGAACTGCCGGGGTTCGAGACCGTGCGCAGCATGGCCGGCCGCCATCACGCGCTCGTCGCGGTGAACGGAGACTTCGGCCTGTCCTCGGGACGCCCGATGGGCATCTACGCGGAGGACGGGGATCTCAAACAGACGCTGTTCGGCTGGGGCAACAACGTCTCGGTCTCCCGCGACGAGAAGCGGGAATACCTCGGGCACGCGATCGAGAAGGTCACCGCCACGGTCTCGGACACCGGCGAGTCCTGGCCGGTCCGGCGGGTCAACGAGGGCGTGCGGCCGGTGTTCGGCGAGATCACCGAGTACACGAAGGCCGGTGGCGCGCTGCTGCATCCCCCGACCAACTCGTGCGGAGCGCACCTCGTGCCGGACGCCCCCGGGCATTTCGAGGCCACCTCCACCGAGCGAGCGATCGTCCGGGACTTCACCGTGGATCGGGCCGGATGCTTCGCCGCTGCGATGCCGCTCAACGGCGGCGTGGTGCTCTCCGGCTACCCCACGGATCCCGAATCCCTGTTGGTTCGCGCGCTCGTCCCGGGCGAGGGCGTCAGCCTGAAGTGGTCGCTGGGCTGGCACCAGTCGGCGGATGCTCTGGGCGGCTTCCCCCGGCTCCTGCGCGACGGCGAGATCGTGCCGTCGGGGAAATGCGACACATCGTTCTGCGGCAGGAACCCGCGGACGGCAGTGGGCTTCACCGCGGACGGCACCATGCTCATGGTCGTCGTCGACGGGCGGTACCAGCGGTATTCACGAGGCGCGACGCTGACCGGCCTGGCCCGGATCATGCGGCGCTTCGGCGCGGTCGACGCCATGAACCTGGATGGCGGCGGATCGAGCACCATGGTGGTGAAGGGCACGGTCGTCAACCGGCCCTCCGATCCGGGAGGACCGCGGCATGTGTCGTCCGCCCTGCTCATCGTCGACGGTGCGGACCGGGGTGAGGCCTTCCTGGACCAGTCGGCCGCCCCGAAGGCGTCGGAGAGCTCGTCGATCCTCTCCATCCTGCCGGGCACCGGGTCGGTCGCGAGGGCGTGGCGGCTCGCCGCGACGGACCCCGGCTCCACCGGAGGCCTGGTCGAGAGCCTTGCCGCCGGTGAGCTCGGACCACGAGGGTTCCGGCTGACGCCCCTGCTCGCAGCGGCCCTACGCCTCTACCGGGGGGGCTGAGCCGAAGCCATCCGGCCGGCCACGGCCCCCGCCGCGCCGGCCGCGAGGAAGAACGCCGGGTCGTCGGCTGCCGTTCGCCCCATCGACTCGATCGAGATCCCCCGCGATGCCAGAAGTTCCAGTGCCGGGTGGCCGTCCTCGGTCACGATCTCGTGGCCGAGGTCCTGCAGGGCCCCGAACACGCCGTCGCCTGCCTCCCCCTCCGGCTGCGGGACGGCCACGGTGACCGGAACCCGGCAGACATCGGACAGGATGGTGAGGGAGTGATGCGAGACGCCGCGGTGGCGGTCGCGGGCGTCGGCGAAGCTCATCCTGATCGCGGCGACCGGGCGCCCGCCGAGCGTGGCGATCGCGTTGAGCACGTTGCCGGAGGCGAGGGCGCTCACGCCCCACTTCGTCTCGGTCCCCAGGTTGCCCGGCCCGTCCGCGACGACCACGACGTCGGCGTGCAGGATCTCCTTCGCCGCGAGAAGCCCGGTCCACACACCGACCGCCTCGAGCTCCCCACCGAACGCCTGCCCACACGTGACGAAGCCGGCAAGGAGTCCCTGATCGCGCAACCGTGCAACGAGGCGGGAGAACGATCCGGGGAGGGCGGCGCCGTCCGTCATCGCGTAGGCCACGCGGGAGGCGCCGGCCGCCACCGCGCCCGCCGCGATCGGCCCGATCATCGAGTGGAGCGGGGCGGCCACGACGGGCATGCCGTCCAGCCCCGTGGAGGCCTCGATGAGGCCCGCGTGCGTCTGCTCGACGGATGCGACCGCCGTCTGCAAGGGCGTATACCGCGCCTTCATCACCCGTCCGCGAGGCGGAGCTTCGCGATCATCCGCCTCCGCCTCGTCGCCGGCTCCCTCGACCGCGACCACGAAGTGCACGCCGCCCGTCCCGAGCCCGAGCTCGACGGCCGTGGTGTTCAGGAGAACACGGTCGCCGGGGCCGACAGGCCCCGTGAGGTCGGGGTAGGCGATCGCTGCGGCGCGCTCGCCGCCAACCTCCACGTCGACCTCCACCGCACCGGGGCGTTCCGACGTGACCGCGAGGACCTTGCCCATGCGCAGGCTCACCATCCCGCGCATGCTAGGGCTCGCCGGGCGTCGCGGCTATGATGCCGGGCCGATGCACCCGGTCGAACGGCTGGTCAACCTCACCGCTCTCCTGCTCGAATCCCGGCGGCCACTGACGTTCGGGGAGATCCGTGAACGGATCCCCTCGTACGGCCAGGGCGAGCTCACGGCGTCCAAGCGCATGTTCGAACGGGACAAGGACGTCCTCCGGGAGGCCGGGATCCCGGTCGAACTCGTCGCCACGGACGCCTACGCGGTCGAGGACGGGTACACGATCCCCAAGGAGCGCTACTACCTCCCGGAGATCGACTTCACCAAGGAGGAGATGTCCGCGCTCTACGTGGCGTCGCACTCACCCGCGGCCGGCGGGGAGGCCGAGCAGGCGGCCCTCAAGCTCCGTGCCGCGAGCTCGGCGCCACTCGCCGAGACGACGGCGCCCGTTGCCACCGCCGGCCCCGATCTGGCTGGTCCCCGCCTGCTGGAGGCCGCCGAGGCCACCCTCGGCCGGCGCAGCATCCGGTTCGGCTACCGCTCGACGGCCGGGGAGCCGGCGACGCGGCACGTCGACCCCTGGGCCCTGCTGTGGCGGGGCGGCCACTGGTACGTGGTCGGCCTCGACCGCGACCGCGGCGAGCCCCGCAGCTTCCGGCTCTCGAGATTCCTTACTGGAGTGGAGGACGCGGGGGAGGGCTCGCCGCCGCCGGAAGGGTTCGACGCCCGCGCGCAGCTCACCGCCGGGCCGTGGGGGATCGGCGAGCCGGCCGGGCGGGCCCGGGTCGCGTTCGCCCCGGAGGTCGCGTGGTGGGCGGCGAGCAGCGTCCCGGGAGGCGAGGTCGTCGCCACGCGCCAGGACGGATGGGTGGAGCTGGACATCCCGGGCGGCGCCGCCGAAAGCCTGGCCTCGTGGGTCCTGTCGTTCGGGGCCGACGCCGAGGCGCTCGAGCCGCCCGAGCTCCGTGACGAGGTGATCGCCCGGCTGGAGGCGACCCTTGCCTCGCTCTAGCGGGACCCCGGCGTCCGAGCGGCTCCGGCGGCTGCTCCTCGTGGTGCCATACGTGGTGCAGCACCCGGGGACGTCGCTCGACGAGCTGACGGAACTCTTCGACGTCTCCCGCAAGGATCTGTTGGCCGACCTCAACCTCCTCTTCCTCGCCGGGCTCCCGCCGTATGGGCCCGGCGACCTCATGAACGTCGACATCGACGAGGAGGGCGGCGTGTGGATCGACATGGCCGACTACTTCGCCAAGCCCCTTCGTCTCAGCCGGAACGAGGCTCTCGCGCTCTATCTGCGGGGGAAGGAGCTGATCGGCGCGCCCGGACTGCCGGAGGCCGAGCCGCTCCGGTCGGCGCTGGCCAAGCTCGAGGAGCGACTGGGGCCCGACATGCTGGCCGGGGCGGGCGGGCTGGTCGAGGCCACCGAGGGCGGGGGACCGTCGGAGACACTCGAGGGCCTCCGGGACGCGGCGGCGCAGCATCACCGTCTCGAGATCGAGTACTACTCCGCCTCCCGGGACGAGACCTCCGTGCGACGGATCGACCCGGAGGAGGTCTTCTCGGCCATCGGGAACTGGTACGCGGTGGCCTGGGACGACGGCGCCGAGGGCGAGCGGATGTTCCGGGTGGATCGGATCCGGGCCCTCCGGGAGACGGGCGAGCCCTTCGAGCCCCGGGGACTGGCCGGTGCGGGACGCCCCCTCTACAGCCGCTCGCAGGAGGATGTCCCGGTCCGCCTCCGGCTCCGGCCCGGCGCCCGATGGGTGGCCGAGTACTACCTGGTGGAGGACGTCGTGGAGCGTGGCGGGGACCTCGAGGTCACCCTGCCCACCAGGCAGCTGGCCTGGGTGGGGAAGCTCCTGCTGCGCCTCGGCGGGGAGGCCGCGGTCCTGGACCCCCCCGAACTGCGGGAGCTCCTACAGGGGACGGCCCGGGAGACCCTGGCCCGCTACCGCTGACATCGGACTTTTGAAATCGGACTTTCGACCCTCTCCAGCTCACTCAAGCCGGGGCGGGGGGTATCCGATACAGCAAGCACGATGACAACCATCCGGACGACATGCCCCCGCTGCGGGGAAGTGGACATGGGCCCCGAGGCCATCATCCTGTCCGTGCTCCAGGGCGGCGTGGAAGGCACCTACCGGTTCACCTGCCCCTCCTGCATGGACGACGTGGAGAAGCGTGCCGATCGCAAGATCGTGGCCCTCCTCGTGTCCGCCGGCGTGGACGTCGACGCCAGCCAGGACGACGCCGACGCCCAGTCCGAGCTCTTCGACGACGAAGTCGCCTCGCTCGAGCGGCGGCCCGAAGGACCCCCGTTCACGGTGGACGACGTGATCAGGTTCCACTTCCAGCTGCAGGACGATCGGTTCCTCGAGCAGCTGACGTCCTCCGGATAGAGCGTGAAGCCCGATCTCGGCCTGGGCGCCGGGGTGGGGCAGGCTCCGCGGAGGGCGCTTCGCTCCTTCGCGGGCGCTACGCGCTTTTGATGCTCAGAGCCTCCGCTCCACCTCCCCCACCCCGTTCGATCACCCCCCGGCTTCAACCCCGAGACCTCGCTGCTGCTCGCTATGCTCATGTCGTGACGGCTCCTCAGATCGTTTGGCTGGCTGTGGGGGTGACGGGGGCGTGTGGGTTGCTCGCCGTGGTCATCGGGCTGTTTCGGCAGGTGAAGCGGCTGGGACGGGCTGTGGTGGAGTTCGGGAACGAGGTTCGGCCGACGCTGGTGGAGCTGCGGGCCGAGGCTGAGCGGGCACAGGTGCGGACCGAGCGGCTGGCGCGGCAGGGGCAGGCCCTCCAGGAGCAGAGATCCCGGCGGTAGAATCGGCCTCGGGCCGGAGGCCCACAGGCACATGCTCAACATCGGCCCCGCAGAGCTCATCGTCATCTTCCTCGTGGCCCTCCTCGTCGTGGGGCCGAGGCGCCTGCCGCAGCTCGGCCGGACCATCGGGAAGTCGCTGCGGGAGTTCCGGCGGGCCACCGACGACTTCAAGCAATCGTTCGAGTTCGGCGTCGACGACGACGATTTCCCGGACGAGGAGCTGGACGGTCAGGACCCGGTGGCGTCCACGCCCACCACGCCCTCGACACCTTCGACACCCTCGACGCCGTCCCCACCCGATCCTGACGAGCCAAGCCGCTAGCCCTCGATGCGGCTGATCCCGCGGACGAAGCGCCGACGCCGTCGCGACCCGGCGCGGTCGATGTCCGTGATCGAACACCTCGAGGAGCTTCGCAGCCGGCTCATCGTCTCGCTGATCGCGCTCGCCGCCGGGACCACGGTCGGCTGGATCTTCTACTCGTTCCTCTTCCGGGTTGCCGTCCAGCACCCGTACTGCCGCGCGTTGCGATCCATCCCCAAGGAGATCGTCCCGCCCACCGGGTGCCATCTCGTGTTCACCGGCGTGGTGGAGCCGTTCCTCATCCGCTTCAAGATCTCCGTGGCGGCAGGGTTCGCGTTGGCGCTCCCGGTCCTCCTGTACGAGCTGTGGCGATTCATCACGCCGGGACTGACGCGCCGGGAGCGCCGGCTGTCACTTCCCTTCGTCGGCGCGTCCCTCGTGCTCTTCGCCCTGGGGGGGTGGTTCGCCTATCTCACGCTGTCGAAGGGACTGCGGTTCCTGCTGAGCTTCGCCGGCAACACGATCGTGCCCTTGCTGACGGTCGACAAGTTCATCAGCTTCCTCCTCTTCCTTCTGCTCGCGTTCGGCCTGTCCTTCGAGTTCCCCCTGGTCCTGATCATGCTCCAGTGGGTCGGGGTCCTCTCGAGCCGGCGGCTGCGGAACTTCCGGCGGTGGGCCTGGCTTGGGATCACGGTGTTCGCCGCCGTCATCACCCCCTCGCAGGACCCCTACACGCAGCTGGCGATGATGGTGCCGATGATCCTGTTCTACGAGCTCAGCATCCTGATCGGGCGCGCCATGAAACGATAGACTCCCGCGTTCCAGCGACCGGACGAAGAGGACCAGATGGCCATCAAGGGCAAGGGCAGGAGCAAGCGGCGCGGCGTGGCAGCGGCACCCAAGCCGGCGTTCGTCCAGCCAAAGAGGCCTCTTCTCTCGAGGCGTGGCTTCCAGATCGGCGTGCTGGCCGCTCTCGTCGTGATCACCCTGGCGAGCATCACGGCGGCCCTGATCGTGAAGCACAACGACAACAAGAAGCAGGCCCTCGAGGACACCGAACGGTCCATCGTGCAGAAGTTCGGAGCGGCCGTGGACAACGGCCTGTCGCCGATCGGCCAGCCCTTCGAGACCACGTTCACCCCGTTCCCGTCGCTGTCGCCCGACGTCGGGAGCCTCCAGAGCGGCGACCTCTCCTCGACCGACGCCATCGACAAGGCCGGCCAGTACGCGCAGCAGGCGGCCGACGCGGGTGCCGCCATCGGCAAGATCTCGGTGGCCACGCTCATCGAGGGACACGCGGATCTCCTCACCCTCAGCGATTCGCAGACGCTGCTCGGCGACGCGCTGGAGCTCTACGGGCAGGTGGCGCAGAGCTTCAAGCTCGCGGCGCAGGCCGGGGGCGCGGACCAGAAGAGACTCATCGCTCACACCCAGAGCCTGGCCGCGGTGGCCTCCAAGATCTTCAGCGACGGCTATCAGAAGCTCATCAACGAGCGGACGCGCTTCGACCTGCTGACGCCGACCAACCAGCAGGGTGCGCCGACCCCGGCCATCCCGACGGCTCCGATCTCGACACCCACGGCCTGACCGACGTGGCTCCCCGCGTCGCCGTGGTGGTGAACCCGACGTCCGGCCGGGGCCGGGCCGAGCGATCCCTCCCCGAGGTCCGCCGCCTCCTGGCATCCATTCCCGGCAGCGTCGAGGTGCTCATCTCCGAGGGCCCGGATCACGCGCCCAAGCTGGCGCGAGATGCCGCCGAGCGCGGTGCGGAGATCGTCGCGGCGATGGGCGGCGACGGCATGGTCGGCATGGTGGGCACGGCCCTCATCGGGAGCCCGGCCGCGCTGGGGCTCATCCCCACCGGGACGGGGAACGACTTCGCGGTGGCGCTGGGGTATCGGCGGCGCAGGCCGCTCGACGGCGTGGAAGCGATGCGCTCCCCGCGGCTCCTGGAGATCGACGCCGCGCGCATCAGGTGGCAGGCCGGCGAGCAATTGTTCATCAACGTCGCGGGCACGGGGTTCGACTCCGAGGTCAACGACGCCGCCAACCGCATGAAGTCCCGGGTGCAGGGCACGGCGAAATACGTCGCCGCCGTGGTCAAGACGCTCCCCGGGTTCCGCGCCGGCACCTTCGAGGTCACGATCGACGGCGAGCGCCGCACGCTGCCCGGCATGATGATCGCCGTCGGGAACGGCGTGTCGTACGGCGGCGGCATGAAGGTCACGCCGAAGGCCTCCTTCACGGATGGGCTGCTCGACCTGACGGTGATCGGTACGCTGCCGAAGGCCCAATTCCTGTGGCACTTCCCGAAGGTGTTCCGCGGGACCCATCTGAAGCTTCCGATGGTCACGTCGCTCCGTGGCCGGCGCATCGAGATCTCCGCGGACCGGGAGTTCGAGGTCTACGCGGACGGCGAGCGGGTCGGACCGCTCCCGGCGACGTTCGAGGTCATCCCGAGAGCGCTGCGGGTGGTCCAGCCACCCACGCACTGATGACGGATGGACTCCTCCTGGTCCACGCGTTCCCCATGGACGCGTCGATGTGGGAGGAGCAGGTTCGGGCGATCGCCGACCGCGTGCCTTGTGTGGCCGTCGACCTGCCGGGGTTCGGCGGGTCCGATCCGGCCGGTGAGGTCATGACCATGGCCGTGGCCGCCGAGCGGTGTACGGACGAGCTCGACCGGGCGGGCATGAACCGGGCCGTCGTGTGCGGCCTGTCGATGGGTGGCTACGTGACGCTCGAGCTCTGGCGCCGGCACCGGGACCGGATCCTCGGCCTGGTGCTGGCCAACACCCGCGCGGAGCCCGACGCCGAGGAGGGCCGGAAGCGGCGGCGGGAGGTGGCGGACCTGGTGCTGGCCGAGGGCCCGGCGGCCATCCTCGACTCCATGCGCGCCCTCGTGTCACTGGACGCGGCGACCGAGACGTGGGAGCGGGTGGCGGACATCGTGATGCGACAGCCGGCGGAGGCCGTGGCCGCGGCCTCGCGAGGGATGGCGGAGCGGCCCGACTCCCGGCCCGATCTCCCGGGCATCGACGTCCCCACCCTCGTGATCACCTCGAGCGGCGATCGCCTGATCGCCCAGGACACGTCCGCTCCCATGGCGGAGGCCATCCCGGAGGCGGAGCTCGCGGTCATCGAGGGAGCCGGGCACCTGTCGAACATGGAGCAGCCGGAGGAGTTCACCCGGCTCCTCGAGATCCACCTCGAACGCTGCGGCCTGCTGCCGGCGGTCGGATAAGTCCCGAGGGCCCGGCGCTTCCGTATCCCCCTGCATGGGGCGGGTCGGCTCGGCGCTGGTCGTCTCGGCCCTCCTCGTCGCCTGCGGGGGAGGGTCGCCCTCCGCGACCTGCCACGCGGACGGGCCGAACGGGCAACGCTGGACCGGCTCCGGGGGGCGGTGCGGACCGCCGTCAGCCGGGCGGGTGGTGGACTCGGTGCGCGTGGGCGGCGAGCCCGACGGTCTGATCGCCGCGTACGGATCCCTGTGGACGGCCAGCTTCGGGAGCGGCAGGGTCACGCGGATCGATCCCGCGACGCATGAGGTGGTTCGTTCGATCCCGACCGGAGATGGCGCCGTCCGGCTCGCAGAGGGGTTCGGTTCGATCTGGGTGAGCGACTACCGGGCCGACACGGTCGCCAGGATCGATCCTGCGTCCAACCTCGTGACAGACCGCATCGACGTGGGCGCCGAGTCCGGAGGTCTCACCCTCGGCGGGGGAGCGGTGTGGGTCGCCAACGACCTCGACGGCACGGTCATGCGCATCGATCCCGCCAGCAATCGGGTGACGGACACCATGTCCAACATCGGCCAGGATCCGCGCGAGCTGGCCTTCGGGCTGGGGTTCGTGTGGGTGTCGAGCATCGACGACCGGTTGGTGTCCTCGATCGATCCGAGGACGCTCGAGGTCACCCGCCACATCCACGTGGATGGTGAGCCGCAGTCGATGCAGGAGGTCGACGGAGCGATGTGGCTCTCGTTCTACGACCAGGGGACCGTCCAACCCATCTATCCACCAGAACGCCGCACGCTCGATGCGGTGCCGGCGGGAGCGGGCGCGAATCCGATGACGTTCGTGGACGGAGCGCTGTGGGTGGTGGGGGAGAACGACGGCACGCTCACGAAGATCGACCCCGAACGGGGCTGGATCCTGGCGCGCACCCATATCCCCGTCGGCGCGAGACAGCCGGCGTTCATCGATGGTTCCCTCTGGGTGGCGGAGTTCGGTGCCGGCACGGTGATCCGGGTGGAGCTGCCATGAGGTGGCGCGCGGCCACGGCGATGCTCGCCGTCGCCCTGTCGGCGTGCGCCGGGGGAGACGGTGGGGGTGAGACATCCCCGACCCCGGGCACCTCGCCGTCGATCAGCTCCGCCGAGCTTCCGTCGGCCGGTCGGGTCGCGGAGACCATCCCGGTCGGCAACGGGCCGGACGGCCTCGCGCTGGGCGGGGGCGACCTGTGGGTTGCGAACTTCCAGGGACATGGAGTGACGCGCGTCGATCCCGAGACCTCCCAGGTGGTGGCGCGCATCCCGACCGGCGCGTCGCCGGTCCGCGCGGTCGAGGGGTTCGGCTCGATGTGGGTGGCAGACTACGGCGGCGACACCGTGGCTCGCGTCGATCTCCGGACGAACCGCGTCGCGGCGCGCGTGCCGATGTCCGTCGCGTTCCAGCCGGACGGCATCGCGGTGGCCGCTGGCAGTGTCTGGGTGGGGAGCGCGAGTGACGGCTCCGTGGCCCGGATCGACCCCGACACGAACCGGGTGGTGAGCGAGTCCATCCAGACCGGCACCGACGCGAGCGAGATCACGTTCGCTTTCGGATCGCTGTGGGTCTCCGCCATCCAGGACGGGGATCTGTACCGGCTCGATCCCGCCGACGGGAAGGTCGTCGCGACGATCCACACCGGCGGGCAGCCCCTCTTCGCGGGCCCGGTCGGAGACCAGCTCTGGGTGGGGCTGTTCGAGGACGGCGACGTCGTCCGGATCGACCCGTCGACGAACCGCATCGCCGGGCGGACCCCTCTCGACAACGGTGTCCAGGGCATCGCCGTGCTCGACGGGGCGGCGTGGGTGGCGGTCGAGAGCGACGAGACCGGGCGGCTGTACCGGCTCGACATCGACGCCGGGCAGCCGGTGGCGATGACCGAGGTCGGCGTGCAGCCGAAGCTCGTCGTCGCGATCGCAGGCTCGCTCTGGTTCCCGTTGTTCGGCCCGGGGCAGCTGGCCCGGTTCCAGCCCGCGGTGGGCTGAGCGCGACGCTCCACGACCCGCGCTGCACCTGAACTCGGAGCCTCCGCCCGTAGACTGGACGCCGTGGTGGACTTCGATCGGTTCCAGTCCTACTACCCGTTCCCGCTCGACGAGTTCCAGCTCGAGGCCATCGGTGCTCTCGACCGGGGCGAATCCGTCCTGGTCGCGGCGCCGACCGGCTCGGGCAAGACCGTCGTCGCGGAGTACGCGGTCGAGCGCGCGCTCGAACAGGGGGCGAAGGCGTTCTACACCACACCGCTCAAGGCTCTCTCCAACCAGAAGTTCGGCGATTTCGTCGCGCGCTACGGCGCGGGCCGCGTCGGCCTTCTGACCGGCGACAACTCGATCAACTCCGAGGCACCGGTCGTCGTGATGACCACCGAGGTCCTGCGCAACATGCTCTACGAGGCGAGCGACACGCTCGACGGTCTCGTGCACGTCGTCATGGACGAGGTTCATTACCTGCAGGACCCGTATCGCGGCGCCGTGTGGGAGGAGGTCCTGATCCACCTGCCGCTCCCCGTGAGCGTGGTCTGTCTGTCGGCCACCGTGAGCAACGCCGAGGAGTTCGGGGAGTGGATCGGGACGCTCCGCGGGCCGACCCGGGTGGTCATCGAGGAGCGCAGGCCCGTGGCCCTCGAACAGCATTACCTGGTGGGGGAGGAGCTGTTCCCGATGCACGTCGACCAGGGGGGCACCCCGGTCGCGAACCCGTCGATCGTGTCGATGGAGCGGCGCGCCGCTCGGGCCAGGCGGGCGGCGGAGTCCGGGCGCTCGAGCTATCAGCATCGAAGGCGCCGCGACCGCCTGTTCACGCCGAGGCGCGAGGACGTCGTCGAGATCCTCGACGAGGCGGGGATGCTCCCGGCCATCTACTTCGTGTTCAGCCGCGCCGGCTGTGATCGGAGCGTCGAGTGGGTCATGTCCTCCGGCGTGCGGCTCACCGATCGCGAGGAGGAACTTCGCATCCGCGAGTTCGCCGAGATGCGCGCGGCGTGGATGGATTCCGAGGATCTCGCCACGCTCGGCTTCTACGAGTTCCGCGAGGGCCTCGCCGCGGGCGTCGCCGCGCATCACGCCGGCATGCTGCCGATGTTCAAGGAGACCGTCGAGGAGCTCTTCAAGGCCGGCCTGGTGAAGGTGGTGTTCGCCACCGAGACGCTGTCGCTCGGCATCAACATGCCGGCGCGCACCGTCGTGATCGAGGACCTGTGGAAGTTCTCGGGCGAGCGGCACGAGCTCCTCACGCCCGGGGAGTACACCCAGCTCACGGGGCGAGCCGGCCGGCGTGGCATCGACGAGATCGGCCACGCCGTGGTGCTCTACCAGAAGCAGGTGGAGTTCGAGCGCGTCGCGGCGCTCGCCACCACGCGGACGTATGAGCTCCGCAGCTCCTTCCGTCCCTCGTACAACATGGCCGTCAACCTGGTTCGGAACTACACGCCGGAGGAGGCGCGCCATCTGCTGAACTCCTCCTTCGCACAGTTCCTCGCCGACCGCGGCGTCGTGGCCCTCGAACGGCAGCTCGAGCGTGACAAGGCCTATCTCGCCGGCTACCGCGAGCAGATGCGGTGCCATCTCGGGGACTTCGAGGAGTACTGGGATCTCAGGGAGCGCGCGAGGCACGTCCGGGAGCGGGCCCGCCGCGGCCACGAGCACTCACGGGTGGACGCCATCCGGAGCGCCATGAACAAGCTCCGCCCCGGCGACGTGATCTTCGTCCCGGCCGCGCGGCGCCGCGGGCTCGCCGTCGTCCTGTCCAACAAGGAGGGCAAACCGACGGTGTTCGCGCAGGACCGCAAGACGTTCCGGCTGCGGCCCGATCTGTTCCGGGATCCGCCGCAGGCCGTCACCAGGATCCAGCTGCCCAGAAGCGGCTCGGCCCGCAGCGCCGGATTCCGCCGCGACCTTGCGGCCCGATTGGTCTCGCTCGACATCCGCCCGCCCACCGCGAAGGAGGTCCAGGAGGACTCGCGGGCGGACGCGAGAGCGGCCGGCCTCGAGCGGAAGGCCCGCGATCACCCCTGCCACGCCTGCCCGGAGCGCGAGAAGCACGAGCGGTGGGGCCTGCGGGCCAGCCGCCTCGAGGATCAGATCCGGGGTGTCGACCGCCGCGTGCGCTCCCACACCGAGACCCTGGCCCGGCAGTTCGACCGGGTACTCGGCGTCCTCGAGGAGCTCGGCTACGTGAGGGACTTCAACCTCTTGCCGAAGGGGCAGCTGCTCGCTCGCATCTACGGCGAGGGCGACGTGCTGGTCTCCGAGGCGCTGGGGGGGCGCCTGTTCGATGACCTCTCGCCACCGGAAGTGGCTGCGCTGGTCTCGACCGTCGTCTACGAGTCGCGCGATCGGGTCCCGAGGTCGCAGGAGATGCCGACCGCCGAGACCTCGAAGCGATACCGGCGCCTGAACACCCTGTGGGACCGGATCCGCACGGTGGAGGATTCGCATCAGGTGGAGCTGTGCCGGGAGCTCGAGGCGGGCTTCGCCCAGAACATCTTCCACTGGGCCGAGGGCAAACCGCTCGAGGACGTCCTCACGGAGAGCCAGATGGCGCCCGGCGACTTCGTGCGCAGCTGCAAGCTGCTCGTCGACCTCCTGCGTCAGATCCAGGACGTGGCGCCGGAGCCCGCGTCGGGGCTCATGCGAGAGGCCCGCGAGGCGGTCAATCGCGGCGTGGTCGCGTACACCGGCGTCTAGACACGCTCGATCGATCTCCGGCTGCCGCTACCATCCCCAGCGTGACCGGCCCCTTCGTCATCGCCACGCTCCTCGTCGATCCGGGTGTCCAGGCCCGGATCGACGACATCGTTGGAACGCTCGGCCGGTTGGATCTCGACCACCGCATCGAGCGCCTCGGCACCCCGGACGCCGCCGGAGGAGCGGCCCGCGCGGCGTTGGAGCGCGGGGATCGCTTCCTCGTCGCGGTCGGCGGAGACGAGATCGTGCACGAGGTGGTGAACGCGCTGTTCGAGCAGGGGGTTCCGGAGGAGCCGCCGATCCTCGGCGTCATCGCGGCGGGTGCCGACAACGAATTCCTGCGGCAGTTCGGGCTGCCCCTGGACGCCGAGCGGGCCTGTCGCCATCTGGCGGGCGACAACGTCTATCCGATCGACATCGGTCGCGCGGCCTGCGCCGGCCACGACGGCGGGACGCGGACCCGCTACTTCGCCAACATCGCGGCCGCCGGTCTGAGCGCGACGTTCGCCGCTCGCGCCGACGGATACCGCAGCCGCCGCAGGCTCTTCCTGGCCTTCTGGCGGGCCGTGCTGACGTCGAAGCGGGCGATCGTCGACGTCGAGGCGGCTCGCAAGACCTACCGGGGCCGCGCTTTCGACGTGGTGGTCGGCAACGGACGATTCGGCCCCGGCGGCTTCCGCGTCTCGCCGCGCTCCTTCCCCGGCGACGGGATCCTGGAGGTCCTCGTCCACCACGGTCCGCGATCACACGCGTTCACCTCGCTGCCGAAGGCGTATCGCGGGGAGCAGGTCCCGAGCCCTCACATCACGGAGCTGCGCGGCAACCGGGTGTCGGTGGAGGCCGATCCACCGCTCCCCGTCGCCGTGGACGGCCGGCCGCTCGGGCGGACGCCGGCCCGGTTCGACGTCCTCCCTCAGGCGCTGCTGCTCAAGGTCTGAGGCCGGACCCGTATCATCTGGGCCGTGCCGGATCGACACCTCGATCGGATCGGACGGGCGGCCAAGGAAGCGGAGGCCGCCGGCGCCGCCGCGCTCCTCGTGGCCCCGTCGGCCGACATGGTCTATCTGGCCGGGTATGATCCACCGCCCCTCGAGCGTCTCACCTGTCTCGTGGTGCGAGCCGACCGTGATCCCGTGCTGCTCGTTCCGGAGCTGGAGCGGCCGCGAGCAGTCGAGTCACCGGTGGGGAAGCGGATCGACATCGAGTTCTGGTCGGACGGCCAGGACCCTTACCAGGCACTGAGCGGATTCCTGCCGGACGACGGCGTGTTCGGTACCAGCGATCGGATGTGGGCGGTGCATCTCCTCGGCGCACAACGGATCCGCCCCGATGCGCGATTCGTGCCGGCGTCCCCCATCCTGTCCCGCCTGCGCGCGGTCAAGGACGACGAGGAGCTGGAGCTGTTGTCGCGGGCCGGCCGTGGCGCCGACGAGGCCTTCCGGCATCTGGTGGAGTCGCAGCTCGAGGGCCTGCGGGAGGAGGAGGTCGCGGTGCTCCTCAGCAGCCTGCTCCGGGAGAACGGCCACGAGAGCGTGGCGTTCACGATCGTGGGGTCGGGCCCGAACGGCGCCTCGCCCCACCACGAACCCGGCGGTCGGTCGGTGCGCGCGGGCGACCCGGTCGTCCTCGACTTCGGCGGCCGCGTGGGCGGCTACTGCTCCGACATCTCACGCACGGTGTGCGTCGGCGAGTCGCCCGAGGGGTTCACCGAGGTCTACGACGTGGTGCGCGAGGCGCAGGAGGCGGCGTTCCGCGCCATCCGTCCGGGTGTGTCCGCGCGCGACGTCGACGCCGCGGCGCGCTCGGTGATCGAGTCGGCAGGATACGGCGAGCGATTCATCCACCGCACCGGCCACGGCATCGGGCTCGAGGAGCACGAGCCGCCCTGGATCGCATCCCACAACGACCAGCCGCTGGAAGTCGGGATGTGCTTCTCGATCGAGCCGGGGATCTACCTCGAGGGCCGGTTCGGCGTGCGGATCGAGGACATCGTCGCGGTGACGCAGGACGGAGCCAACCGCCTGAACCGAGCGAGCCGCGACCTCGTGACCGTGGCCTGAAGCCATCCGGCTCCCGGGATACGGGCCCGGCCACCCGGGTACACTCCCGGCCGGTAACCTACGCATCAGTAGGTTTGGACAGACAGCCCCGACCTTCGCGAGGAGGACGATCACGTGGCCCTGCTGAACATCCCCGAGGAGCTCCTCGAGCTCCGGAGCACCGTGCGCGACTTCATCGAGCGTGAGATCCGCCCGATCGAGGAGGCGCACCGTGAGGAGATCCAGGAAACCGGCACGTTCGAGGAGGCCAAGCAGGAGGCGCTGAAACTCCGCAAACGCTCCACCGAGCTGGGGTTCTGGGGTCTGCACATGCCGGAGGACGTCGGTGGGGGAGGGCTCAGCTATCTGGGCCAGGTGCTGCTGCACGAGGAGGCCGCGAGATCCGGTCTGATCCTCACCGGCGGCGAGGCGGTCTTCCCGGTGGTCACCGGGCCCACCCCGATCTACCTCGACTGCACGCCGGACCAGAAAGCGCGCTACCTGGACCCCCTCATGCGGGGGGAGAAGGCGACGTGCTTCGCCCTCACGGAGCCCGGAGCGGGATCCGACGCCACGAGGATCCAGACGAAGGCCATCAAGACCAACGGCTCGTGGATCGTCTCCGGGCGCAAACATTTCATCACGGGCGGTGACACCGCCGACTTCGCGCTGGTGTTCGCGGTGACCGATCCGGACCTCCGGGCCCGCGGCGGCATCACGGCGTTCTTCGTCGACCGGGACACGCCCGGCTACGAGGTGACGCGCATCCAGCGGACGATGTCTCCCTTCCAGAACCCGGTGGAGATCACACTGTCGGACTGCGAGGTTCCCACCGAAAACATCCTCGGCGAGGTGGGGAAGGGGTTCTACTCCGCGGTGAAGGGGATCAACGGCGCCCGGTTGCAGATCGCGGCCACCGCCCTCGGGCACGCCCAGCATCTGCTCGACGGCTCCCTGGCGTACGCGAACGACCGCGTCGCGTTCGAGCGGCCCATCGGCGCGAACCAGTTCGTCCAGGGGATGCTCGTGGACTCCTACGCCGAGCTGGAGCAAGCTCGACTGCTCGTCTACAAGCTCGCGGACGACATCGACAACGGCGCCGACGGTCGCCGCGAGGCCGCATTGGCCAAGCTCGTGGCAACGGAGATGGTCGGCCGCGTCGCCGACCGCGCCATCCAGGTCCACGGCGGCAACGGGTTCATGACGGAGCTCGGCATCGAGTCCTGGTACCGGGACGTCAGGGCCATGCGGCTCTACGAGGGCACCAGCGAGATCCTGCGGACGAACGTGGCGAAGACCCTGGGGCTGCCCAGCATCTAGTTGGGGGTCCCGCCTACACGCCGGGGCACGGACATCCGGCGTTCGTCCATCCCGGGAAGCGCGCGATGCGCCACGACCCGTCCTCCCGGACCAGCTTCCACCGGAGCGGGTGCGGAGCGGCCCCCGACCCCTCCTCGAGCGCGACGACCACGGCGAAACGACGAGGCCACTCCCCGAGGCCCCGCACCGACCGGATGCGCACGTCCGGCGGGACGGGCCGGCCGTGGATCCCCACGCAGAAGTTCTTCTCCTCCGTTCGTTCGCGGAGCGACGAGGTCAGGAACCGAAGCGCGGCGTCGCAGTCGCCACCGGTCACGGTGTCGTAATACCGCAGCAGGGTCCGCCCCGGATCCTCCGTGTCCCGGGCCGCCACCACCGCCGCGGTACCGCCCACGACGAGAACGGTCGCGATGGAAGCGATCACGACATCGACGGAGCGACGGCGTCGCAGATGAGATGGCCTCGTTGAGCGACCATCGCCGGACACGCCCGCAGCCTAGCGGAGGACACCCGAGCGCCGGCCCGCCCGGCTAGCATGGCGCTCGATGCGAACCGCCTGCTTCCTGGAGCCGGGGCGCTCGCTCGACCAGGCCCTCGAGCGCGCGCAACTGGCCGAGTCGCTCGGCTTCGAGAGCGCGTGGCTGACCCACATCGCGAGCCGCGAGCCATTGCAGGTCATCAACCATCTCGCCCACGGCACCGAACGCATCGGATTCGGCACCGCGGTCACACCGATCTTCCTGCGTCACCCGGCGTTGATGGCGCAGGAGGCCGCCACACTCGACGAGGTCACGGGCGGCCGTCTCTCCCTCGGCATCGGCACCAGTCACAAGATCACGATCGAGGGGTGGTACGGCCTCACCCTGGACGATCCCGTGGGTCGCATGCGGGAGTACACCACCATCCTTCGCCAGCTCTTCACCCAGGGAGGTGCGAGCGTCGAGGGTCGCCACCACACCGCGCGGTTCGGGTTCCTCGGCTACCGGGCCCGGCCCGCCCTCAGGATCTACTGGGCGGCCATGGGCCCGCGGATGCTCGAAGCGGCGGCGGAGCTGGCCGATGGGGTCGTGCTGTGGATGTGCAGCCCGAGGCACATCGCGTCGACCATCCGGCCCGCGCTCGAGAAGGCGCTCGCGGACCACGGACGGCCGGTCGAGGAGTTCGACATCGTCGCTGCCGTGCCGTGCAGCGTCACCGACGACCCCGACGCCGGCCGGGACGCGTTCCGCACCGCCGCCGTGCCCTACCTGCAGCTCCCCTTCTATCGCAAGGAGGTCGAGCAGGTGCACCCCGGCGTGCTCCGTGCATTCGACGACCGGCTCGCGGCAGGCGACCTGCCGGGAGCGATGCGGGCGCTGCCGGACCAATTCGTCGAGGACTTCGCGGGCGTCGGGAGCGCGGAAGCCGTGCAGCGCAAGATCGGCGACTATCGGGACGCCGGGGTCACCCTTCCGGCCATCTCGGGACTCCCGAAGCACGAGGGGTCCGGCGGGGTCGAGGCCGTGCTCGAGGCGGCTGCTCCCTCGGGCTAGGGGCCCTCGTGGGAGGTGTTGCCGTTTCGCGC
This sequence comes from Actinomycetota bacterium, assembly GCA_046263085.1. Taxonomy (GTDB): domain Bacteria; phylum Actinomycetota; class UBA4738; order UBA4738; family JACQTL01; genus JBHELK01. The sequence continues at coordinate 20,742 of JBHELK010000090.1, forward strand.
CGCGACCCCGTAGCCTGCCGGGAATGCCACCTTCGGCCTCTCGTCAGACTGCCCGGATCCGCCCGGCGGCGCTTCGCGGTCGCGTTCCGGTCGCCGTCCTCGCGCTCCTGGCCGTGGTGGCCGCGCTCGTCGGAAAGAGCCTGCAGGCGGAGGCCGGACCGTCCCGCACGAGGCCCATGCAGGCTACGCAGCTCCAACTCGCCCAGGACAACATCAAGCACATCGTCTTCCTGATCAAGGAGAACCGGACCTTCGACCACCTGTTCGGCCTCTTCCCCGGCGCCGACGGCGCGAGGTCCGGAAAGCTGTGCAACCAGGCGAAGACGGTTCCGCTGAAGCGCGCCGCCGACAAGGCCAAGGACGTCGAGCACGACTTCCTGGGGGCCGTGAAAGCCATCAACGGCGGGCAGATGGATTGCTTCAACGAGCTGTGGGGGGGCACGCACCTCGAGGGCTACGTGCAGTACCACCGGGAGCAGATCCCCGCGTACTGGTCCTACGCCAGCCACTACCAGCTCGCCGATCAGTTCTTCAGCTCCGTCTACGGACCCACGGGCCCCGAGCACCTGTGGTCGATCGCCGGCGACAGCGACGGGTTCGTGAACCACGAGACGGGGCCCCGGCAGTGGGGCAAGAACGGCGTGCCGCGCGAGTACTGCGACGACCGGAGCGAGCTCGAGTGGTCCTTCAAGAAGAACCTCTCGGCGGACCAGCAGCAGCAGGCGTACGACCTCGAGGAGAGCAGGAAGACGGCCCCCCAGGTCCCCGCGTTCTGGATCCAGCGGTGGCCCTGCATCACGAACAACGACTTCACGACCCTGCCCGACGAGCTGCTCGCGGCCAATGTCACGTGGCGCAAGTACGAGGGCAAGAACCAGTGGGTGCGACCGCTGGCGCAGGTGCAGCACGACTGGCGCGATCCCAAGATCCGCCGCCGCATCCTGCCCCCGGAACGGTTCATGAAGGACGCCGCCCGCGACCGGCTCCCGGCCGTCTCGTGGCTCACGCCCCAGCTGCAGCGCTCCGATCACCCGCCGGGAAGCATCTGCCGCGGGGAGAACTGGACCGTCCAGATGCTGAACGCACTCATGAAGAGCCCCGCGTGGAGCTCCACCGCCGTGGTGCTCACCTGGGACGACTTCGGCGGCTTCTACGACCACGTGGCCCCGCCGCACCCGGACCTGTACGGATTCGGGCCGCGGGTTCCGGCGATCGTCATCTCACCGTGGGCCAAGCGCGGGATCAACCATGAGCAGCTGTCGTTCGACTCCGTGCTGAACCTCATCGAGACGCTGTTCGGTCTGCCCAAGCTGCCGAACCAGCGCGCCCCGAGCGGCCAGGACACCGCGTCGGGCAACGACATGCTGACCGCGTTCGACTTCACCCAGGCCCCGCTCCCCAGGCTGACTCTCAAGCAGCGCGACTGCTCGAAGGTCCACTGAGGCGACGGCCGGGCCTCAGGCCCGACTGAGCGCTCAACCGCGAGGGCGGACCCTCGTTCCCTCCGCGGTGTCCATGACCTCCCAGCCCATCCCGGTGAGCCGGTCGCGGATCTGGTCCGAGGCCGCGAAGTCCTTGCCGTGCCGCGCTGCGTCGCGTTCCTCGACGAGCTGCTGCACCTCGGCCGGGATGTCGAACCCCTCTCGAGCCAGCCGGGGGAGGTCGAGGCCGAGCACGGCGTCCCATTCGCCGAGGAGCCGGTGCTTGGAGGACTCGGAGATGGCCGAGCGCTCGAGATCGCTCAGCACGACCAGGGCCCGAGGCATGTCGAGGTCGTCGGCGACGGCGTCCCGGAACGCCCGGTCGAGATCGTCGCCCGTCGCGTCGCCCGCGTCGCGGCCCTCGGTCTCGCTGCTTTCACCGGCGCCGGTCCAGTCCGCCACGCGCTGGCGGAGGTGCCGGAGCCTGGCGTTCGCGCCCTCCAGAGCCTCCCACGAGAAGTCCATCTCGCTGCGGTAGCGCGTGCCGAAGCACAGGAGCCGGAAGGCGAGCGGATCGATGCCTCGTTCCTCCAGCTCCGGAACGAGGACCACGTTCTTCTCCGACTTCGAGATCTTCTTGCCGGTGAGCCGCAGGAACCCACCGTGCACCCAGAGCGAGACGACGGGATGGCCCGTGTAGCCCTCGGACTGTGCGATCTCGTCCTCGTGGTGCGGGAACTTGTTGTCGTTGCCCCCGGTATGGATATCGAAGCGGTCGCCGAGATGCTTCATCGACATCGCCGAGCACTCGATGTGCCATCCCGGGAACCCCGAGCCCCACGGGCTGTCCCACTTCAAGGCCCGGAACTCGCCGGCCTTCTTCCACAGCGCGAAGTCCGCGGGGTTGCGCTTGTCCGGGTCGACCTCGATCTCCTGGCGATGGCCGGCCTGGAGCTGATCGAGCGTGTTGCCGCTGAGCTTGCCGTAGCCGGGGAACGACGTGACGTCGTAGTAGACGGTGTCGTTCACCTCGTACGCGTGGCCCGTCTCGATGAGCCCCTCGATGATCTGGATCATCTCGGGGATGTGCTGGGTGGCGTGCGGGTAGACGTCTGCCCGTCCGATGCCGACCTTGTCGCCGTCCTCGAGGAACGCGTCGGTGTACTTCTTCGCGATCTCCTGCGCCGTGAGACCCTGCTCCTCCTCGGCGAGCTCCATCTTGTCGCGGCCCGCGTCGGAGACGTCGTCGGTCATGTGCCCGACGTCGGTGATGTTCATGACCAGCGTGGCGTCCTGGCCCTCGAACTTCAGGGCCCGGCGGATGAGGTCCCCGAGCATGAAGGACCGGAAGTTCCCGACGTGGATGTACCGGTAGACGGTCGGGCCGCAGGAGTAGATCTTCACGGTCCGCCCATCGACGGGCTTGACCTCCTGGACCTGGCGGCTGAGGGAGTCGTACAGACGCATCGTCGCAAGCATACGGCGGCCCGGGCGGGACTCTTCCGCGGGTATCGTCCCCGGGCATGGTGGCCGTGCTCGGGACCGTCGCCTCCATCGGAGCCGTGCTGGTCGTGGTCGGCGTGGCGTGGGACGCAAGGCTGCGGTGGCGGCGGCTGGGAAGGGCCTCCTCGTCGGGCAGCGGGTTCTCCCTGTCCTTCAGCGACCGGATGCGCCTGACCGAGATGCGCCGAGGGCTCCACGGGGGGGCGTGGCGGCGCGACCACCGCCTCCAGGCATTCCTGCTCGTGGCACTCGGCCTCGGCATCCTGGTCCCTTCGGTGATCCTGCTCGCCGGATGGATCTGGCGCCCCCTCGGCCTCGTGTGGGCCGGGATCCTCCTCGCCGTCGCTGCCGCCAGGGCTGCCCTGGCCGTGCACCGCGCCCGGTAGGCAGGGGTCGAGGGGCTGCTACCCTCGCCGGTGATGGACGCCGATCGCGGTCTCTCCGCCGACGAGGCCGACCTCGTCGGCCTGGTCCGGAAGTGGGCCGGGGAGCGAGCCGCCCCACTGGTCGAGAGCCACGAGGAGAAGGAGCAGTTCCCCCGGACCCTCTTCGGCGAGCTCGGTGACATGGGCCTCGCCGGCATCCCGTACGACGAGCGCTACGGGGGCGGCGGGCAGTCGTTCCTGGCCTACGTCGCCGTCCTCGAGGAGCTGGCCCGCGTGTACGTCTCGCTCGCGATCGCGATGTCCGTCCATCACCTGTGCGCCTTCGGCATCGAGCACTTCGGCTCCGAGGACCTCAAGCAGCGGTACCTCCCCCGGCTCTTCTCGGGCGAGTGGGTGGGCGCCTACGCGCTGTCGGAGGCCTCGAGTGGCTCGGACGCCGCCTCGCTCAAGACGCGGGCGGAACGCGACGGGGGCGCCTACCGCCTCACCGGCTCGAAGAGGTTCATCTCGCAGGCCGGGGAGGCGGAGTGCTACCTCGTGATGGCCCGGACCGGCGGCGAGGGCCCGGCCGGGATCTCCGCGTTCGTGGTGGAGAAGGGGTGGGACGGCTTCGAGTTCGGCAAGCTCGAGCACAAGATGGGATGGCAGTCCTCGCCGATGCGCGAGCTGCTGTTCGACGGCTGCGCGGTCCCGCCGGAGAACCTGGTGGGGGAGGAGGGGATCGGCTTCAAGGTCGCGCTCGCCGCACTCGACGGCGGCCGCCTCGGCATCGCCGCCTGTTCCACCGGCCTGGCCCAGGCTGCCCTCGACGCATCGATCGCGTTCACGAAGGAGCGCAAGCAGTTCGGGCGGCCGGTCGTCGAGTTCGAGGCCGTGCAGTTCATGCTGGCCGACATGGCCACGCAGATCGAGGCATCGCGCCGCCTCTACCGTGAGGCCGCCCGGGCCCGCGACGCAGGGGAACCGTTCTCGCTCGGTGCGTCGATGTCGAAGGTGTTCGCGTCCGACACAGCGATGCGGGTCACGACCGACGCCGTGCAGCTCCACGGAGGCTACGGCTACATGGCCGAGTACACCGTCGAGCGCTACATGCGCGAGGCCAAGGCCATGCAGATCGTGGAGGGGACGAATCAGATCCAGCGCATGATCATCGGGCGGAAGCTGGCGGGGGCTTAGGGCGCAAGGCGGGGAGCGGGCTCCGGTTACCGCCGTGGGGTCAGGGGGCGGCCGGGCGGTCCTCGAAGGGGATCGACAACACGATCGTGGTACGGGTCTGCACGTTGCCCTTCTCCCGGATGGTCCTCAGGAGGTCCTCGAGGTGCTCGGTGGTCCGGGTGCGCACCTTGAGCACGTAGTTGGCTTCCCCGGCCACGCTGTAGCAGGCCTCGACCTCGGGCAGCTCCTCGACCCGCTCCGGGAGGTCGTCCGGCTGCGTCGGATCGAGCGGCATCGCCGACACGAGCGCCGTCACGGAGAGTCCGAGGGCGTCGGGGTCGACGGCGGCCCGGTAGGCCCGGATCACGCCGGCCTGCTCGAGCTTGCGCACGCGCTGGTGGACGGAGGATGCCGAGAGGCCAACCCGCTTGCCGACGTCGGCGTAGGTGGCCCGGGCGTCGCGCTGGAGGACCCCCAGGATGTCGAGATCTCGTCGGTCGAGCACGACCGAATCATAGGCCGCTTGCATCGCTGGGGCCGGTCTCGCCCGACGCGAGAACCGGCCGGTCGGGCGATTGTCCACGGCGTGTCCCGCCGGTAGCGTCGGCTTCGCGACCGCGCCTCCCTCCGGCTCGTCGAGGAGGGTCGTGGTTCCCCGGTCCTGTGAGGCAACGACGTCGGGCCCCGTCGGGGGCTTCGTGGTGGTCCCGAGGTCGGGTGGCGGCGATCGCGTGCTCGCACGGTTGCAGCCGGCGACCGACGCCGCGTACCGGCGGCTCGTGGCGTCGGCCGCGGCGGAAGTCGAACGGGCCCTCGGCCCGAACGTGTTCGGGAACCGGGTGGCGCCGTCATCGGACCTCGAGCTCCGTTCGTGGCGGGGCCCGTGGCGATCGTTCGCTGCAGCCCGTCGCGATCTGCGCCGGCAGTGGCCGGTCCTGGTCAAGGCCGACGTCCGCGACTGTTACCCGAGCATCGCGCCGGCGGTCGTCGAACGCAGCCTGCTCCGGCTCGGCGCACACCTCGAGATCGTGCGGCGTCTCCGGCGGCTGCTCGACGCGATCGGCGACGACGGCGTCCGCGGGCTTCCGGTCGGGCCGGAGGCATCGGCCGTCCTCGCGAACGCCGCGTTGCTCGTCATGGACGGCACGCTCGCCGCCCAGGGGTGCCCGCACGTCCGCTGGGTCGACGACGTCTGGGCCGGTGCCCGCAGCGGGCGGCACGCGGAACGCACCCTGGCGGCGCTCCGCCGATCGCTCGGTCGCGCCGGCCTCGAGCTCAACGAGGAGAAGACTATGGTCATCGACAGCGCCGACGCCCTCGCGCTCGACGCGGAGACGCACGCGTCCGGCCTCACCGGGGCGATGGGGGGCCGATGAGCCGCGCTATGATCGGCGGCTCCCATGAGGACCCTCTACCGCGCCACTCGCGTGCACACGCTGTTCCATCCGGCGCAGGGGGAGTGGCTGCTCGCGGATGGCCGGCACGTGCAACGAGTGGGTTCCGGCGACCCGCCGGCCGCCGATCGAGTCGTGGACCTCCCGGGGGCCACGATCGTGCCGGGGTTCATCGACTCGCACGTGCACCTGACCGGCACCGGCATCCACGAGGCCGGCCCTGATCTCACCGCGGTGCGCTCAGCGCCGGAGCTCGTGCGCGTGCTCACCGAAGCGGGGGAGGAGGGGGAGAGCACGCTGCTCACGCACGGCTGGGACGAGACCAAGTGGGACCGGCCCGAGCTGCCCTCGCTCGAGGAGCTGGATCGGGTCACCCAGCGACCCCTGGTCGCGGTGCGCACCGACGGCCACATCTGTCTGGCCAACACCCGTGCTCTCTCGGATTCCGGGGCGCTCGACTACGACGGCGTGGAGCGGGGCGAGGACGGCGGCCCCACCGGCGTTCTGCGCCGCCAGGCGAACGTGGAGGTCCAGCGATGGTTCCACGAGAGCCTCGCCGATCACGACATCGAGGGGTTCCAGCTGCACGCCGCCGGCATCGCCGCCTCGCGGGGCATCACGTGCGTGCACGAGATGGCCATCCCCGCGCTGCGGGGGATGCGCGACGTGGAGGTCCTGCTCCGGCAGCGCGAGCGGCTCCCGGTCGACGTGGTGCCGTACGTGGCCACGACCGACATCCCGCTCGTGATGGACCTCGGGCTGGCTCGTATCGGCGGCGACCTGTCGCTCGACGGCTCCATCGGCGCGCGCACGGCCCACCTCTCGGCGCCCTACGACGACGGCGAGGGTTCCGGTGTCGCGTACCTCGAGAACGACGACCTCTCGGAGTTCCTGCACAACGCCCACCTGGCCGGGCTCCAGGTCGGGCTGCACGTCATCGGCGACGCGGCCATCGAACAGGCCGTGGCCTGCTGGGAGCGCGTGTACGGATCCCTGGACTCCCGGGAGCGGCGGCATTTCCGGGCCCGGCGGCACCGTCTGGAGCACTTCGAGATGCCCTCGGACGACGTCGTCGAGCGCACCGCCATGCTCGGTCTGGCCGTCTCGGTGCAGCCGGCGTTCGACGCGGCGTGGGGCCATCCCGGGGAGCTCTACGAGCAGCGGGTGGGGGAGAAGCGCGCCGCGACCATGAACCCGTTCCGCACCTATCTCTCGCGGGGAATCGAGATCGGGGGCGGTTCCGACGCGCCGATCACCGCGCTCGACGCATGGGCCGGCATCCGCGCGCTCGAGCAGCATCACGACGACGCGCAGCGATTCACGCGCGACGAGGCGGTGCGCGTCTTCACGTGGGGGAGCGCGCGACTCGCGCATCTCGACGACAAGAAGGGACGACTCGTTCCCGGCGCGCAGGCGGACTTCGCGGCCTACGACGACGATCCGATGGTCGTCGATTCGTCGGACGAGCTGCGTCCGGTACTCACCGTGTCGCTCGGCCGCGAGGTGTTCGCGAGCTGAACGTTGTCACTATTGACACCTCCTTGACCCGCGCCTAGCATGTGCGAGCCCTGCCGGGGAACCGGCGGGACGGTGGACCCAAGTGGCTGAGTAGAGAACGCGGCGCCCCGGCGCTGCGGCCCCAAAGGTCGCTTGGGTCCTCTTTCTTTTCCTCCCTCCCGCACTTCGTCCACCCGACGGGAATGCTTTCGACGCGCCCGGTGTTGCTCCCCCCGCAGCCGGGTAACAGGGGTTGCGCGGCGGTACAATCCCCGATTCCTGAAAGGGGCTGGGCAGGGATGAAGGACGAAGACGTCGAGGAAACCGAGGATTTCGAGGACCTCGAGGACGACGACACCGAGGACGACGAGGACGCGCCCGCCGCGCCCGCCGCCGCAGCACCCGACGGCGAGGTGGACGTCGAGTCGAGCCTCGATGAGCTCATCGCGAAGAAGGAGGACCAGAAGCCGGGGGAGGAGGAGGAAGAGGACGATTCCGCCCTTCCGGTTGAGCGCGACGAGCGCCTCGAGCCCCTCGCCGTCAAGGTGGTCCCCCCACAGCCCACCGAGTTCGTGTGCAAGAAGTGCCACCTCGTGAAGCACCGCAGCCAGCTGAAGGATCGCAGCCGGATGCTCTGTCGGGACTGCGCCTGAGCCTGCCCCACCCGTCCCGGGTGCCCCTGCCCGCAGCTCTCATCGTCTCCGCGTGTTCCGGGCTCCTGTTGTCGCTCTCCCAACCGCCGCTCGCCTTCGGCCCGATCGCGTTCCTGGCCCTCGTGCCGCTGGTGTGGCTCGTGCGCGGGTCGAGGCCCCGGCGTGCGGCGATCCTCGGCTTGGTGTTCGGGCTCGCGTACTTCACGTCCCTGCTGTACTGGGTGATCCAGCTCTCCGGGCTCGGATGGGGCGCGCTCTCGATCGTCTCGGCGGCGTACCCGGCGCTGTTCGGCCTCGTCGGGTCGCTGCTGTGGCGCGACGAGCATCCCATCCGCTCCACGATCGGCCTGGCCGCCCTGTGGGCCGGCGTGGAGTACCTGCGGAGCATGTGGCCCCTGGGGGGCTTCACCTGGGGCGGCCTGGGCTACTCCCAGACATCCGACGGGTTCCTGCTGCCGCTGGCGTCGATCACCGGGGTGTGGGGGGTGAGCTTCGTCGTCGCCCTCGTGAACGGCTTCGTCCTGCTCGCGGTGGAGCGGATCCGCCTTCGCCGGGTGGCAGCCGCCGGGTTTCTCGCCGCGTCCCTCGGAGCAGTGATGCTCCCGGCGCTCACCCCGATCCATGCCCCCGACGGGCGCTGGCTCGACGTCGCGATCGTCCAAGGCAACGACGTCGAGGCCCGGCTGCAGGACAGTCTGCGCATCGGCCTCATCGCCACGAAGCACGCCACGCTGCACGTGCAGATGCGTGACGATCCGCCCGACCTGGCGGTGTGGCCGGAGGACGCCGTCGACGCCGATCCCACGATCTACCCCTCGCTGCGACGACTCGTGACAACGGCGGTCCGCCAAGTCGGCGCCCCGACCCTCGTCGGCGCGATCACCGGCCCCATCGGCGGGCGGCAGCGCAACCAGAGCCTCCTGTATGACGGCGAGGGCACGGTCGTCGGCCGGTACACGAAGGTCCACCTCGTGCCGTTCGGAGAGTTCGTGCCGTGGCGGCGGCACCTGTCGTTCATCTCGGCGCTGCAGCAGATCCCCGTGGACCTCACGCCGGGCACCAGGATCAACCTCCTGTATCTGCGCGGGATCCCCTTCGCCAACGTGATCTGCTTCGAGAACTCGTTCCCTTCGCTCGACCGTCGGCTGATCGATCGCGGCGCGCGGTTCCTCGTGGTGTCCACGAACAACGCCTCCTACGGCAGGACCGCGGCGTCGCGTCAGCACCTCGCGATGAGCCAGCTGCGGGCAGTCGAGAACGGGCGGTGGGTCGTTCATGCCGCCGTCTCGGGCATCAGCGCGTTCGTGGATCCGCACGGCCGGGTCCACCAGACGACGGGGTTGTACCAGCGGACCATCGACCGGCGGGCGATCCGGCTGTCGAAGGCGAAGACGATCTACACGAGGTGGGGGGACTGGTTCCCGTGGGCGTCGCTCGCCCTCTCCGGTCTGCTGGTGTTCGCCCGGCGCCGCCGGCGGGGGACCGCGAAAGCCGACCCCGTCCCTGCGGATGCCCGGACCCTCGTCATCCTGCCGACGTACGAGGAGCGCGCCACGATCGGCGCGGTGATCTCACGGGTTCTCAGCGCGGCGCCGGGTGTGGACATCCTCGTGGTGGACGACTCCTCGCCGGATGGCACCGCGGGTGTGGTGAGGGACATCGCGGAGGACGAGTCCCGGGTGACCCTGCTGGAACGGGACCGCAAGGACGGACTGGCCGGCGCCTACCTCGCGGGGTTCCGACTGGCCCTCGAACGGGACTACGACCTCGTGGTGGAGATGGACGCCGACCTGTCCCACCAGCCGGAGGAGCTCCCCTCGCTCCTCGAGGCGGCCGGGGGCTGCGATCTGGTGGTCGGCAGCCGGTACGTGCCCGGCGGCAGCGTGACGGATTGGGGGTTCATCCGGCGGGCCCTGTCGAGGGGCGGCAACGTGTACGCCCGCCTGGTGCTCGGACTGCCGGTGGCCGACGCCACCAGCGGGTTCAGGGTGTACCGGCGAGAGCTCCTCCAGGCGTTGCTCCGGCGCCCGGTCCGAGCCGGCGGGTACGGGTTCCAGATCGAGCTGGCGTACCGAGCGTGGCTGGACGGCTACGCCGTGGGCGAGGCCCCGATCACGTTTCGCGAGCGTGAGCACGGCCACTCGAAGATCTCTCGGCGCATCATCGTGGAGGCGCTGTGGCTGGTCACCGTGTGGGGCCTGCGAGACCGCCTCCGCCGCCCTCGAGACGCCCAACGCGACGATCCCAACGAGACGCCGGTCTCCTGACCCTCTCTTCTCGGTCTTACGGTGATCCCCGATAACCGACATTATGACAAGTTGACTTCGCACAAAGCCTCGACGTGGACGACCATCGAGCACGAGGATCACACTGGCGTCGTGGCACTCCCCGATGAATCGCGGCGAGACTGGGCGTTCGGCCCGTTCAGGGCCCGGGGACAGCGGCACCGCGACGCGCCGATCTCCACGCGAGAGCGGATCGTGTGGCGCCTCGTCTGGTTCGCCCTGAGCGGGGCGGCGATCGCGCTGATCGTGTTCATGCTGCTCCGATAGGCCACTCCCCCGTGGGGGGAGCGCTCCCGACTACCAGCGGAGCTTGAGCTGGCGGGCGGCTCTCGCTTCGTCCAATCGCCGCACCGGCGCGGTCACCGGCGCTTCGTGCAGCAGCTCCGGGTTCGACTCCGCCTCCCGGGCAGCTTGCAGGAGGGCCTCCGCGAACGAATCGAGGACCTCGCGAGATTCTGTCTCGGTGGGCTCGACCATCATCGCTTCCTCCACCACCAGCGGGAAGTACACCGTGGACGGGTGGAATCCGAGGTCGATCACGCGCTTGGCGACATCCATGGCCCGCACCCCGTGCTTTCGGAGCGGCTTCGCGGTCGAGACGAACTCGTGCATCGGGCGTCCGGTGAAGGCCAGCGGGTAGGCGCCCTTCACCTTCTCCGCCAGATAGTTGGCGTTCAGCACGGCCCGCTCTGCAACGCGTTCCAGCCCATTTCCGCCATGGATGAACACGTACGCGTATGCCCGCACCAACACCCCGAAGTTGCCGAAGAACCCGTGCACGCGCCCGATCGAGTCCGGCCGGTCGTGATCGAAGCCGAACGTGCCGTCATCGTGGCGCTCCACCATCGGGGCCGGCAGGAAGGGCACCAGCCGCTCGCCCACCGCCACCGGGCCGGCGCCCGGGCCTCCCCCACCGTGGGGCGTGGCGAAGGTCTTGTGCGTGTTGATGTGGACGATGTCGAAGCCCATGTCACCGGGGCGGACCTTGCCCATGATGGCGTTGAGGTTCGCGCCGTCGTAGTAAAGGAGCCCCCCGACCTCGTGGATGGCCCGGGCGATGCCCTGGATCTCCTCCTCGAACAACCCCAGCGTGTTCGGGTTCGTCAGCATTAGCCCGGCGACGTCCTCGTCCACGAGCTTCTCCAGCGCCGAGAGGTCCACGAGCCCTCTCGCGTCGGACGGCACCTGCAGCGTCTCGTAGCCCGAGAGCGTCACCGACGCCGGATTGGTGCCGTGCGCGGAGTCCGGGATCACGATCTTCCGGCGAGCGTCGCCGTTCTTCGTGTGGAAGGCCCGCATGATGAGGAGCCCGGTGAGCTCGCCGGAGGCCCCGGCCGGAGGCTGGAACGTGCACCGGGCCATCCCCGTGAGCTCGCACAGGGCCTCTTCCAGACGCAGCATGAGCTCGAGCGCACCCTGCACCGTGTGCTCGGGCTGGTGAGGGTGCAGCCGCTGGAACCCCGGGATGGCCGCCGCCGTCTCCGCGACCTTCGGGTTGTATTTCATGGAGCAGGATCCGAGTGGATAGAACCCCGTGTCGACGCCGTAGTTGATCTGCGACAGACGCGTGTAATGCCGCACGAGGTCCCGCTCGGCCACTTCCGGCAGAGCCGGGGGATCCGTCCGACGAAACTCCTCCGGGACGTCGGTCCCGTCCCCGTCCTCGGTCTTCGGCCAGCTCCACGCCCGCCGACCCGGGCGGGAGAGCTCCCACAGCGTTCCCTCCCCCGGCGGGCCATCGCGGCGCACCGGCGCGCCCGTCACTTCGACACCGCCTCTCGGAGCGCACTCGCGAACCCATCGATCTCCCCTGCCGTACGGCGCTCGGTGGCCGCGACGAGCAATGCGTGGCCATCGACCTCAGGAAGCGGGACGCCCGCGAGGTAGCCCCGCTCGATCAACCGGTCCCGAACCTCCAATGCGGGCATCGGCAGGCGGACGGCGAACTCCTTGAAGAACGGCACGTTCGGGTGGAGCAGCTCGACGCCGTCGATCGCCGTGAGCGCGTCGGCCAACGCACGCGCGTTCCGAGCACAGAGCCGACCGAGCTCCTCGAGACCGCCCGGCCCGAGCCACGCCAGGTACACGGACGCCGCGACGGCCATGAGGGTCTGGTTGGTGCAGATGTTCGACGTGGCCTTCTCACGGCGGATGTGTTGCTCGCGGGCCTGCAGCGTGAGCACGTAGCCGGTCCGCCCGTCGACGTCGAGCGTCTCGCCCACGATTCGCCCCGGCATCCGCCGCACGTCCTGCATCCGCGCGGCGATGACGCCGAGGTACGGCCCGCCGAAGTTGAGGTGGTTGCCGAGGGGCTGCCCCTCCGCGACGGCGATGTCGGCGCCGAGGTCCCCCGGCGGAGCGAGCACGCCAAGCGAGAGCGGGTCGAACACCTGGACGGCACGAGCGCCAGCCTCCCGGGCAGCGGCGAAGAACTCGCGGCAGGGTTCGAGGCCGCCGTAGAAGTTCGGGTGCTGCACCACGACGCAGGCGACGTCGCCGCCGAGCTCCGGCGATCCACCCCAGCCGCCGTCGACCGGCCAGACCTCGGGCTCGTACCCCGCTCCCCCGCCGTAGGTGCGCAGCACCTCCACGTACCGGGGATCGACCGCACCCGACACGAGGACCCGGTGGCGCTTCGTCGCGGCCCGGGCCATGTTCACCGCCTCCACCAGCGCCGTGGGCCCGTCGTACAGCGACGCGTTCGACACCTCGAGCGCCGTCAGCTCGCACACCATCGACTGATACTCGAACAGGGACTGCAGCACGCCCTGGGAGAGCTCAGGCTGGTAAGGCGTGTACGACGTGTACAACTCGGAGCGTCCTGCTAGCGCCCACACCACTGACGGCACGTAGTGGTCGTAGGCCCCCGCGCCCGCGAAGCACACGAGGTCGTCGGCATGCCGGTTCCGGGACGCGAGCGCCCGCAGATCGGCGACGAGCTCCATCTCCGACACGCCCGACGGGATGTCGAGCACCCCGTCCAATCGCACCGAAGCCGGGATCTGCGAGAACAGCTCATCGACGGAGCTCATTCCGCAGGCCGAGAGCATGTCCCGGACGTCGTCGTCCGTGTGAGGGGCGAATCGCATGACCGGAGTCTACCGGCGGTTCAGTCCGTTTGAAGGCTCTCGAGAACCGTTGTCCAGGCTGTTGCTTGTCCGATCTCGGACCGGAACTCTGGGTGGGTTCGATAGCGTCCAATGACCGCCTCGATGAACCCTGGGGACGCAGAGAGTTGATCGACAGCGATTGAGAAGTCCCGCTTCGTTAGTTTCCGGTTCAAGGCCTGAAGCCCCTTCCCCCAACCTGTGCCGGTCGTCTGCGCCTGTGAGAAATCGAACGCGAGCATGTCCCTGCCCCATACAACTCGGTAATCCACCAACTTCAAGCTATCCCAGCTCACGAAAACACTGATCCCTGCGCCTCTGAGGACGAGACCGTCGTGGATGAGCGAGATCGCTTGTTCTACACCCGTCAATATGAGCGACAGTGCTGAGAACCCCAACAACCCACCCAATACGCCCACGACTGTAAGAACGATATCGTCCTCTCCGGACGCGATGGCAAAGGCGACAGAACCCCCACCGAAGCAAAACGCCCCAAGAGCGAAGAGCATTCGCGACTGGCGGTCCATCCGGAAGGTGAACGCGGGCCACGCTGCATCTCCAAAGCGGATTACCCCGGGTGCCTCAGTGAGGTCGTCCCGGTGTCGCGCTAGCTTTTGAAGCGATAGAGGTATTCCCGCGCCGAAGAACAGGATAGCCCCGGCGGAAAGGATCCGATCGGAGCTAGGAGCAAAGATAGCGCCCACGATACCCAACACGACGAAGGCGCAGGACACGGCAAGAAGAAGCAATGGGCGAACCATTGATGCAGACCTATCCCGCCATGTCCTCCAGGCCGTACTTGCGGACCAGGGAGAGGTAGTCGCGCTGATAGAAGATCTTGCAGTTGATCTCAGGGTACAACTCGCGCAGCCGGCGGATCTTGCGGTTCTTCTTGGTCACGAGCTTCTGGT
>JBHELK010000091.1:0-44192 GCA_046263085.1 Actinomycetota bacterium
GCGCCGCCAACTCAGGGGGGATGGACGGCGATACACGCGTCGGAAACCCCTCGAGTACTCGGGAGAAGGCCAGTGAGTGGAACGTCGTCCAGATAAAGGCGATGCCGACCAGCAACGCGGCGTCGCCGATCCTCGTGACGACGAACGCCTTCTTCGCGGCGTTCGCTGCGGCCGGGCGGTCGTGCCAGTGCCCGATGAGCAGGTACGAGCACAGCCCCACGCCCTCCCAGCCCACGTACAGGAGCAGGAAGTTGTCGGCGAGGACCAGGAGCAGCATGAAGAACACGAACAGGTTGAGCTGCGCGAAGAAGCGGTCGTACTTGGGATCGTGCTCCATGTAGCCGATCGAGTACACGTGGATCAGGCACCCCACGCCGGTGACCACCAGGGCCATCACGATCGAGAGCGGGTCGGCGCGCAGGTTCAGGTCGGCGGAGAACGAGCCGACGTGGATCCATGACCACAGGTGCTGCACGAACGTGCGGTCGCCCGACGCGTGTCCGACGAGCGCGAGCAGCAGCACCAACGAGACCACGAACGATCCCCCCACGGCCGCGGATGCCAGCAGGCCGCTGTCCCGGACCCGCCGGCCGAACGCGAAGATCAGCATCGACGACACGAACGGGAGCGCCGGCACCAGCCAGATCAGGTTGAAGGCACCGGGGGTGTGGCCGATCCTCACCGTCGCCTCACCACCGCAGGAGGTTGACGTCGTCGACGTTCGCCGAGCGCCGCCGGCGGAACAGCGCCACGATGATGCCCAACCCCACCACGACCTCGGCGGCCGCCACCACCATCGAGAAGAACGCCAGAACCTGCCCGTCGAGGTTGCCGGCCTGGCGCGAGAACGCCACCAGCGAGAGGTTCACCGCGTTCAACTGCAACTCGATGGACATGAAGATGACGAGCGCGTTGCGCCGCACCAGCACGCCGACCGTCCCCAGCGTGAACAGGACGCCCGACAGGATCAGGAAGTACGCGATCGGCGTCCTCACGCCACCGGCTCCGGCACGTCGTGGGGCGGGGCTTGTCCCCGCCCCGGCGTGGATGAGCCGGGGACGAGCACCGGCCCACCGGACTCGGACTGGCGCGTCATGACCAGGGCGGCCACCGCCGCCACGATCAGCAGCACCGAGGTCACCTCGAAGGGGAAGAAGAACCCGTTGAACAGGACCCGGGCCAGCGCCCGCACGTTGCCGCCTCGGTTGGCGACCGCGTCGAAGTTCGGCGCGGCCCGCGTGGAGATGCCCACGCCCAGCCGCACGGCCAGCACGACCTCCGCCACAAGTACTCCGGCGAGCAGGAGCGCCAGCGGGCGTTGCCCCCGGATCCGCTCCACGAGGGACTCGTGCTGGTCGACGCCGAGCAGCATGATCACGAACAGGAACAGCACCATGATCGCGCCCGCGTACACGATGATCTGCACCACGAACAGGAACGGCGAGCCGAGGATCAGGAAGAACACCGCCAGCGTGAAGAAGTTCACGATCAGGAACAGCGCCGAGTGGACGGCGTTGCGCTGGAACAGCATCGCCGCGGCCGACGCAACCGAGATCGGCGCGAAGATCCAGAACACCACCCAGTCGGGGGCGATGCCGGCGATCACCGCCGGGCCTCGCGATCGGCGACCGCCGACCCCAGCGGCGGCGGCGGCTCGAGCAGCTGCTCCTTGGTGAGGATCGCGTCCTCGCGCGTCTCCCACGACATCTCGTAGTAGCTCGTGAGCGTCAGCGCTCGCGTGGGGCATGCCTCCACGCAGAGCCCACAGCCGATGCAGCGCAGGTAGTTGATCTGGTAGTCCTTGGCGTGGCGCTCGCCGGGCGAGACCGGGTTCGCGGGATCGTTCTCCGCGCCCTCGACGTAGATCGCGTCGGCCGGGCACGCGAACGCGCAGAGCTCGCACCCGATGCACTTCTCCAGGCCATTGTCGTACCTGTTCAGGAGATGGCGTCCCATGTGGGCTCGAGGCGGCGGCGGCACGATCTCCTTCGGATACTGCTCGGTGACGTTGCGGCGGAAGATCTGGCGGAACGTCACGGCCAGACCGCGGAGCATCCGGACCGGCAGCCAGTCCAGCATGGCCCGCGCGGTGGAGCGCGACGGCGCGTGCCCGGGGTCCTCCCGCATCCGCTCCTCCGGCGTCACCCGACCTCCTCCTGCGCTCGGTGGGGGCGGACCATCGGCCACACCAGCGACACGACGAAGATGACCACGACGGCAACGATCGACCAGCGGAGGAACGCGCCGCGGCCGTAGGCGTCGGGAAGGACCACCACGACGCCCGTGAACAGCACCCACGCGAGCCCCGACGGGATCAGCACCTTCCATCCGAAGCTCATCAACCGGTCGTAGCGGAACCGCGGCAGCGTGGCTCGGACCCAGATGTAGATGAACAGCATCATGAAGAGCTTCAGCAGGAACCAGACGAACGGCCACAGCCACGGCAGCACGTGGAACATCGGGCCGCGCCATCCCCCGAGGAAGAGTGTGACCGCGATGGCGGACACGGTGATGGTGTGGAGGTACTCGGCGAGGAAGAACAGCGCGAACTTGATGCCGCTGTATTCCGTGTGATACCCGGCGACGAGCTCGGTCTCCGCTTCGGGGAGATCGAACGGTGGCCGGTTCGTCTCCGCCAGCGACGCGATGGCGTAGATGAGGAACGCCGGCGCCTGCGGGATCGCGTTCCAGATGTGGTCCTGCTTCGCGATGATGCCCGACAGCGAGAGCGTGCCGTTGTACATGACCACCGCGACCAGGGCGAGGCCCATCCCGACCTCGTAGGAGATCATCTGCGCCGAGCTGCGGACCGAGCCGAGCAGCGGATACGAGCTGCCGCTCGACCAGCCGGCGAGGACCACGCCGTACACGGCGAGCGACGTCATGGCCAGGATCCACAGGATGCCGACGTTCAAGTCCGCGATGTGGAACGGCACGTGGTTGCTCGCGACGTTGGTGTGCGTTCCGAACGGGACCACGGCGAAGGCGAGGAACGCCGGGATCATCGAGATCAACGGCGCCACGAGGTAGACGGGGCGGTCGGCCTCCGTCGGCGTGATGCCCTCCTTGAAGAAGAGCTTGATGCCGTCGGCGAGCGTGATGAGCACGCCGAACGGCCCGGCGCGGTTGGGCCCGATGCGCGTCTGCATGTCGGCGATGACCTTCCGCTCGAGCCAGATGACGAGCATGATCGCCACGAGCAGCGCGAAGAACACGACGACGACGCGCGCGGCGAGCAGGAGCCACTGGCCGAGATCCATCGCCCTATCCCCCGTTCGCCGCCTCGACGGCGACCCCGGTGACGAATCGGCCCGACAGCAGGATGTTCGCCTGCAGGCCGGGATTGTTGAACGGAACGAAGCACGACCCCGCCGCGATCTCCGGCGTCACCCGAGCGGGCACGATGGCCTGACCGGCTTCGGTCCGAAGCTGCGTCGGCTCGCCGTCCGCGATCCCGAGGCGCTCGGCATCCTCCGGATGGATCTCAACGAACGCGGGGTCCTGCAGCGCCGCCTTGAGCTCGTCTGCGGCTTCGAGCATGCGGCCTTCGTCGACGAGGAGGGGATACGTGAAGAGGGTGAGGTTGCGCTGGGAGGTCCCGTCGGGCTCGCTGCGCGGGGGGCGCTCCGCTCCTTCCGCTCGCGGAGGAGCTCCGCTCGCTCCAGAGCCCCCGCTCCGCGAACCCGCCGGGCCCAGGAGGTCGGCCATCTCCTCGTGGACGGCTTCGAGGGAAGTGAACCCCATGTCGTGGTCCAGGGCCACGGACAGGCCTTGAAGGATCTCCCAGTCGGGGCGGGCGATCCCGGGGGCAGCTCGGACGGGGCGGAGGCGTTGGCCTCTCCCTTCCCAGGTCGTGTAATGGCCGTCTCGTTCGAGGAATGCGGCGGCGGGGAGCATGACGTCGGCGAAGGGCGCGAGATGGCTCCCGTTGATGTCCTGGACGATCTTGTGCTCGACGTTCCGGAGGGCGTGGAGGGCGAGGCGGGCGTCGGGGTGGTCGCGGAGGGGGTCGACGCCGACGAGGTAGAGGACGTCGATCTCCCGACGGGCTGCGGCCTCGAGGATGCCGTGGGCGTCGCGCCCGGGCTCGCTCGGGATGCCCGAGCCCCACACGGTCTCGAGATCGGCGCGTGCCGCGGCGTCGCCGACGAAGCGGCCGCCGGGCAGCAGGGCGGGATGGAGGCCCGCTCGCATGGCACCGTGGTCGCCGGCGCGCCGAGAGACGAGGGCGAACCGGCCGCCGACGGCCGATGCGAGGTCGGCCGCGCGTTCCACGGCGCCGGGGCTCTCCGCCAGCCGCGACCCGGCGATGACGACGGTCCCCTCCGCCGCGTGTCGCAGCATCGCGATGATCCGCTCCTCGATCGCTGCCGTGGAGGGCACGTGATGCTCGCCGCCGTAGTCCCCGGCCACAGCCGAGAGCCGCTCGAGGACCTCGCCCTCGCCGCCCGGCGGGCACAGGATGTGCTCGGCGACGTCCCACAGCCGCGTCCGGCGGGGATGGATCACGAAGACGCGCGCCCCCCGCTCCCGAACCGCCTTCCTGATGCGCAGGTGCAGGATCGGGAGCTCCTGCTCCGTGTCGAGGCCCACCACGACGATGGTCGATGCCCGCTCGACGTCCTGATACGTGAGCCCCTGCCCGGCGGCCACCCGTGCCTCGATCCCGGCCGGGATGTCGCCGGAGCGGTACCTGCGGTGGTCGAGATCGTTCGTCCCGAAGGCCGTTCGGGCCAGCTTCGACAGCGCGTACGCGTCCTCGTCGCACAGACGCCCACCGACGAGGAAAGCGACGCGCTTGCCGGCCGACCGGCGCGCGATGTCCGCGAACGCCTCCTCGAACGCGACGGGCTCGAGGCCGTGGTCGCGCAGCAACGGCGTCTTCAGCCGGTCCTCGGAGTCCGGGAATCGGAACGCGAAGCGCCCCTTGTCGCACGTCCACGCGTCGTTGACGTCGACGTTGTCGCGGGCGAGATGGCGGACCACCTGGCCGCGGCGCGTATCCACGCGCAGGTTGCAGCCGCTCGCGCAGTGCGGGCAGACCGTGTCGGCGTGCTGCAGGTCGAACGGGCGCGCCGCGAACCGGTACGGCCGCGCGGTCAGCGCGCCCACCGGACAGATCTGGATGGTGTTGCCCGAGTACGGCGAGCGGAAGTCCTCCCCCGGCGCGATGGCGACCTGCTCCGCCGCCCCCCGGTCGAAGAGCTCGATGAACCGGTCGCCGGAGATCTGGTCGCAGAACCTCGTGCATCGCGCGCACAGCACGCACCGCTCGCGGTCCAGGGCCACGAGCGGCGAGAGGTTCAGCGGCTTCTCGTAGACACGCTTGGGATCGATGTACCGGCTCTCGCCCGGCCCGAACGCCAGGGCCTGGTCCTGCAGGGGGCACTCCCCGCCGCGGTCGCAGATCGGACAGTCGAGCGGGTGGTTCAGCAGCAGGAACTCGAGGTTCGCCACCTGCGCCTGCTTCGCCTGCTCGCTGGTGGCCTGCGTCATCACGACCATGTCGGGCCCCACCGGCGTGGTGCACGACGTCATGAGCTTGCGCTGGCCCTCGACCTCCACGTAGCACTGCCGGCAGGCACCGATGGGATCGAGGAACGGGTGATCGCAGAAGCGGGGGATCTCCACCCCGAGCTGCTCGGCGGCCCGGATGATCAGTGTCCCGGTCGGGACGGTGACCTCCTTGCCGTCGATCTTCACCGTCACCGACTCGGAGGCCACTATGGCAGCACCTCGGCGAGAGGGATGGAGCCCTCGGCGCCGCCCTCGCGGGGGGTGGCGGCCGAGACGTCGGAACGGCGCTTGAAGGGGCAGCCCTTCTCGCGGACGTGCGCCTCGTACTCGCCGCGGAAGTACTTGATCGAGGACGCCACAGGCGAGACCGCGCCGTCCGCGAGCGCGCAGAACGCCTTGAACAGGATGTTGCGCCCGGTGTCGTCGAGGATGTCGATGTCCTCCATGCGCCCGAGCCCCTGCTCGAGGCGCTGGTAGACCTTCGTCATCCACCACGTCCCTTCGCGGCACGGCGTGCACTTGCCGCACGACTCGTGGGCGTAGAACTGCGTCAGACGAAGCGTCGCGTCGACGATGCAATCGCGCTCGTCGAGCACGATTACCGCCCCGGTGCCGAGGAGCGACCCGGCCGCCTGCACCGACTCGAAGTCCATCGCGGTGTCGAGATGCTCCGCCGTGAGGAAGGGGGTGGAAGACCCTCCGGGTGTCCACGCCTTCAGCGCGGCGCCGTCGCGGACGCCCCCGGCGAAGTCCTCGATCAACGTGCGTACCGGCGTACCGAGCGGTGCCTCGTAGTTCCCGGGGCGGTTCACCTTGCCAGAGAGCGAGAAGACCTTGGGGCCGGTGGACTTGTCCGTCCCGATCGACGAGAACCAGTGATGGCCGCGATCGAGGATGTGCGGCACGTTGCAGAGCGTCTCCACGTTGTTGATCGCGGTGGGCGCCCGGTACAGGCCCTCGACCACCGGGAACGGCGGCCTGAGCCGGGGCTGCCCGCGGCGGCCCTCCAGCGACTCGAGCAGCGCGGTCTCCTCGCCGCAGATGTACGCGCCGGCCCCCCGATGGATCACGACGTCGAGCGCGTGTTCCGTCCCCGCGATCCGCTCCCCGAGGTAGCCGCGGTCGTACGCCTCGGCCACCGCCCGCTCCAACACGTTGCCCGGATGGAGGAACTCGCCGCGCGTGTACACGAACGCGTGGTGCGAGCGGAGCGCCCATGCGGCGATGGCGATCCCCTCCACCAGCTGATGGGGATCCCGCTCCACGAGCTCGCGGTTGTTGAAGGTCCCGGGCTCGGACTCGTCGAAGTTCACGACCAGGTAGATGGGCTTGCCGGTGTCCTTCGGGACGAAGTCCCACTTCGTGCCGGTCGGAAAGCCGGCGCCGCCCCGGCCGCGGAGGCCCGACGCCTTGACCTCCTCGATCACCTCGTTGGGCGACATGCTCAGCGCCTTGCGCAGTCCCCGGTAGCCACCGGTGCGCTCGTACTCGTCGATCCACACCGGCCCGTCCATTTCCCAGCGGGCCGTGAGCACCGGCTCGAAGAGATCAACCATCGGACCCCCCGAGCCCGGCCAGACGCCGGGAGGTGTCGCGGACGTCGGCGGGCACCTCGCCGCGCGACGGCGACGGCACCTCGCCGCGGCGGATGCTCTCGATGAGCTCCGCGATGCGCGCCTCGTCCACGCGGTCGTAGTTCATCCAGTTGACCTGGACGACGGGAGCGCCGTCGCACGCCCCGAGGCACTCCTCCTCGTGCAGCGTGAACATGCCGTCCTCGGTCATGCCGCCGGCATCCGGTCCGAGCAGCTCCTGAGCCCGCTCGAAGACGCCCTTGGCCCCGACCAGCGCGCACGACAGATTGGTGCACACCGAGATCACATAGCGCCCGGTGGGGCGGCGCCGGATCATCGTGTAGAAGGACGCGACCGCCTCGACCTCGGCCGCCGTCACGCCGAGGATCTCCCCCACCTCGCGCATGCCCTCGCGTGAGACGTGACCCTCCACCGACTGCACCAGGTACAGCAGCGGCATCATCGCGGAGCGAGTGTCCGGATACCGCGCCTTGACGTCCTCGGCTCTCGCTCGCAGCTCCGGCGACAACACGGCCATCAGCGGTCGACGCCTCCCATAACCGGGTCGACGCTCGCCACCGACGCCACGACGTCGGCGATCAGCCCGCCCTCGACCATCAGGGGCAGGGCCTGCAAGTTCACGAACGACGGATCGCGCACGTGCAGGCGGTACGGCCGTGCGCCGCCGTCGGACACCACGTAACAGCCGAGCTCGCCGCGGGGAGACTCCACGCTCTGGTACACCTCGCCCGCCGGCACCGAGATGCCCTGCGTGACCAGCTTGAAGTGGTTGATCAACGCCTCCATCGACTCCTCCATGATGTGGCGCACGTACGCCTCGGAGTTGCCGATGCCGTCCGGCCCGACCTCGAGGTCGCCGGGCATGCGGAGCTTCGGGTCCTCGATCTTCACCGGCCCTCGGGGCATGCGGTCCAGGCACTGCTCGACGATCCGGAGCGACTGCCGCATCTCCTCGATGCGGACCTCGTAGCGAGCGAAGCAGTCACCCTCGGTCCGCACCGGCACGTCGAAGTCGAACCCCTCATAGCCCGCGTGGGGCTCGTCCTTGCGCACGTCACGGGCGATCCCGGCGGCCCGAAGCACCGGACCGGTGATGCCCAGCTCGAGCAGCCGCTCCGCGTCCACGTGGCCGATGCCACGCGTGCGCTCGAGCCAGATCGGATTGCCCGACAGCAGGCGCTCGTACTCCTCGATGCGCCCCGGCATCACGCGCAGGAACTCCCGCGCCTTGGCCTCGGCCGCCTCCGGCATATCCATGACCAGGCCGCCGATGCGCATGTACGCGTGGTTCATGCGCAGGCCGGTCGCGATCTCGAACACGTCGAGGATCACCTCGCGCTCGCGGAAGCCGTACAGCATCACGGAGATGGCGCCGAGCTCGAGCCCGGTGGTCGCGAGCCACACGAGGTGGGACGCGATCCGGTTCAGCTCACAGAGCATCACCCGGATCACCCGGGCCCGCTCCGGCACCTCGATCCCCAGGAGGCGCTCGACCGCCATGCAGTATGCGAGCTCGTTGAAGAACGGAGCGAGGTAGTCCATGCGGGTGACGAACGCCACGCCCTGCTGCCACGTGCGGTACTCGGTGTTCTTCTCGATGCCGGTATGGAGGTAGCCGACGACCGGACGGCACGACACCACGGTCTCGCCGTCGAGCTCGAGGACCAGGCGGAGCACCCCGTGCGTCGAGGGGTGCTGCGGCCCCATGTTGATGATCATCGTCTCTTGTTCAGATCGAGGGGTCCGCTCGTCCGTATGGATGCGCTCCACGCGACTCATCAGCGAGCTACCCCCTCGAGCTCCCCGGCGAACCGCCGTCGCACTACGGGCTCCTCGTGTCGACGGGGGGGATGAACGCGTCGCGGTACTGCGTGCCCACGCCGCCCAGGCCGTAGTCTTTGCGCAGCGGGTGACCCTCCCAGTCGTCGGGCATGAGGATGCGGCGCAGGTCGGGGTGCCCCTCGAACTCGATGCCGTACAGGTCGTAGAGCTCGCGTTCGAACCAGTCGGCGGTGGGGAACCGGGGGACGACGCTCGGCGCGACGGCGTCGTGGGGCGAGAGCCCCACCTTCACTCGCACGCGGTGGTGGTGCCGTGACGAAAACAGGTGGTACGCGAGCCAGAACCGCGGATCGCGATCCGGCCAGTCCGAAGCGGTGACGTCGGAGAGGAAGTCGAACGCGAGGTCCGCGTCGTCCCGGAGCGCGTCCACGGCATCCAGGAGCTCGTGGCGACCGGCGACGATGGAGACCTCGCCGTGCGCCACCACGATGTCCGGGAACCGCTCGCGCACCCGGTCGGCGATCTCCTGGGCCTGCACTAGGAGACCGTGCCCTTCGTCCGGACCTTCTCGTGCAGCTTGAGGATGCCGTACATCAGCATCTCGGGCCGCGGCGGGCACCCGGGGACGTAGATGTCGACCGGGACGATCGTGTCCACGCCCTGCACCAGCGCGTAGTTCGTGAACATCCCTCCGTAGGAGGCGCAAACACCCATCGAGATGACCCACTTCGGCTCGGGCATCTGGTCGTAGATCTGGCGGAGGACGGGCGCCATCTTCTGCGACAGCCTGCCGGCGACGATCATGAGGTCCGCCTGTCGCGGCGAGGCCCGGAAGATCTCCATGCCCCACCGGGCCAGGTCGTAGTTCCCCGCCCCTGCCGACATCATCTCGATGGCACAACAAGCGAGCCCGAACGTCACCGGCCACATCGACTGCTTCCGCGCCCAACTCACCACGTGATCCAACTGCGTCAGCAGAACGCCCCGACGAACCTCCTCCTCGACATCCGCGGTGTCGCCCTTGCCGGTGTGGATGCCCGGAAGCCGCTCAACCGGCATGGGGAACCTCGATCGATCCCGTGCCACGCGGCCCCCAGTCCAGGCCGCCGGTCTTCCAGACATACACATACGCAACGAGGACGAGTCCGATGAACACAGCCATCTCGACGAGCCCGAACACGCCGAGGCGCCGGAACTGCACCGCCCACGGGAACAGGAAGATCGTCTCGATGTCGAAGACGATGAACAGCATCGCCACGACGTAGAACTTCACCGGGAAGCGCTCGCCCTTCGGTACGCGCTCCGGCACGATGCCGCACTCGTATGGCATGAGCTTGGCGGGGGTGGGCTTGTGGGGCCGCAGCAACGCCGAGATGCCGAGCGACGCCGCCGCGAACACGAACGCCAGCGCGGCCAGGAGTACGATCGGCAGGTACTGCCCGAGCGTCGTCGTCGCCGTCATCAATCGGGCGTGCTGAGCCGGAGCAGCGCGGCCATCAGCCGATCCTGGGCGTCGCCGTCCGGGCCGTCGGTGAGGTTCGCCATCACGCGCATCGCGAAGCGCATCAGCCACTCGCGGGGAAGGCCGTACTTCGTCAGCGTTCGCATGATCTGCGGCTTGCCGATGGCCCGGACGAACGTCCGCCCCACATGGAAGTAGCGGCCGTAGCGTCGTCGCAGCTCCGTCGGGTAGACGTGGGCGAGCCCCGGCCGGTTCGACACGAGCGCCTCGTACACGAGCTCCGCGGCGAGCCGCCCGGACTCCATGGCGTAGGAGATGCCCTCGCCGTTGAACGGGTTGACCAACCCGCCGGCGTCGCCGATCACCAGCATCCCCGGCATGGCGAGCGGCCTGCGGTTCATGGCCATGGGCAGCGGGCCGGACTTGAGCTTGCCCTCCGCGGTGTCCTCGTTGATGCCCCAGTGCTCCGGGAGCATCCGAACGAAGGCATCGAACAGCCGCTGCGCGGAGATGTCCTTGAAGTTCGTGAAGGTGTTCAGGAGGCCGCCGCCCACGTTGACCGACCCGTCTGGCAGCGGGAACACCCAACCGTAGCCGGGGATCATGTCGTCGCCGTCCCACAGGTCGAGCCACGACTCCAGCCACGGCTCCGCAGGACGCTGCCAGCGGTAGTAGCGGCGGGCCGCGATCCCGAGCGGTCGCGAGGCATCGCGCTTCACGCCGGCCTGCTGGGCGAAGCGCGAGGACGCGCCGTCACACGCCAGTACGAACCTGGCCTTCACCTCGCGGGCCGACCCGTTCTTCTCGCCGTCGGCGGCCCCGGCGTCTCGCAGGGTCGCGCCGCTCACCCAGCCGTCGGTGAAGATCGGCCCCACCGCCTCGGTCCCCTCCCAGAGTTGGGCGCCGGCTTTGGCCGCGTGCTGCGCCAGGAGGTCGTCGAAGTCGAGGCGCGTCCGCACCAGGCCGTAGCCCGGCCAGTCGGAGAGCTCGGGCCACGGCAGCTCCAGCGAGGCGGTGCGCCCGAAGATCCGCAAGCCGTTCATGCGGGCGAAGCCGGGATCGTCGGTATCGATGCCCATCTCGAGGAGGACCTTCACGGCTCGTGGCGTGAGGCCGTCGCCACACGGCTTGTCCCTGGGGAATTCGGCCTTCTCGACGAGGGCGACGTCGACGCCGTGGCGTGCCAGGAAGTACGCGGCGGTGGACCCTCCCGGGCCCGCCCCGACCACCAGCACGTCCACCGATGCCGTCGCGCTCGCGCCTTGCGCCACCCTGCCTGCCCAGTCCGAGGTCCGGCCAAAAGGGAGCTTGTGAAATCTTTCACAAGCTCCGTTCGCGATGCTAAGCCCGGGCTCCCTCCACGGGCAAACCGCACGCCGGGGGGGGCGGCTAGTCCTGCCAGCGGAGGGCCGCGGCGAGCGAGCGCAGTGGCTCGGACGCGGGCCCGGCGAGCCCGGGGTCGAGGGCCTCCTCGGCCCGATCCACAAGTCCGCGTTGCAGCCTGACCGTCTCGTCCACGGCGCCGGTCGACCTCAGGACGTCCCGGACCACGGCCAGACCCTCGGCCGACATGGGCCCCCGGCCGACGTGGGAGTCGAGGACGCGGCGCGCTCCGCCGGTCGCCGAGGAGCGGGCCCTGGCCAGGAGCACCGTCGGCTTCCCCTCCACGAGATCGAGCGACGTGTCGTCGCGCAGGGCGTTGTCGAGATCGTCGCGGATCTGGAACGCCTCGCCGAGCGGCGTCCCGTAGGCCGCGATCATCGAGAAGGTCGCGGCGTCGGCCCCGCCGAGCATCGCCCCGATCTCGAGCGGCGCGAGCACGCTGTAGCTGCCCGACTTCATGAACCCGATGCGACGCGCCTCGTCCTCCCCCACGTCCGAGCCGGTGCCGGCGACATCGAGGAACTGCCCTGCAACCACCTCCGAGCGCATGCGTCCGTAGCGACCGACGGCGGACGCCAGCACCTCCGGTGGGAAGGGCGCCGAGGCCAGCAGGTCGTCGGCGAGAACCAGTGCCAGGTCGCCCGCGAGGATCGCGCCGGCGAGGCCGAAGTCGCCGGGATCGGCGCGGCCCGCCGCCCGCCGGCGCTCGGCGAGATGCACGTGCACCGTCGGTTCCTTCCGCCTGAGCAGCGCGTGATCCATCACGTCGTCGTGGATCAGCGCGAAAGTGTGGAACAGCTCGAGCGCCGAGGCCACGCGGATGATCCCCTCGGTCTCCTCGGCCTCCCCGCAGCCCGACGCGACGAACCCCCAGTAGCAGAAGGCCGGGCGGAGCCGCTTCCCGCCGGAGCGAAGAAGGCGTTCGATCTCGTCGATGAGCACCGTGGCCTCGGGGTCCTGGGAGTCGGCCATGGCGCGTTGCTCGGCGAAGAACTTCAGGAGCTCCTCGTCGACGCGGGGGGCGACGAGCTCGGTGGGGCCGTCACCGTCCGGTGCGGGCGACGCCGAGGAGCGGTGCGACCGCGACGGAGGCATGGGCCCGAGTATCGCAGCGGCGGCGAGGGCCCGTCGGCGGCGCGAGGAGCGGCCGTCGGCGCGCCCGGCACCCGCCGCCTACACTCTCGGTGTCCCATGGCCCGGTTCCAGAAGCTCTGCGTCGCCGCGACCGCCGCCACCTTCGCGTTGATCGGGGTGGGCGGCCTGGTCCGAGCCACCGGCTCCGGCGAGGGATGCCCGACCTGGCCGGGATGCTTCCCGGGCCGCCTCCTGCCGCCGGTCGAGTACCACGCGCTCATCGAGTTCAGCCATCGCTCGGTGGTGATCCTCGACAGCATCCTCATCGGCTTGGTCGCGGCCGTCGCGCTGATCTCCTATCGCGGCATCCGCCGGATCGTGATCCCGGCGGTGGCGGCGTTCGGCCTGATCATCGTGGAGGCCGTCCTGGGGGCCATCGTCGTGAAGCACGGACTGAGCCCCGGGCTGGTGACCGCCCACCTGGCCACGGCGACACTGCTGGTCGGCGTGCTGGTCCACCTCACCGCGAGCGTGTTCTGCTTCGTCAAGCTCCCGGCCAAGGGCCCCGCCCTCCGGGGGTCCGATCCCGCCTTCGCGAGGCTCGCCGCGATCGCCGCCGCCGCGGTGTTCGTGCTCCTGCTGGTCGGCGCGTACGTGCGAGGGCGCGGCGCCGGGCTCGCGTTCCCCGACTGGCCGCTGATGAACGGCAAGCTCGTGCCGCAGCTCGGCGGCGTCGCGTCGGTGATGTTCGTGCACCGCATCGTGGCCGCCGTCGTCGGCCTGCTCGTCGTCTACGTCGCGATCCGCGCCTGGACCGCCGAGCGCCGCTCGGTCGACCTCGTCGTGTTCTCGACGCTGGCGCTCGGGCTGTTCCTCGCCCAGGTGCTCATCGGGGCCGCGCTGGTGTGGACGAAGCTCGGGGTCGCGCCGCAGGTCGCGCACGTCCTGCTCTCCGAGCTCATCTGGGGGGCCCTCGTGGCGCTGGCCACCGTGAGCCGCCGGCTGGCGGGCGTCGCGCCCACCCGAACGGTGGAGGCCGGGACGAGCCCCGCCCCACATGACGAGGGCCCCGCCCCACGGGACGACGGCCCGTCGCTCCACGAGCGCACGGTCGCGTACTTCCAGCTCACGAAGCCGCGGATCATCGTGCTCCTGCTGATCACCACGATCCCGGCCATGATCCTCGCCGCCGACGGGATGCCGTCGGTGCTCCTCATCGCCTCCACGCTGTTCGGGGGCGCGCTCGCCGCCGGCGGCGCGAACGCGTTCAACTGCTATCTCGACCGGGACATCGACGAGATCATGCGCCGCACGCGGTCCCGTCCCCTCCCCTCACACCGGGTGGGGCCGGAGAACGCCGTGGCCTTCGGGTACGCGCTCGGGGCGATCTCGTTCTTCTGGCTCGCCACCACGGTCAACGTCCTGGCCGGCGTCCTGACGCTGTCGGCGCTCGCGTTCTACGTGTTCGTCTACACGCTCTGGCTGAAGCGGACCACGACGCAGAACATCGTGATCGGCGGGGCTGCCGGCGCCGTCCCCGTGCTCGTGGGATGGGCCGCCGTGACCGGGAGCCTGGCCCTCCCCGCCGTCCTGCTCTTCGCCGTGGTGTTCGTGTGGACCCCGCCGCACTTCTGGGCCCTGTCGATGCGGTACGCCAAGGACTACGCGGAGGCCGGGGTGCCCATGCTGCCGGTGGTGAAGGGCACGAGGGGCACGGTCCTCAACATCCTGGGGTACTCGGTGGCGCTCGTTGCCGTCACGCTCGCCCTGTACCCGGTGGCCGGCATGGGTGCCGTGTACCTCGTGGCGGCCGTGGTCCTCGGGGCGATCTTCATCCAGCGAGCCGTCCGCCTCTGGCGGAGCCGGACGCCCGCCCTGGCCATGGGCCTGTTCCGCTACTCGATCCTGTACCTCGGGCTGCTGTTCACCGCGGTCGCCGTGGACCGGCTGATCCCCCTCAGCCTGTAGCCGAGCCCGCGACCGCCGCCCGGTCCAGGTCCTCCTCGATCCGCCGCTGCCGGGCCTCGTCGTGACGGAACCACGCCGCCGCCACGCAGAGCACGGCGATGAGGCTCGCCAGCTCCCCCACGATCCACATGATCGATCCGGCGTCTCCCTGGTCCCGCAGCGCGGCGGCCCCGCCCCACGGCGCCGGAAGCTGCTGGTAATGCCGGTACAGGGGGTGCGACGCCGACAGGATGGCGACCCCCAGGAACGCCTCGAGCGGCATGGCCAGCACCACGTACAGCACGCGAGCCGGGAACCCGAGCTTGCGCGGCGCGGGGTCGAGCCCCACGACGGGCCACCAGAAGATCACGCCGGCCAGCAGGTACAGGGCGTGTTCGAGCGCGTGGACGGGCTCGTGGTCCAGGGCCAGCTCGTAGAACGACGTGAAATGCGTCACGTACTGCACCACCGCGAACAGGATCCAGGCCACCACGGGATGGGAGAGCAGCCGAACGACCCGGCTGTGCAGCACCGGGAGCAGCACGTTGCGACGGAAGTCCGGAGTCGCCGCTCGCAGGGCCAGCGTGACCGGCGTGCCCAGCGCGAACAGCGGCGCCGCGACGAGCAGGAGCAGGACGTGCTGCAGCATGTGCGTGGAGAACGACACGTCCTGATAGGTGTCGATCGGGGACAGCAGCGCGAGCACGCACACGAGGAGGCCGCCGTAGAAGGCCCAGGTCCGGCTCCACGGCCACACCGGCGGCGTGCGCGCCACGCGGCGCACCCCCCACCAGTAGAGGATCCCCGCGACGAGGATCGCCGCGAGCACGAACGGGTCGGCCTGCCACCGCGACAGGAGCGCGCCTGGCGTGAACGCCGGCGGGACCGCCGAGGGAGCGAGCACGTGCGCGATCACGACCGCTCAATGGTCCCACGGGTCGCGTTAGAATCGCGGCCGGCCGTCGGGAGGGCGCACGGCGAGCCTCCGGCCACACCGAGACGAGGGGTCCCCGGAACAGTTGGCGAACGCACGCGGGCAGGCGAAGCGGGGCGGACGGAAGCTCGCGTTCCTTCTCGGGGGCGCGGCCCTGCTGCTCTCCGGCTGCGCCAACAAGGTCATCACGAAGACCGGCCAGGAGACCTCGAACCTCTACAACGTCGTCCTGGTGATGGCCACGGTGGTCTTCGTCGGCGTGGAGGGCGCCATCATCTGGCAGGCCGTGAAGTACCGCCGCCGCAAGGGTGAGGAGTCTCGCGGCCTGCCGCCGCAGGTCCACGGCAACCGCCAGATCGAGATCGTCTGGACGGCGATCCCATCCATCATCATCGCCGTGCTGTTCGTGCTCTCCATGGTGGTGTACACGCGCGTCAACGCCGAGCCCGCGGCCGATCTCAACATCCGGGTCACCGGCTACCAGTGGCAGTGGAACTTCGACTACCTGGGCAAGGACGGCAAGCCCGTGGTCAGCGAGCAGGCCAAGGGCCAGAACGATCCCGCCACGCTGTACCTCCCCACCGGGCGGGAGCTGCACTTCGAGCTCATCTCCGGTGACGGCACGAACGACGTCATCCACTCGTTCTTCATCCCGGCCTTCTTCTTCAAGCGCGACGTGGTGCCGGGACGCGTGAACACGTTCAACGACTTCATCCAGCCCGGCGAGGAGGGCGAGTACGTCGGGGAGTGCGCCGAGTTCTGCGGGGACTTCCACAACGCCATGGTGTTCCCCCTCAAGGTGGTGAGCGGCCCCGAGTTCGACGCGTGGTTCGAGAAGGAGGCGAAGAAGCAGGCGCAGGGTCCGCAGTGCTCGCCGTCCGGCTCGACCGTGGACCTCGAGGCCAAGGGCATCCACTTCGACACCGACTGCCTGGCGGCGCCGGCCAAGCAGCCGTTCACGATCGACTTCGACAACCAGGACTCCGGGGTGCCGCACAACGTGGCGATCTACACGGACGACAGCGCGGCGAAGGCCCTGTTCACCGGCGACATCGTCACGGGCGTCAAGAAGGTCCCGTACCAGGTGGACCCCCTCCCGGCGGGGAGCTACTTCTTCCGGTGCGACGTCCACCCCACAGCCATGTTCGGAACGTTTATCGTCAAGTGAGCAGGCCGGGGCCCCGGCCCCGGCGATGAGGAGCGCAGATGGCCGTCACCGAGGTCCGCGAGGAGGTCCGCCAGCCCGGCGAGCCGTCGCGCCGTTCGGCCATCGTCGACTGGCTCACGACCACCGACCACAAGAAGATCGGCCTGCTCTACATCTCGACGGCCTTCCTCTTCTTCCTCGTGGGCGGCCTCCTGGCGGAGATGGTCAGGACGCAGCTCTACACGCCCGACAGCAAGCTCTTCGACTTCGCGCGGTACAACCAGCTGTTCTCGCTGCACGCGCTGATCATGATCTTCCTGTTCGTCATGCCGGTGACGGTCGGCTTCGCGAACTACATCGTGCCCCTGCAGATCGGCGCGGCCGACATGGCGTTCCCGCGCGTGAACGCGTTCAGCTACTGGCTGTTCCCGCTCGGCGGGCTGACGCTGCTGTCGGCCTTCCTGTTCAGGCCTGCCGGCTGCGGGTGGACGCTGTACGCCACGCTCTGCGACAAGACGCACTTCACCCCGTCGCCGGGGCCCGACCTCGTGCTGCTCGCCCTGATGATCCTGGGCCTCTCGTCGCTCCTCGGGGCCATCAACTTCATTGTCACGATCTTCAAGATGCGAGCGCCGGGCATGACGATGTTCCGGGTCCCCATCTTCACCTGGACGTTCCTCACCACCGCGGTGCTGCTGCTCCTGTCGATCCCGGCGCTGACCGCGGGCCTGGCCGCGGCGTTCATCGACCGGAACTTCGGCGGGCACTTCTTCGATCCAGCCGCCGGCGGCAACACGATCCTCTGGCAGCACATGTTCTGGTTCTTCGGCCACCCGGAGGTCTACATCCTCATCCTGCCCTCGATGGGGATCGTGTCGGAGATCCTGCCCGTGTTCAGCCGGAAGCCCCTGTTCGGCTACAAGGCCTTCGTCTTCGCCACGCTTGCCATCGGCATGCTGGCCTTCGGCGTCTGGGCGCATCACATGTTCACGACGGGCGCGGTGTACGCGCCGTTCTTCGCCTTCCTCACCGCGGCCATCGCCGTGCCGACCGGGGTGAAGTTCTTCAACTGGATCGCGACGATGTGGCGGGGCTCGATCAGGTTCACGACGGCCATGCTCTTCGCCATCGGCTTCCTCATGCTGTTCCTGATCGGGGGCATCGACGGCGTGTTCCTCGGCTCCCCGCCCATCGACTACCACTTCCAGGACACGTACTGGGTGGTCTCCCACCTGCACTACGTGCTGTTCGCGGGCGCCGTCTTCGGCATCTTCGCCGGCATCTACTACTGGTTCCCCAAGATGACCGGGAAGTTCTTCAACGAGCGGCTGGGCCAGGTGCACTTCTGGATCTGGTTCGTGGCCGCGAACCTCACCTTCTTCCCGCAGCACATCCTGGGCCTGCAGGGCATGCGGCGGCGCATCGCGAACTACGACCCGCGCTACGAGCACCTGAACCAGTTGTCGACGATCGGCGCGTGGCTCCTCGGCGTCGGCATGCTGGTGTTCATCGCCAACTTCCTGTGGACCCGCAGGCAGCCTCGGACGGCGCCCGGTGATCCCTGGGAGGGCAACTCTCTCGAGTGGGCCACCACGTCGCCCCCGCCGGCCTGGAACTTCGACGAGCTCCCGCCGATCCGCTCCGAGCGGCCGGTCTTCGACGCGCGCATGCGAAGGGCCGAGATGCCCGCGCCAGTCGAGACCGGCGATCTGGGGGGCGAGTGAGCGCGCAGCCGCTCGAGCCGACCGGCGTGGTCGCGGAGGCGCGCCGCGACCCCATGCCGCCGGCGCTGCTCGGCGTCATCCTGTTCGTGGCCTCGGAGTGCGTCTTCTTCGCGGCGCTGTTCGGCGCGTACTTCACCGTGCGGGGCCAGGCCACGGTGTGGCCTCCCAAGGGCCTGGAGGGCCTCGAGCCCTGGCCGCTGCCCGCCATCGCCACCACGATCCTCATCCTGTCGAGCTTCACCATGCAGGCCGCGGTCTCGGCCATCCGGATGGGCGACCGCCGGACGATGCTCCGCCTGCTGCGCATCACGCTCATCATGGGCGCCGCCTTCCTGGGCATGCAGGCCTACGACTACGCCACGCTCGGGTTCTCCATCCACGACACCGTGTTCGGCACGACGTTCTTCACGATGACGGGCTTCCACGGCGCGCACGTCGCCGGGGGGTTGGTGTTCATCTACCTGATGCTGGCGCGGGGATGGAGCGGTCAGCTGACGAAGGACAACCACTACGCCCTCGAGGGGTGCGCGATCTACTGGCACTTCGTCGACGTGGTGTGGGTGGGCCTCTTTTCGACCCTGTACATCTTGAAATGAGGTCGGCGGGGCGAATCTTCATGGCGTTGTCGGGGCTGGCCGTCGTGGCGGCCGTGATCTACGCGTTCAGCGCCAAGGAGCTCGCGGGGGCCGTCATGCTCGGTGTGTTCTCGGTGGCGCTGCTCTACATCGCCACCGTGCTGGAGCACGCGGGGCCGTACGACCACGCCGAAACCGACCAGGACGCCGAGCCCGAGCTCGGGCCGGAGCACATGCTGCCCAGCACCTGGTGGCCGCTGGTGATGGCGATCGGCGCGGCCGCGACCCTCATCGGCCTCAAGTTCGCTCCGGTCCTCATGGGGGTCGGCGCGGGGATCTTCCTGCTCGCGGCGGTGGGCTGGTTCGTCAACATCCAGCAGCAGCACGCCGACCACGGCGCCCACGGCATCGAGGGCGGCGGCCCCGGCACCCACGGCCCCGGCGGCGGCCACTAGCGTCGATTCGGTGGCTAGAGATAGCCCTCCGGAACCGGGCCGATGACTTCGACACCGTTCTCTACGGCGATCGCAGCGAGCCGCTCGTCGTCGGCGGTCCCCTCGGCTATCGCTGTGGCGAGTGCATCGAAGTACCCGACCATGACGCCGGGCGTGTAGAGATTCAGCTTCCGGCTCGCTACGGCGCCAACCCGGAAGCCGTGCCGGACACCCAACGGGATATAGATGAATGACCCTGCCGGGCAGCGAAATTCGCTGTCCTCGACGAACATGATGTACTCGCCTTCGAGCACGTAGAACGCCTCGGCGGCGTTGCGATGGATGTGCATCGGTGGCCCAAAATGGGCAGGCTCAGTCGCCTCCAACAGCGTGAACGCTTCCGCTGTCGATCCTCCGGAGGCCTTCACGGTCATCCGGAAGTTCCCGAGGTCGATAGTCCTGCCCTCGCCGGGCTGGAGCACGATCGGGTCGTTGCTCAATGCGATCCTCCCGTCGTTGTCGGCCAATCCGGATGTGCGCCGCGGTTCGCATCGAGACTATCGGAGGTCCTCACCAGGCGCCGGCGACAAGCCCGGGTCCACGGTCCGAGGATCAGATCGGCAGGTCGATGCGGTTGCCCCAGCGCAGGAACGGGTTGAGCAGGCGGATCCATGTGCCGGTGAGCAGCAGGACGCCGATCGCGACCATCAACACCCCGGAGACGCCGGCGATCCAGCGGTAGTTGCGCTTCACCCATTCGAGGGCGCCCAGCATCCTGCCCACCCCCAGGCCAATCAGCAGGAAGGGCAGCCCCAGCCCGAGCGAGTACACGAACAACAGGAATCCGCCCTTCAGCGAGCCGCCGCTCGCCGCGATGGTGAAGATCCCGCCCAGGACGGGGCCGATGCACGGTGTCCACCCCGCGGCGAACGCCATCCCCAGGGGCACCGCGCCGGCAGGGCCCGGGCGCACGCGTGACAGGAACGGCCGGCGCTCGGCATAGAACCCGAGCCAGCCCACCCGCAGTCCGTAGAGCACCATCAGGATGCCGAAGGCGACGATCACGGCCCCCGCGGCTCGCTGACCGACGTCGGAGAGGATCCACTGGCGGAACGCCCCGGCCGTGGCGCCGAGCACCGTGAACACGACGGTGAAGCCCAGGATGAACAGCAGGATCGGGAGCGGTGAGGGCTTCGGCCGTTCCCCCTGGGCGCCCGTCACGAAGGCCAGGTAGCCGGGCACGAGCGGATAGACGCAAGGGGACGCGAAGGAGAGCACGCCCGCGGCGAACGCCAGGCCGGGAGCCCACCACGCGGAGAGACCGTGTCTGACCAGGTCGGCGAGCATCAGGCCCTGAGTCTAGGTACGATTGCGCCTGTCATGAGGCTTCCCTTGCCGAAGCGCGTGCAAGAACGGCTCGCTCCGCTTGTGGAACGGGCCAACGTCTTCCTCCGGAACTGGGAGTGGACGTGGACCCGGGCCGTCGTCGCCTCCATGGCCATCGCGTTCATCATGCTCACCACCACGGTGTTCCTGCCGTCGTGGTGGCTCTACTACGCGGATCAGAACCTCCGATGGCGCTCATTCTGGTTGCTGAAGCTGCGCGACCTCATCGCCGCGGGCCTCATCGTGGGATTCTTCACCGCGATCTACGCCGCGGCGTTCATCGTCCAGCAGGCGAGCAACAAGGCGCGGGGCTCGGGTGCCGAGCACCGCACGGGGGGCTATCGCTGATGCCGTTCAACAAGACCGAGGTCGACATCCACACCGACTACGCCGTCCAGGCCGTGGATCCGGGCTGGCTGCAGCAGGGCGTGAAGTCGCCGAAGCACCTCATGCTCGATCCCGAGCCGTGCATCCTGTGCCGCGCGTGCGAGGACGTCTGCCCCTGGAACTGCATCTACATGCTCGATCCGGGGATCGTGCAGCAGACGGAGACCGAGGCCGTCCAGGACGAGGCTCAGAACGCGTTCGCCATCTTCGTGGTCGACGACAACGCGTGCACGAGGTGCTCGGTCTGTGTCGAGCGCTGCCCCAGTGATTGCCTGTACTATGCGCGCCTGCCGGAGGGTGACGGCGGGCGACGCACGATGGGCGCGGTGCCCATGTCGCAGCAGCAGGACGTCGAGGTCGAGTAGCCCGCGGGAACGACGAAAGAGGGAGACCCGGACCACGTGAAGATCAAGTTTCCGAAGCCCCCGTCGCCCATGGAGGTTTTGGACAGGGTCCGGGATACGGAGCTGTGGAAGTCCGTCTTCCGCCCCGGCTCGATCTTTCGCAAGGGCTACCGCGACACCTCGCGCGACCGCTCCCTGGCCATGATGAACAACGTGCTGTACCACCTCCACCCGGTGAAGGTGAAGCGGCACGGGCTGAAGCTCACCTACACGTTCTGCCTGGGCGGGCTGTCGTTCTTCCTCTTCATCCTGCTCACGGTGACCGGCATCTTCCTGATGTTCTTCTACCGACCGGCGGCCGACGTCGGCGGGGCCACCGCGTACTCCGACATGCAGGTCATCCGGACGTCGGTGTTCCTGGGCGACCTCGTGCGCAACCTGCACCGGTGGGGCGCGCACCTCATGGTGCTGACCGTCACGCTGCACATGGCCCGGGTGTTCTACACGGGGGCGTACAAGCCGCCGCGTGAGTTCAACTGGGTGGTCGGCGTGCTGCTGCTGTTCCTGACCCTCGGGCTGTCGTTCACGGGGTACCTCCTGCCGTGGGACCAGCTCTCGATCTGGGCGGTCACGGTGGGAACCTCGCTCGCCGGGTACGTGCCGCTCGTGGCGAAGCAGGCCCAGTTCGTGCTGCTCGGCGGGGTGGTGGTCGGTCCCAACACCCTCTTACGGTGGTACGTCCTGCACGTGCTCGCCCTGCCCTTCGTGCTCGTGATCTTCCTCGCCGTGCACTTCTGGCGGATCCGCAAGGACGGCGGCATCTCGGGGCCCCTCTAAGCCATGGCGCGCGAAGAAGTCCCTCTCGATCAGGAGACCTTCGACCGGGTTCTCGCCGAGGAGACCGGGAAGGGGACCGACCGGCGCGTCGCCGAGGGCCGCGCCCGCTCGGCGGCCGTGCGCGCCTACCGCGCGAAGCACGGCGCGCCGGAGCGGGAACCGAGGCCGGCCCCCGCTGCGGCGGCGGGCGACGGCGGTGCGACGACCGCCGGGGATGGCGGCGGCGCTCCGGCGCAGGCCCCGGCAGCGGCCGCACCGGCGACCGGAGCACCGGGCGGCGTGGCTGTCGCGGCGCCCGCGCGCATCGCTCCCCCGCCCACCGGCAAGCCGCCATCGCCGAAGCCCGGAGCACCGGACAAGCACCGCCTGCTCGCGCTGGTGCCGCCGGAGGGCGTGCAGCGCGTCGAGCGGGAGCAGGGCGACCGCGTCAACACGTTCCCCCACCTGATGATCGAGGAGTTCGTCGCGCTGCTCGTCATGAGCGCGGCCCTCCTCGTGTTCTCCACGCTCGTGAACGCACCGCTCCGCGAGCTCGCGAACCCGAACCTCACCCCGAACCCGTCCAAGGCGCCCTGGTACTTCCTCGGCCTCCAGGAGCTCCTGCGGTACTTCCACCCCATGGTGGCCGGCGTGACGATCCCGGGGTTCATCCTCGTCGGGCTCGCGGCCGTCCCGTACATCGACCGCAACCCTTCCACCAAGCCGGGCGACCGCAAGCTCGCCATCACGCTGTTCACGATGCTGTTCATGTTCGGCGCGACACTCACGATCGTCGGGTCGTTCTTCCGGGGCCCGGGGTTCAACTGGGTGTGGCCCTGGGATCAGGGGTTGTTCTTCGAGCTATGACGACCGCTCTCGCGCTCTCCACCGACAAGATCGCGGCGCTCGTCGCCGGCGGCGTGCTCGTGCTGTTCATGGCCCTGCTGTCCTCGTCGTTCATCCGCACGCGCCGGGGCCTCGCGGCCGCGGCCATGGCCGAGAGCGGCGAGGTGCCGCCCACCGCGCCGAAGGAGCCCCTCTTCGCCCGCCTGCGACGTGACCGCGACCGCAAGCCGCCCCCCGCCGTCACTCGCCGCGAGTTCTTCCGCCGGTCCCTGGTGGGTTCCATGCTCGTGTTCAGCGCCGAGTTCGGCGGGGCGTCGCTCGCGTTCCTGTGGCCGAACCTGAAGGGTGGCTTCGGCTCCGTGATCGCCGCCGGCAAGATCGAGGACATCAAGGCGTTCATCCAGCAGACGAGCCAGCCGTTCTACGCGGGGGTGGGCCGCTTCTACATCGTGCCGTACAACGGGTCCGGCAAGGACGAGGGCACCGGCACCGACTACGAGGCCGACGGCGTCATCTCCAACGGGCTGATGCCGCTGTACCAGCGGTGCGTGCACCTCGGGTGCCGTGTGCCGTTCTGCCAGTCCTCGCAGTGGTTCGAGTGCCCCTGCCACGGCTCGAAGTACAACAAGGCCGGTGAGTATCAGCTCGGGCCGGCCCCGCACGGCATGGATCGGTTCAAGATCACGGTCGAGGCCGACGGCACCGTTTTGGTCGACACCTCGACCATCGTCCTCGGCCCGCCCCGCGGCACGGACACGATCCAGGAATCCCCGCAGGGACCGTTCTGCGTGGCGCCCGGATGATGCGGGGCCTCGTCGCGCTTAGCTCGCAGGAGACGTTCGGGTTCGCCATCGGAGCGATCGTCCTGGTCGGGTTCTTCGTCGGCCTCGGCTATGCCTCGCGCAGGGCGTGGGGCGACACACGCCGCAAGCCAGACATCCCCTCGGCCATGCGGCCGGCGCCCGCCGACGCCGAGCTCGAGAAGCCCCGCCTGGAGAAGCTCCAGGGCTGGGCCCTCGCGTCCTTCCTGTTCCTCGCGATCTGGATCCCGGTGGCGTGGCTGAACGAGCCGAGCACGAACCAGAGCCAGGAGCGCACGCTCGAGCAGGAGTCGGTCAACCGCGGCGCCAAGGAGGTCAAGCCGTTCTCGGAGAGCAACATCTTCGGCGTCGGGTGCGAACGCTGCCACGGCGAGGGGCTGGCCGGCGGGCAGAACCTGTTCAACGGCGCGATCGTCCCCGTCCCGAGCCTGCAGGAGGTGTGCGGCGGCCCCAACTCCCCCGGCCTCCCGGTGCCGATCCACAACTCGACGGACCTGCGCAACATCATCGAGCGAGGGATCCCCGGCACGGACATGCCGTCGTGGAGCGTGAGGTTCGCGGGCGGGCTGGACGACCAGCAGATCGATGACCTCGTCCTCTACGTCATCAAGATGGATCAGAAGTACGTGAAGTTCAAGGAGAACGTCTGCATCAACTCCAACGCGAAGGGCTACGAGCTGCCCGTGGAGCCGGCGACGTGATCGGCGTCAACATCCCCTGTGGTCCGGGGCTGGAGTGTCCCTCGTTCTACGGCTACCTCACGATCATCATGGCGTTCGTCATCTTCGTCGGGAGCATCTACCTCCTGCTCGCCGCGGTGTTCGGGATCCGCATGGGCTACCTCGTGCTCTCCGTGGCGTTCTTCGGGTGGATGATCCTGTTCTCCGCGATCTGGGTGTTCGGCACGGGCGCGCCGGCTTCGAAGAACCTCGGCCCGCGCGGCGTGGAGCCGCACTGGCAACCGATCAGCGCCGGGATCACCGTGACGTCCGGCAAGTATCCGGTCGTCAAGCGATATCCCAACGGTCCGTGGAAGGGCCTGGGGCCGGGTACGGCGTCGTCGGTGCAGTCGGTGCAGACGTCGATCCAGGAGTACATGGCCGAGCAGGCAAACGAGGAGCTCAAGGTCGATCCGGAGTCCGAGAATGCGCTGCAGGTCACCGACTTCACGGTGGAGAACGTCAGGTTCACGACCTCCGGTGACGTCTCGCTCGCCGGCGCCACGGCCTTCTACAACAACGGCGGACCGATCGTCCGGGTGTTCGCGTACCACGACACGGGCGACGTGCCGATCTACTCGTGGGCGTTCTTCGCGGCGTCGATCCTCGGGTTCCTGGTGCACCTCCCGTTCCTCGACCGGGCCGAGCGCAGGCGCAAGGCGGTGCTGACGGGTGGGGCCCGGCCTCCGTGGTACGGACCGGCTTGAGGATCGAGGGGAGGACGTAAAGCCATGCTCGGTGCTGGGATCATCGAATCGGGAAGCGTTCAGTTCATCATCTTCGGCGTGATGCTCATCGTGATCTTCATCGCGCTGCTCATCACGATCGCGAGATAGCCTCGACGATCCGCTCCACCTCCGCTTCGCCGTGGGCGGTGGAGAGGAACCACGCCTCGTAGCCGGACGGCGGGAGCAGAACGCCGTCGTCGAGCATCCGGTGGAACAGGTCGGCATACCCCATGTGATCGGCCGCTTTGGCCTGATCGAAGTCCGTGACCCGGCCCTCCGTGAAGAAGACGGAGAGGAGCGAGCCGACCCGGTTGATGGTGTGCGGGGTGCCGGACAGCGCCTCGGCGATCCCGTCGCAGAGCCTCGTCGCCCGCTGCTCCAGGGCCTCGTACGGGTCCTCTTTCTCGACGAGCTCGAGAGCGGCGAGGCCGGCGGCCACGGCCACGGGGTTCCCCGACAGCGTCCCCGCCTGGTAGACGTCGCCGGACGGGGCGAGGCGCTCCATGACGTCGGCGCGCCCACCGAACGCGGCGCACGGGAATCCCCCGCCGAGCACCTTGCCGAGCGTCGTGAGATCGGGGCTCAGGCCGAAGCGCTCCTGGGCCCCGCCGCGCGCGAGGCGGAACCCCGTGATGACCTCGTCGAAGATCAGCAGAGCGCCGGATCGGGCGCACAGCTCTCGCAGGCCGGCGAGGAAACCGGGCAGGGGCTCGATCACCCCCATGTTGGCGGCAACCGGC
Organism: Actinomycetota bacterium; assembly: GCA_046263085.1. Lineage (GTDB taxonomy): Bacteria > Actinomycetota > UBA4738 > UBA4738 > JACQTL01 > JBHELK01. The sequence goes on from JBHELK010000091.1 coordinate 26,362, forward strand.
TCCACGATGATGCACGCGATCTCCTCGCCTCTCGCCTCGAACAGCGCCCGCACCGCTTCCAGGTCGTTGAACGGCGCGACGAGCGTGTCGCGGGACGCAGCCTCGGTCACGCCGGGCGTTCCCGGCAGGCCGAACGTTGCGACCCCGGAGCCCGCCGTCGCCAGCAGGGCGTCGCTGTGCCCGTGGTAGCAGCCGGCGAACTTGACGACACCGGGCCGGCCGGTGAACGCCCGGGCCAGCCTCACCGCGCTCATACAGGCCTCCGTGCCCGAGCTCACCAGGCGCACCATCTCCACGCTTGGCACGAGCTCGATGATCCGCTCGGCCAGCTCCACCTCTGCGGCGGTGGGCGCACCGAACGACGTGCCGCGCCCTGCGGCTCGGATCGCGGCCTCGACGATCTCCGGCCGGGCGTGGCCGAACAACAGTGCCCCCCACGACTGCACGAGGTCGACGTACCGGTTGCCGTCGGCATCTACCAGGTATGCGCCCTCGCCGCGGTCGGCGAACACCGGCGTGCCGCCCACGGCGCCGAACGCCCGCACCGGGGAGTTCACGCCGCCCGGCAGGAGCTCGAGCGCGCGGCGGTACAGCCGTTCGGAGTGGGAGCGGTTCACGCGGGCGGCGGTGGCTCCAGCCCGAAGAGACGCGCCAGGGCCCGGACGTCGGCGTCGTCCTCCGCCAACCCCTTGGCGCGAACGACGGGACGATGGAGCAGCTTCTTCACGATCGCGGCGGTCGCGGCGTCGACCGCGGCACGTTCCTCCTCGGTGAGCGCGGACAGCCGCGCGTCGACCCGGTCGAGCTCGGCCCGGCGAACCCGCTCGGCGCGGTCGTACAGCTCCCGGAGCATCGGCGCCAGGCGCGCGGCCCGCCGCCACTCGGCGAACCGGCGGACCTCGTCCTCGACGATGGCTTCGACCGCGAGGATCTCGGCCCGGTCGGCGCGGCCCACCACGTCACGCAGGGCGTCGATATCGGCGAGGGTCACGCCCGGGAGCTCCGACACGCTGGGATCGACGTCCCGCGGCACCGCCAGATCGAGCACGAACAGCGGACGTCCGGCCCGGGCCGCACTGGCCCGCTCGACCGGAGCCCGCCCGATCACGAGGCCGGTGGCGCCGGTGACGCTCACCACGACGTCGGCAGCACGCAGTGCCGAGTCGAGCTCATCCAACGATCCGGCGGACCCGCCCGCGCGCCGCGCCAGCCGCTCGGCCCGCTCCGAGGTCCGGTTCAGCACCGTGACGTCGGCCATGCCCCGCTCGGCGAACGCCCGGACCGCGAGGTCCGCCATCGGCCCGGCGCCGACGACGAGCAGCGCGCGCCCGTCGAGCGACCCCAGCGATCGCACCCCCAGCGTCGCCCCGGCCTCCACGAACGCGGAGGGGCTGGCGCCGATGCGCGTCTCGGATCGCGCGCGCCGCCCGACACGCACCGCGCGGCGGAACGCCGCCCCCACGAGCGAACTCGTCCCCCGTTCGTCCTCGGCGTGCCGGAGCGCATCGCGCACCTGGGCCTGGATCTGCGGTTCGCCCACGACCATCGAGTCGATCCCGGAGGCCACGGCGAAGAGTCGGCGCACCGATTCATCCTCGTAGTGCGAGTCGAGCACCGCGTCCAGCTCGCCCAGCGGGATCTCACGGGACTCGCCCAGGAACCGCCGCAGGGCCTGCAATCCCGCGTGATAGCTCTCGACCTCCGCGACGACCTCGGTGCGGTTGCACGTCGAGAGCACCGCCGCGCCACGCACGGCCTCGATCGTCGAGAGGTGGTGGTACGCCTTGGGGAGATCCTCCGCGGCGAACGCCACCCGCTCCAGCATCGCCACCGAGGCGCGGCGATACGAGATGCCCACCGTGAGCAGCGGCACCCGGCTACACCTTCTCCAGGTCCATCGCGGCCTTCCCGCGGCGGACGTCGGCAAGTGCGGCCTTGCGCTGCTCGTAGAACGCCAGGATCTGCAGCTCGATCGATAGGTCCACCTTCCGCAGCGACACGCCGTTCGGCACGCTGATCACCGACGGCGCGAAGTTGAGGATGGAGCGGATCCCCGCCTCGGCCATGCGCTCCGCGACGTCCTGAGCCACGGCCGCCGGCGTGCAGATGAGCCCGATCGCCACGTCCTGCTCGCGGACGATCTTGGGGAGGTCGTCGATGTGCCGGATCCGAAGATCCGCCACGCGGCCCCCCACCTTGCCCCGGTCGCTGTCGACGAGCGCCACGACCTGGAACCCGCGCTCACCGAACCCGCGGTAGTTCGCGAGAGCCTGGCCGAGGTTCCCGACACCGGCGATGACCACCGGCCAGTGCTGGGTGAGACCGAGCTCGCGGCGGATCTGGTGGATGAGGTAGGCCACGTCGTAGCCCACGCCGCGGGTGCCGTAGGTGCCGAGGTGGGAGAGATCCTTGCGGACCTTGGCGGAGTTCACGCCGGCGGCCTCGGCCAGCTCCTCGGAGGAGACCGTCCCGGACCCCCGCTCGGCCATCTCGACCAGAGCCCGGAGGTAGACCGGCAGGCGGCCCACGGTGGCCTCGGGGATGGGTCGTTCTCTCACGATGTGAAGGGGGGTGCAGGCACGACGATCGATGCTAGCGCGATTGTGAATGCTCTGCACAAACGGACAAGCTGGCCTCTTCAGCCCAGGAGCCGGGCCAGCTGGGAGGGGTCCACCTCGTACTCGAAGGCCTCCTGACCGTCGATCTCCACCACCGGCACACGCAACCCGTAGGCACGCTCCAGGTCGTCGTCGCCGTCGATGAGGACCTCCTCGAGCTCGAACGGGGTCCGCGCCCGGGCGGCCTCGAGCACGGCCCGGGCCTTGTCGCAGAGCCCACAGGTTCGGCGCGAGTACATCCGGACGACTGGCACGGGATCGCCATGCTAGCCGCGGGGCGCGGGCGCGAGGTTCCGGTACAAAGGACCCCGTGGAGGAGGCGGAGCAGGCCCAGCTCGACGATCTGGAGCTGCACCGGCGGGTGCTCGCGTCGGATCGGGGCGCCTTCGAGGCCCTGTACCGGCGCTACGGCCCTCCGGCCTACGGGCTCGCCCTGCGCGTCACGGGCCAGGCCGTGCTGGCCCAGGACGTGGTGCACGACGCCTTCATGGCGCTGTGGCGAGCTCCGGAGGCCTACGACCCCAGCCGCGGGGCGTTCCGGACCTTCTTCCTTTCCCTCGTGCACCACCGGGCGGTCGACACCGTGCGGCGCGAGGAGCGCCTCCGGAGGAGGACCGAGCGGGCGGGGGCGGCGAACCCTCCGGACGCGGCGGACGAAGACGTAGCGGAGGGCGTCGTGGAGGAGGCCTGGCTCGCCGTCCGCCGGAACGAGGTGCGACGAGCGTTGGAGAGCCTGCCCGAGGAGCAGAGGACCGTGATCGACATGGCCTATTTCCGTGGCCGGACCCAGGCCCGGATCGCCGAGGAGCTCGGGATCCCGCTGGGCACCGTGAAGACGCGTACGCTCGCCGCGATGCGCAAGCTGCGGCGGGCCCTGGTCGACCGCGACGGATGATCCGATGACCGGCGATCACGACCGCATCGAGGAGCTGCTCGCCGGCTACGCGCTGCGCGCGCTGACCGGGGAGGACGCCGCCGAGGCCGACCGCGTCCTGGCCGAGCACGTCCCCGCGTGCGATCGGTGCCGGGACGCGCTGCACGAGTTCCTCGCGGTCGGCGGCGACCTCGCCCTGGCCGCGCCCTCCATCCAGCCTCCCGACCTGCTCCTGCCGAGGATCCGCCAGGCCGTGGACGACCGGCGCGGTCCGCGGCGCCGGCGCCCCGCGGTGGTGTGGGGAGCGGCCGTCGCCGCTGCCGCCGTCGTCGGCCTCGTGACGTGGAACACGGTCGCCCTGAACGGCCGGGTCGATCATCTGCAGAACCGAGAGAACGGCATCACCGGCGCGTTCCGCGTCGTGTCGGACCCGCAGTCGAAGACGGTGGCGCTCGACAACCGCAGGACGGTGACGCAGCGCCCGCCCACTCGGCTCACCGCCGCGTACGTGCCGGGGCGCGAGGAGATGTCCGTCATGGGCACCGGCGTCCCGGAGCCCCAGGACGGCCACGTCTACCGCGTGTGGCTGGCGGGAGCGAACGGCACGAGCACGTACGTCGGCGACTTCCTGCCCGACGAGGGGCTCGTGGCCATCTACTTCTACGTCGACCTCACCGGCTACGCCGCGCTGCTGATCACCGAGGAGGAGGGCGCGCCCGCCGGCCGGCCGACCGGCGTCACGCGCTGGGCCACCGAGCTCTGAGCCTTTCTCCGCGTGTCAGCGGGCCGAGGCCCGCACGAAGCCGGCCATCATCAGCACGATGCCCGCGGCGAGGCTGACCGAGAACATCCAGACCACGCCGAAGCCCGCGCCGATGCCGGATCCGATCGCGACCACCGTGGCGCCGGCCGCGATGGCGAGGGTCCCGGTGGCGCGCCGGCGGAGCTCCGGGGCCGATCGCATGCGCCACGCGGACCACAGCGCACCGAGTACGAGCACCACGTAGGCCGGGATGCTGTAGAGCTGCGGCAGCCGGTGCGCGGCGGTCCCCGAGCCGAAGACATCCTTGCCGAGTGGAAGCTGGTCGCGGAGCGCGGCGGCGTGCACCGCCGCGGTTCGGATCTTCGTCAGCGCGAACGCCGTGCCGAACACGAGCGCCACGAACAGCACGTGACCAGCGGTTCGCTTCGCCAGAACGTAGATCTCGCCGAGCGCGAGGTACGGCACGGTGAGGATCGCGCCGGTCAGCCAGTAGGTACGGAACTCGGCCGTGGTCCACCCGGACAGCACCCCGAGGAACATCGCTACGCTCGCCGTGGCGTACATGGCGAGGGCCGCCGCCCACGCCGCTTCGGCGGGTCCGCCGCCGCGCAACACTCGCAGGGCGAGCATCGAGGCCAGGATCGCGGCGATGACCGCCGCGGCGAGCGGGAAGATCCACATCGCCGCGTATTCAAGCCCCTCGGGGCTCGATCAGGGGGTCTCGCCCCCCAGGACCTCCTCGCCCCGGAGGGCGCGGCGCAGCACCTTGCCGGTGGCGTGCTTCGGCAGCTCGGGGACGATCTCGATCTCGCGCGGGATCTTGAACCGGGCCAGCGAGCGCCCCGCGTGCTCCAGCAGGCTCTCCGGGGTCACGCCGGCGCCCTCCCTGGCCACCACGAATGCCTTGACGGCCTCGCCGGTACGCTCGTCCGGCACACCGATCACCGCGGCCTCCTCGACGTCGGGGTGCGCCGCGAGCGCGTCCTCGACCTCCTTCGGATACACGTTGAACCCCGACACGATCACGAGGTCCTTCGTGCGATCCACGAGGAACAGGTACCCGTCCTCGTCGCGGTACGCCACGTCGCCGGTGCGCAGCCACCGGTCGGCGAACACGGCCTCGGTCTCCTCGTCGCGGTGCCAGTAGCCGCGGAACACGTTCGGGCCGCGGATCAGGATCTCGCCGGGGTCGTCGTCCTCGACGTTGCCGCCGTCGTGGTCCACGAGCCGGACCTCGACGCCCGGCAGCGGCAGGCCGACCGACCACGCCTTGGCTCGGGGGCCCGCCGCGTTCGAGCTCACCGACGGCGAGGCCTCCGTGAGCCCGTAGCCCTCCCAGACCGTCACCGCGAACCGCACCCGGAAGCTCTCGAGGACCTCCGCCGGCAGCGGCGCGGCGCCCGACACCGCAAGCCGCACCGACTCGAAGGCCTGCTTCACCTCGTCGTCGAGCTCGAGCCACGAGTAGTACATGGGCGGCGCGCCCGGCACGATCGTCACGCCGTGGCGGCGGATCACCTCGAGCGCCTCGGCCGGGTGGAACCGCTCCATCAGCACCCCCGTCGCCCCCTCGCGCAGCGTGAGGTTGAGCGCCACGTTCAATCCGTAGATGTGGAACATCGGAAGCACGAGGAACACCACGTCGTCCTGCGCCTGCGAGAGCGCGGGGACCTGCTGGGTCTGCTCCAGGTTGGACAGCAGGTTGCCGTGCGTGAGCATCGCGGCCTTCGGCTCCGCCGTGGTCCCCGACGTGTACTGCAGCAGCGCGAGGTCGTCCTCCGAGGCCTCGACGCCCGGCGGCGGGCCCGCCCGGCCCAGCGCCTCCTCGAAGGACACCGTTCCCTGCGGAACCGGCGGTCCGGCCACGACCATCACCGTCTGGAGATCGGGGAGACGATCCCGGATCTCCAGGACCGTCGGCAGGTAGCCCATCTCGCACACCAGGACGCGCGCGCCGGAGTCCGCGAGGATCGACCGCAGCTCGGGCGCGGTGAGCATGACGTTGAGCGGCACCGCCACCGCGCCGGCCCGCCACGCCCCGAACAGCGCGTACACGAACTCCGGGACGTTGCCGGCGATGATCGCCACGCGGTCCCCCGCGCCGACGCGCGCGCCGGCGAAGGCCCCAGACGCCTGCGACACGACGGCGTCGAGCTGCGCGTAGGAGATCGGGCGGTCCCGGAACACGAGGGCGGGCTTGTCGGGGACGCGCGCGGCCGAGGCCGCCAGCATCGACGCGAGGTTCATGCCGCGGGATCGACCGAGACGTGGCGGGCGAACTCGCCCGGCGCGGGCGTGCGCCCGGCCCACTCGGCGTGCGTCGTGCCCTCGCTCGCGAGCACGGCGATCTCCTCGAACCCCAGCTCGCCCCGCTCGAAGAGCACCCACCGCGACGATGCCACCTCGGTGTTGTGGCAGAACCGGGGCGTCCCGTCGGGGTCGTGGTACTCGGCCTGGACCATCAGCGCGGGGTCGCCGGCGACGCGGCCGGTCAGCCGGTACCGCCGATCGGAGAGGTCGATCCGCCACCCGCCGAGCCAGAACGGACGCTTCCGGGCCGTGCCGGCCAGCCGGAGCCACCGCCCCTCCCACCGCACGCCGGCGAACGTCATGTAGGGCGTCTTGACCGGACCCCGGCGGCCCTGCGCGCAGAGCGCGTGCACCGCCACCTCGGGCTGTCCGTGGAACGCGCCGCAGTGCACCCACGCCCATCGCTCCGCGTGCCGCGTACCGTACAGGTGGCCCTGCTGCCCGGGCATCCCCGAGATCTGGTGCGCCTCGCCGTCGATCGTGATCCTGCCGGTGAACGCGGTCCGCACGTTCGGTGAGAAGGGCTTCGTGGGCGCGAGACCGCCGTGGTAGAGCCGGTCCGGCAGCAGCCGGTACGTGGGCGCCCCGGTGTCGTAGTCGATGGTCCACGAGACCTCGTGGCCCCCGCCGGTGATGGCCCCCTGGGCGTGTCCGGAGCGCATCACGGCGTCTCCCAGGTGGATCTCGAAGCCGTCACTGCCTGACTTGAACCGGTCGATGCCGACCGCTCGGTTCACGCCGAAGGTCCGCTCCGGGTGCTCCCGGTCGAACCGAGCGAACCACAGCCTGGCCTCGGGGGCGCCGTGCTCCGGCGCGAGGAGGGTGGAGCGGATCCAGTACGCCCGCTCGCCGTCGGAAATCGTGAGGAACCAGACCTCGTAGCGTCCGGGCTTCCCGTTCCAGACGGGGACGTTGTCCTGTTCCATCGGAGTTCCGCGAAGGATAGCCGACAGGACACGAGCCCCCGATACAATGGCCGTCGGCTTCCCCGAGGAGATCTCGACCCGTGACCACCCTTCGCCCATATTTCTCGACGGCTTCGTTCGTTCGCCTGCCGGTGCGCGACGGATTCCGGCACGTCGCCGAGGCCGGCTACGAGGGCATCGAGATCATGGTGACCCACGACCCCGGCACCCAGGAGGCCCACCTCCTGCAGCAGGCCTCGCGTGAGTTCGGGGTGGGGGTGGACGTGATCCACGCCCCGTTCCTGCTGATCACACGCCGGGTGTGGGGCACCGATCCCATCGGCAAGATCTACCGGGCCGTGCAGGTCGCGGAGACCGTGGGCGCGCCGCTCGTCGTGATCCATCCGCCGTACAGATGGCAGGTTCGGTTCCGGCGATGGGTGGAGAAGAACCTGGCCGAGTTCTCCGCGCGCACCGGGGTCACCGTGGCCGTGGAGAACATGTTCCCCATCGGCGGCGAACGCGGCGTGACGTTCCACGCAGACCAGGAGCTCGAGGACCTCGACGGGTACCCGTACCTGGTGCTCGATACGTCGCACGCCGCGGTGGCCGGGCTCGACATCCTCGACCTGTACCGGCGGTACCGGGACAAGATCGTCCACGTGCACCTGTCGAACAACGCCGGCAAGGGCTGGGACTCCCACCTCCCGGTCTACGACGGCGTCCTGCCGCTGGACGAGTTCCTGCAATTGCTGGCGTCGGACGGCTATCGTGGCACCATGTCGATCGAGCTCGACCTGCGCCCGTACCTCGAGGACGAGGATGCCCTCGGCGAGGTGCTGGTCCGCAACCGCGAGTTCTGCGAGAGCAACCTGCCGGTGCAGGGATCGGCGAGCCGCTCGTGAGGGTCCTGCGATCGCTCGTCGCCGCGGGCCTGGTCCTGGGGATCGTCATCAGCGCCGGTTCCGCGGCGCCCGGAAAGACGCAGAGGATGACCCAGCGGGAGTTCATCCGCTCCATCCGGCGCTCGCCGCTCGACGGCATGCTGTCCGGCCCCGCGCGCACGGCGATCAGGGACTTCCTCGGTGAGCACGCCTCCCGTCCGGCTGCGGGCGACGGGCGAGCCCGGTCGTCGACGACGGATGCGGTTGAACCGCAGGCCGCGGCGGCGAACGTGCGCGTGAACGACCCGTCGCACGACGGCGCCGGCGACCCGGACATGACGACGCAGAGCGAGGTGAGCGTCGCCGCCTTCGGCTCGAACGTGGTGGCCGGGTACAACGACGACGGCACGAGCCCGCCACCCATCGGCGTCTCACCGGCCACGAACTTCACCGGGTACTCGTGGTCCTCCGACGGCGGATCCACCTGGCACGACTCGCAGCTCCCGAACCACCAGCCCTCGACGAACTACGGCGACCCCGTTCTGGTTGCCGACCGCGCCGGGCATTTCTTCTTCGCCACCCTGTCCGGGAACTACGCGGCGCAGCGCACCGACATCGCGGTGGGTCGCTCCGACGACGGCGGCAAGACGTTCTCGCCGCCCACCGTCGTGAGCTCCAAGGCCCGGCTCACGGCCAACGACAAGCCGTGGATGGCCGTGGGCCCGGATCCCCTCGATCCCACGATCGACGTCCTGTACGTCGCGTGGATGGAGAGCTTCTACGACTCGGCAACCGGTGAGGACGGCACGCGCATCATGCTCACGTCGTCCCGGGATGCCGGCACGACCTGGAACGGGCTGGTCGAGATCTACCGCCAGCGCTCCTACCACCAGGGCACGTCGGCGTACGTGAACGGATCCAGCCTCGCCGTCGATCCGGCCACGGGTCAGCTCTACGTGGCCTGGGAGCGGTTCGTGAACCCGCCGCACAGTGGCGGCAAGTACCGGGTTCGCGAGGAGATGGTGGCGTCGTCGGCAGACGGCGGGGCGACGTTCTCCGCGCCGAGGGTCGTGGCGCACCCGTCCCGGATCGGTCAGTACAACCCGGGCTGCGGCGACGTCATGAAGTTCGGGGCCGGGCGGCTCGTGCGCGACACGGAGTTCCCCTCGCTCGGCGTGGGGCCGGCAGGCGTGGTGCTGCTGGCGTACCCCTCGCACAGCGGGGCGATGGGCGGGGACGTGGTCAGGGTCAGCAGCTCGCTGGACGGCGGCGTGACATGGACCCGCGCCGACGTGGCGGGCCCGCCGGATGCGTTCATGCCGGCCCTGTCCGCGGACGCGACCGGGGTGAGCGTCATCTACTACCAGCGGGTCTCGGGGACGCTGCTGAAGACGGGGGTGGCGACGTCGACCGATGGGGTGACCTTCACCGCGCAGGACCTCTCGAGCGCTGTGTTCTCGCTGCCGATCACGTTCCCGAACTTCGACACGGGCCTGGCCGCCTGCTACATGGGCGACTACCTGGGCGTGGCGAGGGTGGCGGGGACGACCTACGCGGGCTGGGGCGACACGAGAGACGTCCTCGTCAACGCCTACTGGCCCCAGGGCCGCCCCGACCCGAACGTGTACTTCGCCAAGCTCTAAGGCGGGGACGTGCGCCGGTGGACCCTGGTAGCCGTGATCCTGCTCTTCATCGGCTTGGCAGTAGCCGCGATCCTGCAATTCACCATCGGCCACAAACCAGTGAACTGCCCCGGCCCCCACGCCAGGCTCGGCTCTCCCACCGACATCGTCAGCTGCGAACCCCCGACACCGTCGCCCGCACGATCGTGAGACGTCAGGTCTGAGCCGGCTCGTCGCCGCCCCGGGGGTCAGATGCGGACGGCGAAAACCACCAGGCGCTGGCTTGCCGAGTAGGGCGGGTTGCAGGTGGTGAGGATCAGGGTGGGGCGCTTGGTCTGGCGGAGGACCGAGACGTCGCTCGGGTCGACCAGGCGGTGCTTCACGACGACGTAGCGGAAGAATCCTGCCTTGGTCTGGACCTGGATGCGGTCGCCGGGGCGAAGCTTATCGAGCGCGTAGAAGGGGTGCAGGTACGTCGTGCGGTGGCCGGCGATGGCCGTGCGGCCGGTCGACTCCCACGGGTACGCCGTCCCGACGTAGTGGCCGGGGCCCTTCGTCAGCTCGGACTCGCCCGTGCCCTCGACGAAGACCATGTCGAGGTGGATCCGCGGGATCCGGAGGATCCCGAGCGGCGTACCGAGACCGAACCTCGACGGCATCTGGACCTGCCCGCCGGCATCGATCACCGGGGACTCGGTCGCGAGCTGCGCCCGCAGCTGTGTCTGGGCGCGCGCGGTCTGCAGGCCGGTGCCCCACACGACCCAGCCGAGGTGGGCGACCAGCAGGATCGCGGCCGTGGCGGAGACCAGCCCGGCCCTCGTCAGCCTCGAAGCACGGAGCAGCTGGCGGCGCTGGGCGCGGACGCTCTCCACGGGCGTCTCACCCGAGCCGAGCATCCGCGGGCGGCGGCGACGGGTCCACGCCGATGCGGCGCAGAGCATCAGGGCGCCCAGCAGGAACAGTCCGGCGAACGAGCCGATCAGTCGGAAGTCGAAGCCCGTGTAGGCGAGGGAACCGCCCCCGTCCGACGAGCCAGGCCCGGTGGCGCCGTTCCCGCCGTCGTTCGGCCGATCGGGGTCGTCCGGCGGTGGGGTCGGGTTCGGGGTCGCCGCGGCGAGGTGCACCTCGGTCCTGTCGGACGCGACGTTGTTCCCGGGCGACGGGTCTGAGGTCCGGGAGTTGGCGCTGGCCGCGTTGACCACACTCGGCACGGCGCCGTCGGTCACGTCCACCACGAGGTGCAGCGTCGAGCTCTGGCCGGACGCGAGCGCCGCGTGGTGCAGACACGTCACGCGTCGCCCCTCGCCGGTGCAATGCCAGCCGCCACCGGCCGAGGTCACGAAGCTGAAGCCGGCCGGGAGCGGGTCGGAGACCGTGATCGGCCCCGCCGCGTCCTGCGGCCCGTGGTTCTCCACGGTGATGTCGTAGATGCCCTGCTGGCCCGACCGGAAGAACGCGCCGCGATGGGTCTTCGTCACGGAGATGTCGGCGGAGGGAAGCGGCGTCGCCAGGACCGAGTTCACGGCCGAGGCGGAGTCGTTCGCGTGCACCGGGTCGTACGTCGAGGACCCCACGGTCGCGACATCGGTGATCGTGCCCGCCTTCTGCGGCGCCACGGTGACCTGGATCGTCGCCACGTCCTGCGATCCCATGTCGCCGAGGTCGCAGACGACCGCGTCGAGTGACTCCGAGCAGGTGCCGAGGGTCGGCGCAGCGGAGACGAAGTCCACGTCGGGCGGCAGCACGTCGTCCACGTGGACCGACACGGCGCCCGAGCGCCCGTTGTTCGTGACGTCGAGTGAGTAGGTCAGGTTGGCGCCGACCTCGACCGGGTCGGGCGTGCCGACGTTCGTGATGGCGAGATCCGCGGACGCCGAGACCAGAGCGGCGTCGGACGACGCGTTGTCGTCGTCGTTCGGGTCGCCGGTGGTCGAGGAGACCGAGGCGGTGTTCGTCAGGCCGGGCGCGGCGGCGGGGCCCACGTCGACCGTGAGCTCGAGCTGCGCGCCCGCGTTCGCCGCGAGTGGCCCGGCGGAGGTGCAGGTCACGTCCTGGCCGGCGGCGGTGCAGTCCCAGCCCTGACCGGCGGAGCCGGCGAAGCGCTCGCCGACGGGCAGGGTGTCGGTGACCGTGAGCGGGCCCTGGGCGGCGTCCGGCCCGGCGTTGTGCACCGAGAGGACGTACGTGCCCTGCGAGCCGATCTCGAAGTCGCCGTCGTGGGTCTTCGTGATGGACAGGTCGGCCGAGGTGACGACGGCCTTGACGCTGGTCGACGTGCTCGCCGTGTTGTTCGACAGGTCGGGATCGGGGGTCTGGGTGGCCACCGTGGCGGTGTCGGTGACGAGCCCGGCCTGGCCGGGAGTCACGACGAGCTGGATCGTGACGTCGGAGCCGGCGGCCAGCGTCCCCAGATCGCACGCCACGAGGCCGAGGGCCTGGGCGCAGGTCCCCTGCGTGGTGGTGGCCGAGACGAACGTCGCGCCGCCCGGCACCGGGTTGCCGACCTGCACGCTCGTGGCGTCGGACGGCCCAGCGTTGTGGACGGTCAAGGTGTAGGTGAGCGGCTGTCCGGCCGTCACGGGGTCGGGCGCGCCGGAGTTGGTGATCGAGACGTCCGCCACCGGATCCACGACCGTGGGATCCGAGGATGAGTCGTTCGACGGGTCCGGGTCACCGGTGTTCGACGTCACGGAGGCCGTGTTCGTTACGCCCGGAGCGGCCGCGGGACCGACGTCCACCGTGAGGTCCACCTGCGAGTCCGAGCCGGAAACGAGCGGGCCCGGGTTCGTGCAGGTGACGTCCTGGCCGGTGGCCGAGCACGTCCACCCGGCGCCCTTGCCGGAGACGAAGCCCATGCCCGCTGGGAGGGTGTCGGTGATGGTGAGTGGGCCTGCGGCGTCGTCGGGCCCGGCGTTGTGCACGGCGAGCGTGTACGTGCCCTGCTGCCCGACGGTGAAGCTGCCGGGGTGGGTTTTGACGAGCGACAGGTCGGCCGCGAGGGCGTCGACCGTGGTCGAGGCGGTGTCGGAGTCGTTGCTCGGATCCGGGTCGCCCGTCGCGGACGACACGGTGGCGGTGTCGGTCAGCGGACCGGGCGCGGTCGGCGTCACGACCACGTCGATCGTGGCGGTCGCGCCCGCGGCGACGTCGCCGAGGTCGCATCCCACGAGGCCCAGGAACTCCGAGCAGATCCCCTGGCTGGGGGTAGCGGAGACGAAGGTCACGCCGGCGGGGAGCGGATCGTCCACGTGCACGGCGGTGGCGTCCGACGGACCGCTGTTCGTGACCGTCAGTGTGTAGGTCAGGGGATGGCTCACCTTCGCCGGGTCGGGCGAGTCGACGTTCGTGATGGCGAGGTCGGCGGAGGGGTCGACCACCGTGGGGTCGGACGAGGAGTCGTTCGACGGGTCGGGGTCGCCGGTCGTCGAGGTCACGGAAGCGGAGTTCGTGAGCCCCGGCGCGGCGGACGGTCCAACGTCGACCGTGACGTCGACCTGCGAGTCGGCGCCGGTGGCGAGCGGCCCGGGGCTGTCGCAGGTCACGTCCTGGCCGACGGCCGAGCACGTCCACCCGGCGCCCGCGCCGGAGGCGAAGGTCAACCCGGCAGGCAGGGTGTCCGTGACCGTGATCGGGCCCTGGGCGTCGGCGGGGCCGGCGTTGTGCACCGCGAGCGTGTACGTGCCCTGGACGCCGACAGTGAAGTCTCCCGCGTGGGTCTTGGCGAGCGAGAGGTCTGCCTCCGGGCTGACGTCGGTGGTGGCGGTGGCGCTGTCGTTCGAGGAGTCGGCGTCGGGCGAGGACGAGGAGACGGTCGCGGTGTCGTTCACCGTGCCCTGCTGGTCGGCCGTGACCACGAGGTCGACGGTGGCCGTGGCGCCGGAGGCGAGGTCGGCCAGGTTGCAGGAGACCAGCCCCAGGAACTCGCTGCACCCTCCCTGGCTCGGCGTGGCCGAGACGTACGTCACGCCGGCCGGCAGCTGGTCGTCCACGTGCACGCCGACGGCCTGCGAAGGCCCGTTGTTCGTGATCGTGAGGGTGTAGGTGATGTCCGAACCCATCCCCACGGGATCGGGGGAATCGACGTTCGTGATCGACAGGTCGGCTGAGGGGGCCACGACCGTGGGGTCGGACGCGGAGTCGTTCGAAGGATCGGGGTCGCCGGTCGTGGAGGACACCGTGGCCGTGTTGGTCACGCCGGGCTCCGCGGCAGGGTCCACGTCCACGACGAGCGAGACCTGCGAGCTCGCGCCGTTCGCCAGGGCCGCGGCGTGGGTGCACGTCACGTCCTGGTCGGTCGCCGAGCAGTTCCAGCCCGCGCCCGTGCCGGAGGAGAAGCTCAGTCCGGCGGGCAGTGTGTCGGTGATGGTGACGGGGCCAGACGCGGCGTCCGGGCCGTTGTTGTCGACCGCGAGGTCGTACGTGCCCTGGGTGCCGCTGCTGAAATCGCCCACGTGGGTCTTCGAGAGCGAAAGGTCGGCCGAATCCGGATCCACCTGCACGCTGGCGGAGGCGCTGTTGTTCGAGTTGTCGAGGTCGGTCGTCGGGGAGGAGACGGTGGCGTCGTCGTCGAGAGTCCCGGACGCGGTGGCGGTGACCACGACGTCGATCGCGACCTGCGCGCCGTTCGCCACGTCGCCGAGGTCACACGAGACCGTCCCCAGGAACTCGGAGCACGTCCCCTGGTCGGGCGTGGCCGAGACGAAGGTGACACCCGCCGGCAGCGTGTTCGAGACCTGCACGTTCGTGGCATCCGACGGCCCGTTGTTCGTGACCACGAGGTGGTACGTGACGTCGTCGCCGATGCTCGCCGGGTCGGGCGAGCCGCCGTTCGTGAGGGCGAGGTCGGCGGAGCCGTTCACGACCGTGGGGTCGGAGGCGTCCTGGTTCGACAGATTGGGGTCGGCGGCCGTCGAGGTGACGGTGGCCGTGTTGGTCACGCCCGGCACCGCGGCCTGCCCCACGTCGACCACCAGGTCGACGCTCGAATCGACACCGACCTCGACGGAGCCGAAGCGGTCGCAGGTCACGTCCTGCCCGGAGGCGGAGCACACCCACTCCGGTCCGGAGGCCGACACGTAGGTCAGCCCGGCCGGGAGGGTGTCGGTGATGGTGACGCGGCCCCACGCGGTGTCGGGCCCGTCGTTGTGCACGGTGAAGTGGTAGGTGCCCTGAGACCCGGCCGTGAAGTCGCCCGCGTGGGTCTTCGTAAGCGACAGGTCGGCCTGGGCGGTGACGTCGGGGTCGACCTGCGTGGTGGCCGAGTCCTGGTCGTTCGACCCGTCGGGGTCGGAGGAGTCGGTGGAGACGGTTGCCGTGTCGGTGATGGTGTCGGCGATCTGCGTGGTTGCCACGATATCGATCGTGACGTCGGCGCCGACCGCCATGTCCCCGAGGTCACAGCTCGCGTCGAGGCCGGAGTTCGAGCAGGTGCCCACGGAGGGGGTCGCGGAGACGAAGGTCACCCCGGGCGGAAGCGCGTTGTCCACGTGGACGGCGTTCGCGGTGGAGGGCCCGGCGTTGTGCACGGTGAGCGAGTAGGTCACGTCGTTGCCGACGACGAGTGGGTCGGGCGCGTCGGTCACCGTGACCGAGACGTCGGCACTCGGACGGACCGTGGTGGGGTCGGAGGACGAGTTGTTCGAAGCGTCCGGGTCGAAGGTGGTCGAGGAGACCGAGGCCGTGTTCGTGACGGCGGGCTCGGCGGCAACGTCGACGTCGACCGCGACGTCGACCTGCGAGCTCCCTCCGGAAGCGATGACGGCGGCGTGGGTACACGTGACATCCTGACCGACCGCGGAGCAGCTCCACCCGGCACCCGATCCGGACACGAACGTCAGGCCGTTCGGCAGCGTGTCGGTGACCGTCACGGATCCGGTGCCGTTGGGCCCGGCGTTCGACACGTTCAACTGGTACGACTCCTGCTGGCCGACACCGAACGACCCGGTGTGCGACTTCGTGATCGACAGGTCGGCCGACGAGTCCACCACCGTCAGGTCGCTGGAGGAGTTGTCGCCCGGCGTCGGGTCGGTGCCGGGTACGGACACAGATGCAGTGTTCGTCACCGACGGTTGCGCGGCGAGGCCCGCGTTGACCGTCAGCGTGATGTTCGAGGTGGCGCCGGTGGCGATGAGCCCGGCGTGCGTACAGGTGACGTTCTGGCCGGCGGCGGAACAGCTCCACCCGCTCCCCGTCGCCGAGACGTAGGTCAGGCCGGCCGGCAGCGTGTCGGTGGCGGTGATGGGCCCGTTCGCGTCCCCTGTCCCGGTGTTCGTGACGGCGAGGTCGTACGACCCCTGCTGACCGACCGTGAAGTTGCCGGTGTGTGTCTTCGTTATGGACACGTCGTCCAGGTCCACCGATGTGATCGTCAGCGAGTTGACCCCGACGCCGTAATCGTTGTTGTAGTGGTAGCTGCTGCCGGAGTGGTCGTAGATCAGCGAGGAGACCGTCGCGGTCCCGGCCGAGAGGATCTTGACGGTGTAGGTCGAGACCATGTTGCCGCCGACCTTGCCGCCCGGGTAGTTGTACGGACCGATGCACTGCCGGTAGGTCGGGCTCGTCGGAACGGTGTCCCACCCACACGCGTCGCCGTACGGCTGGTCGCCGGTCGCTCCCGGCGGTGCGGTGTACGTGCGGTTGATCGCCACGATCTGGAAGATGACGTTCGGGAAGTTGACGAAGCTCTCCAGCTGCTCGTACCCGCCGGTGGCAGTGTGAGCGTAGAGCTTGTACACGTAGGTCTGTCCGACGTAGACGGTCGTGGCCGGGGGATCGCCCGGTCCGCCGGGACCGGTGATGTTGTCGACGCCGTTGCGGTTCTGCGAGACGAGATGCTCCACGTACAGCTCGCGGGGGGTCGGCGTGCTGACCGGTGCCACGGTGTCCGCGCTCACGGAGATGTGGTAGCGCCGGACCTTGTCGTATGCGTTGATGCTCCGCACGACCTGAGCGTGGAAGTAGAAGTCGCGACACGCGCCCGGTACGAGCGTGGCCTGCGTCAGCGTGGTCGGTCCGTTCACGCTCAGGTAGAAGCTGAACGAATCCCACACGAAGCTCGCCTGGACGTTCGTCGCGGGATCTGTGCCCGTGTTGCAAGCCCGCGCGCCGACCACGAACAGGTTGGGGCCCGCGTTGACGTCGTTGCTGTCGAGACCGATCACGTTCCACGTGAGCGGCGTCACGGTCAGGGCGGGGGCGGCGCTCGCGGGGGACGTGGCCGAGCCCAGGCCGAGGGCAACCATCACGAGGACGATCGGGATGCGCAGCGCCACGGGGATGGCACGCACGACCCGCGCGGGCAGCAGGACCCAGGAGTCCCCTGCCTGCCAGGCAGCCTTCGACCTGCGGATCTCTCGCTCCATGTGGGGCGTATCGGCAGGCCGAAGGGCCTACTCAAGCTCGGATTCGGGGGAGGCTAGAAGAAGGTGCTGCGGCGGGACATCAGGTTGCGGTACAGCATCTGCTGGATGCTGTCGCGGATGCGGTCCGTGAGGTTGAACACGAGCATGGCGTCCTGCCAGGCGTCGGCCTCGTGCTCGTCCAGGGAGATGGGCTCCCCGAACTCCACGATCCACTTCGAGGGCAGCGGCACCATGCCGAGCGGCCCGAGCAGGGGGAAGAACGGCGTGACCGGGAAGTACGGCATGCCGAACAGCCTGGCCAGGACCTTGGCGTCGGCGATCATCGGGTACGTCTCCTCGGAGCCCACGATCGACACCGGGACGATGGGCACGCGCGCCTTCAAGGCGAGCTCGATGAAGCCGCCCCGCCCGAACCGCTGCAGGCGGTAGCGCTCCTTCCACCCCTTGCCGACGCCCTTGTAGCCCTCGGGGAAGACGCCCACGAGCTCGCCGGA
>JBHELK010000092.1:0-4020 GCA_046263085.1 Actinomycetota bacterium
GGGGCTTGTCCCCGCCCTGGATCGACCGCCCCCAGGATCTCGGCCAGACCCCACGCGGCCTGCTCGAAGACGGACGCGAGCGTCGGGGCGAACGCCCTGATCCCGACGTCGGCCGTGTGCTCCAGGATCTCGTACCCGGGCCTCATCTCCCGGTGGTCGTGGGGCGGGGCTCGTCCCCGCTCCTCCCGAAGGGGCCGAGCACCACGCGCACGTGCGCCGGGGCGAGCACGGACATCAGGACGACGGTCACGACCCAGTTGGTGCGGGAGACGTCGTCCTGCACCAAGAGAGCGCCCGTGCCGAGCGAGAGCCCGCACGCGAGCAGGACGATCCCCACCACCGGAGCGGACGCCCTCGTGCGCAGCCCGAAGGCAGTTCCGAGCGCGACCACGGCGCCGGCCACGATGAGTGCGATCCCCCATCCGTCGTGCATCGGCGCGATTATCGTCCGCGACCATGCGAGATGCGGTGAGCGACCCGAGCCCGGTCAGTGGCGACCTCCGCTCCATCCTGTGGATCCAGGCCCTGCGGGCATTCCTGTATGGCTTCGCCACCGTGCTTCTCGGCACCACGTTCGCGGCCGCCGGTCTCTCCGACGCCGAGGCCGGTGCGGTGTTCACCGCGATGCTCGCCGGTATGGCGTTGTCCTCGATCGCCGTCGCCAGATGGGGCCATCTCGCCGGGCGCCGCCGCCTGTACGCGAGCCTCCTCCTCCTGATGGGAGCGGCCGGATCGGTCTTCGTGTTCACCCTGTGGCTCCCGGTCCTCGTGCTCGTCTCCCTCACCGGCACCCTCTCCACCGACCCCAACGAGTCGGGCCCCATCACCTCCCTCGAACAAGCCATGCTGGGCGAAACCGCCCCCGCCACCCGCACCCGTATCTTCGGCCGCTACAACGCCATCGCCTACCTCGCCGGCTCCCTCGGCGCCCTCACAGCCGGCGGCCCGGCCGCCCTCCGCAACGCGATCCCCGCCCTCCCCAGCAACCGAGCTTTCTTCTTGGCCTTCCCGCTGATCGGAGCGATCTGCGCCCTCCTCGTGCGACGACTCTCGGCGGCCGTTGAAGGCCGGCGCGGGGGACGGAGGAGCGACTCTGGGGCGAGCGAGCGAAGCGACGCCAGTGGAAAGGAGGGGCGGGGTGCCCCGCCCCGGCCAACCGCCGGAACCACTGGGACGATCCGGAGACTCGCCGCCCTGTTCGCGCTCGACAGCTTCGGAGGCGGCTTCATCGTCCAGACCTTCATCGTCTTCTGGTTCCGCCGGAAGTTCGGCGCGAGCGTCGAGACGATGAGCCTGGTGTTCTTCGCCGCCGGCCTGCTCCAGGCCGCCTCGTCGATCGTGGCCACGTGGCTGGCGGCGAGGATCGGCCTGCTCAACGTGATGGTGTTCACGCATCTGCCGTCCAACCTGTTACTGCTCGCGGTGCCGCTCGTGCCATCGATCGGCGTCGCGATCACGCTGCTGCTCGCCCGGTTCGCGCTCTCGCAGATGGACGTCCCGACCAGGCAGGCGTACGTGGTGTCGATGGTCGACTCCGGCCAGCGGACCGCGGCGGCCGCATACACGAACACCGCGAGGTACGTCGCGCGACCCTTCGGCCCGGCGATCGGGGGCGTGCTCATGCAGCACGTCGCGCTGGCCGCCCCGTGGATCGCGGCCGGAGGACTGAAGATCGCCTACGACGGCGCCTTGTTCGCCCTCTTCAGACGGGTCCCCATCCCGGGCGACGGGCCGGAACCGCCGGGCTCGAGCGGCGTTACCGGTTGATGGGCGCCCCGAACATGTCCTCCGCCTGGGATCCGGAACGCGAGTCCGCCCACACCGAGTAGAAGGACCCCGTCGGGCCGGCGTCCATGCCCTCGTAGTCCCCGTACTGGTTGGCATCCGCGGAGAGCGGGTTGTACTCGGCCGACGGCGCGGAGCTGATCCGGAAATTGGGGCTCCACGTGTCGCCGCCGTCGGTGGAAAGGCTGAAGTACCGGTTGGTCGTCAGCCCGGTGGCGTCGTCGCGGGTGTCGTAGAAGGACACGCCGACGGCTCCATCGGGGGCAACGCTGATGGCCGGGAAGAAGTTCCACGTCGGGGCCGGAACGCCGTTGTCGCTGAGCCGCTTCGGCGCCGACCAGGTGACTCCCCCGTCGTCGGAGTGCCGCACGTAGATGTTCGTGACGAGGCCCGACGTGCTCCCCGTCTCCGGGATGTCGAAGTACGAGGCGTAGACGCGGCCCGCGAACTGCGCACCCGCCGGGGCGGCGACCGTGAACGGGAAGGCCAGGACTCCGCGGGTGGGCTGTGGCGGCATGTTGATGAAGAAAGGTTGCGTGGGGATCCGCAGCGTCGTGATCACGTGGTCCGCACCCCACGTGAGGCCGCCGTCGGTGGACCGGTCCGAGTAGATGATCTGGTTGCTGTAGTCGAGCCAGCTCGCGGTGATCGTTCCGTCGGGACGCACCGCGACGTTGACCCCGATCGTGGTGCTCACGTCGTTGATCTTGGGGCTGCGCTTCCAGATGGGATTGCCCGCGGCCGGGATCAGGTTCCGCGTGGAGAGAACGTACGCGGTGTTGGCGTTCCCGTTGTCGTCGAAGCCCACGTACACGCTGCCGAAGAAGGGGCTCGCCGGGTTGTTGTCGGCCACGACCATGTCGCGGTCCGGGGCGGTACCGGCGAGCGCCACCGAGAACTTCAGGGTCTTCCACGTCGTCGTGCCGGGTTTGCGCCAGGCGATGCGCTCGTCGCTGCACTCGTAGGACACGATCGGGTACGAGAGGTACTGGCCCGGATTCACGGTGTCCGGTGTGAGACCGAAGTCGACCCACGGGTCGTAGCAGAAGGCCGGCAGGAGGTCCAGGTTCGCGTCCTGCCACGTCGCCCCGCCGTCGAGCGACTCGTACACGTGCATCGTGTCCGTCAGGTCGTTACTCGAAGAGATCAGATGGTTGGCGTCGAGGGGATCGACCGCCACGGTGGTCTCGCTCTGCGCCCCGGCCTTGTTCGTGATGTTCACGTTGGAGCCGGCGGCGGCCGCCGAGCCGGCGAAGAGGGATCCTCCGGAGACCGGCGCCTTCGATGGTGCCGCGAGCTGACCCCGCAGCGCTGCTCCTCTCGAGGCCGCGGAGCCGAACGCCGCAGCCGCCAGGGCGGCGACGAGACCCGACACGGCGAGGAACCTTCCAACCTTGATCGATCGCATCCGCGCTCCTTCGGCAGCTCGTGTGTGGCAGGGCCAAGGAAGGCCGACCCGGCTGTCCGTGAGGATTCGCGACGTCTGGGGGGATTCCTGCACCCAGATCTGGATCCGGGCCCGACGGTGAGCCCGTGCCTACCCGAGCGGGCTCAGGAGCGCTTGCGGCCTCTCGGAGCCGGGCGGGCCTTCGCGGCCGGGCGGGCCTTCGCGGCAGCCGATCGGGCCTTGGGCGGAGGAGGGGTCTTCTTCGGAGCCCGGGGCCGGGCGGGCACCTCCTGCTCCTCGTCGTCGGCACCGGCCGCCTCGGCCTCGGCGGCCTCGTCGGCCTGGGCCTGCATGACCACCGGGGCGAGGGCGACCACGCGCGCCCCCTCCTCCACCCGCATGGTCCGGACGCCCTGGCTGGCCCGGCCCACCCGGCGGATCTGCCCGGGCTGCACGCGGATCACGATGCCCGAGGAGGAGATGACGAACATGTCCTGTTCCTTCGAGCCCACGAAGGCCCCCGAGAGCCCGCCGGTGCGCTTCGTGAGCTTGTGGACGACGACGCCCCTGGTCGGCCGTCCCTTGCGCGGGTACTGCTCGATGGCGGTGCGCTTGCCGAACCCGTTCTCGGTGACCGTGATGAGATCCTCGCCGGAGGTCGCGTCGACCATGGCCAGCACCTCGTCGCCGTCGCGGAGCCGCATACCGATCACGCCCGCCGTGGCGCGCCCCATGGGGCGCGCCGCCGACTGCGAGAACCTCGCCGCGAGCCCGCCGCGAGAGATGAGCATGAGGTCACCCTTGCCGTCGGTGAGGAGCACCTCCACCAGCTCGTCGCCCTCGTGCAG
>JBHELK010000093.1:0-19794 GCA_046263085.1 Actinomycetota bacterium
GGTCGGGCCGCACGAGCTGCTCCTCCATCCCCGCCAGCTTCTCCACCTGTTCGGCGAGCTCGCGGATCCCCTTCATCCCGGAGCCGGACACCGACTGATACGACGACAGCACGAGCTCGGTCACGCCGGCCGCCCGATGCAACGGCCCGATCGCCATCAGCGCGGTGATCGCCGTGCAGTTCGGGTTGGCGATGACGTTGCGATGCCCCTCGAGTGCCCCCGCATTGAGCTCGGGGATCACCAGCGGCACATCGGGATCCATACGGAAGGCCGAGGAATTGTCGATGCAGACGACACCGCCGCGGGCCAGTCCCGGAACGACCTCCTTCGAGGCGGCCGATCCGGCCGAGAGCAGCGCGACGTCGAAACCCGAAAGTGCCTGCGCGTCGAACACGCTCACCGTGAGCTCCTCCCCTCGGAACGCGACGCGTTTCCCGGCCGAACGGGGCGTGGAGAACAGCGCGAGCTCGTCCAGAGGGAACGAGCGTTCCTCGAGGATCCGAACCATCTCGCGGCCGACCGCGCCGGTCGCGCCGATCACCGCCACACGCATGGAACCGAGCGTAACAGGGCAGACCGGCGCGAGCCGTTCAGTCCTCGCGCTCCGCGCCCGGCTCCCCGAGCGCGAACTTCGCGTGCACCGCCTTCACCGCGCGCTCCGCGTCGCCGGCCCGGATCACGACCGAGATGCGGATGGAGGAGGTCGAGATCATCTCGATGTTCACACCCTCCTCGGCCAGTGCCTGGAACATGTCCGCCGACACGCCCGGGTGCGACTTCATCCCCGCCCCGATCAGGGAGACCTTCGCGATGTCCTCGTCGATCGAGTAGCTGGGCGCGCCGACCTCGGCGACCACGCTATCCATGACGGTTCTGATCCGCGACAGGTCCGCCTTCGGCGCGGTGAACGAGACGTCGGTGACCCGCTCGTGCGAGACGTTCTGCACGATCATGTCGATGTTGATGCCCTCGTCGGCCACTGCGCGGAAGATCGTGGAGGCCACGCCGGGGCGATCGGGGACGGCCAGGATCGTCACCTTGACCTCCCCCTCGTCGTGCGCCACGCCCGAGATGAGCGCCTGCTCCATCCGCTCGTCTTCCTCCCGCACCCACGTGCCGTCCTCGCCGGAGAAGGAGGACCGCACGTGGAGCATCACGCCGCTCCTCCGAGCGTACTCCACCGATCTCAGCTGAAGGACCCTCGCGCCGCACGCGGCGAGCTCCAGCATCTCCTCGTAGGACACCGCGTGGAGCTTGCGCGCCGTGGGCTCGATCCGCGGATCGGCGGTGAACACGCCCGGGACGTCGGTGTAGATCTCGCAGAACTCGGCGCCGACGGCAGCGGCGAGCGCGACGGCGGTGGTGTCGGAGCCGCCCCGGCCGAGCGTGGTGACGTCCGCCGCCATGGACACCCCCTGGAAGCCGGCGACGATGACGACGTTGCCCGCCTCGATGGCCTCGCGGACCCGGCCGGGCCGCACGTCGATGATCTTGGCCCGGCCGTGCTGGGTGTCGGTGATGATGCCGGCCTGCGACCCGGTGTAGGAGACGGCCGGGATGCCCATGGCGTTGATGGCGATGGACAGCAGCGACATCGCGATGCGCTCCCCCGCGGTCAGCAACAGGTCGAGCTCGCGGGGATGCGGCACCGGCGTGAGGTCCTGGGCCATCGCCAGCAGCTCGTCGGTGCTGTGGCCCATGGCGGAGACCACGACCAGCACGTCGTAGCCCTTGCGCCTGGCCTCCACGACCCGCTCGGCCACCCGCCGGATCCGCTCGGCGTCGGCAACGGAGGTTCCCCCGTACTTCTGGACGATCACGGCCATGACGGTCGGAGGGTCAGCCCGACCGGGCCTGCTCGCCGGCTTCGATCGGCGCGGCAGCAGGCTGAGAGCGCGAGGGGGGATCGGCGTCGAACGCCAGGCGCCGCCACAGGGCGCGCGCCCAGCCCCATCGCGACGCGGCCCGGGACACGCCCTCCAGGCGGCGCAGGAGCAGGATGCCGAGGATGCCCGCGGCCATCAGCGAGAGCGACCCCGGCTGGCCCTGCATCCACGCCGCCACCGGTGCGGCGGCGAAGCCGAGCGTGGTGGCCGGTCCGGTGGCTCGCGCGACGTACCCCAACACGATGATGATCCCGGCGATGATCATCGGCACCGGCAGGAGCGCCAACAGCACGCCGGCGCTCGCCGCGAGGCCGCGACCGGCCATGGCCTGTGCGTAGAACGGGAACGTGTAGCCCGTCACCAGCACGACGCCGACCACCGCGAGCCACCCGTTGGGGACGTGGCCGTAGCGGCGCGCGACCAGGACGTACACCAACCCCTTGACCACGTCGATGGTGGCGGCGAGGGCGCCCCAGCCCTTGCCCATGTGCACCCTCATCAGGACGTGCGCGTCGCCCTCGCTGCGGTTCCGGTCCGCGGCGGCGAGCACCCCGCCCGCCCCCTTGGCGCGCGCGATGAGATAGGTGGAAGGGAAGGTGCCGACCAGGTAACCGCCGGCGACCCACAGGATCCGGCCCAGGTTCACAGAGGCAGTGTCCCACGAACGGCTCGCTCGAAACAGGGCAAGCAGGACATGCGGGCCGATGTCAGGCCGGTGTCAGTCGCAGAAGAAGGCGGTGCCCACGAGGCCGGGACCGGTGTGGGCGCCCACGACCGGCGTGGCCTCGACCACGTAGCTCTCCACGACCTCGACCTCCGCCTCCACCCGGCGCACGAGCTCCTTGGCGTCGGCCTCGGCCAGGGCGTGGAACGCGGCGAGGTGGAGACCCGTGCCTGCGGCCTCCTTCACCGTGTCGGCGACGATCCGCTCGAGCGCCCGTCCTCGCGTCCGCGGGCGGGCCACGCCCTCGGCGTCGCCGTCCTTGAACTCGAAGACGGGCTTGATGTTCAGCATGGTCGCGGCGTAGGCCTGGGCCCGGCGCACGCGTCCGGAGCGCCGGAGGAACTCGAACGTGTCGATCGTGGCCAGGATCCGCGATCGCGCCGCCACCCTCTCCGCGCGGTGCACGACCTCCTCCGTCGGTGCGCCGGCCCGGGCCGAGCGAGCCGCCTCGATGGCCACGAACCCCTCCGCCATCGACGCGTTCGTCGAGTCGACGATCTCGATCGGGCGATCGAGCTGGGAAGCTGCCGTTCGCGCCGCCAGGTTGGTGGCCGACACCGCGGCCGCCACGGTCACGCACACGATGTCCTCGCCCTCCGGCACCCCCCGGAACACCTCGAGGAAGTCTCCCGGCGAAGGGGCCGACGTGGTGGCCACGTCCTCCCCCTGCTTGAGCTGCTCGTAGAACTCCTGCATGCCGATGTCGACGCCGTCGCGGAAGACCCGCTCCCCGATCGTCAGGTGCAGGGGCACGACGAGGACCCCCAGCTCGGCGGCCAGGTCGGCGGGCAGGTTCGCCGCGCTATCGGTGACGACATGGACCACGGATGCAACCCTTCCTTCCCCGCCAGTATCCCCGGTCGAGAGGGCCGACCGGTTCGCCCGTAGGATTCTCGACGTCATGGCCTCCTCGAGCGAACCCGGCCTCGGCAGCCTCCTCAGGGCCGCGGGGTTCCGCCGCCTCCTGATCGGACAGGCCGTGTCCGGCCTGGGGGACTGGGTGGCGACGCTCGCCCTGATCGCCTTCGCGTTCCAGCTCAGCAACCGGAGCCAGACCGCGGTGGCCGTCGTGCTCGTGATCCGGCTCGTGCCGCCGATCTTCGCCGCGCCCGTGGGCGGGCTCCTGGCCGACCGGCTCGACCGCCGCGTGATGATGGTGTCCTGCGACATCCTCCGCGGCGGGCTCATCTGCCTGATCCCGATCTTCCACACGATCGCGGTGCTCTACGTCATCGCGTTCGTGCACGAGTGCATCTCGCTGTTCTTCCTGCCAGCCCGAGATGCGAGCGTGCCGGAGCTGGCGCCCGAGGGGACACTCCCTCTCGCCAACGGGCTCATGCTGGCGTCGTCGTTCGGCTCGATCCCGTTCGCGGCGGCGCTGTTCAGCGCGCTGCGCTTCGCCGCGGGCCACGTGCCGGACTGGCTCCCGTTCGCGGAGCTGGCGCGGAGTCATCCCCAGGCCTTGGCGTTCTTCTTCGACGCTGCCACCTTCATGGTTTCCGCAGCGATGATCTCGGGCGTCCAGATCCCGCGGCACGAGGAAGGGGCGGCCCTGCACCTCTTCTCCGGACTGGCCGAGGCGTCCCGGTTCGCGTGGCGGAACCCGCTGCTGCGGTCGCTCGGCGAGGGGCTGCTCGTGTCGATGTTCGGCGGCGGCGTGCTGTTCGCGATCGGCATCGCCTACATCCACCAGACACTCGGCGGGAGCGACATCGACTTCGGATGGCTGGCCGCGTTGTGGGGCGCGGGGATGGGGATCGGCCTCGCCGCCGTGCGATTCCTGATCAGGGAACGGGGAGCATCCATCGTCGTGCTCGCCGGAGTCGTGGGGTGCGGCGGCGTACTGATCGTGATGTCGCTCCTGCCGTACCTGTGGCTGTCGTTCATCGTGGCGGTGGTGTTCGGGGCCGCGTTCTCGATCGCCATCACCGTGGCCCTCTCCATCGCCCAGCAGGTGACGGAGGACCGGTTGCGGGGGCGGATCATGGGGGGCGTCCAGATGCTGTTCCGCGTCGGGCTCGGTGCCGGCGCGCTCGGGATGGGCGGGCTGGCCAACGCCATCGACGTCATCCATCCCGGCATCGGCGGGATCGACGTTCGGATGGACGGCAACCAGGTCGGGATGTTCGCCGGCGGCGTCATCATCCTGGCCGGCGCGCTCGCTGCCACCGGGGTGCTCGCACAACGCAAGCCGCTCCAGGAGACGGAAGCGCCGGCTGCGGATCCGACCGCCGGCTGATCAGACGATCGTCACGGGCGTGCCGAGCGGGAGCAGCCGCACGAGCCAGGTGATGTGGCGGTTGAGCATCCGGATGCATCCGTGGCTGACCTGGTGGCCGATCCCGGACGGATCGTTGGTGCCGTGCAGGCCGACCAGGCCGCCCCACCGCCAGTCGTGGATGACCCCGGAGTACCCCGAGAGCCCGTAGGCGTACGCGCCGTAGACCCCGCTCGGGTCGGGCGGGCGCAGGAGCGACTGGAGATAGAAGTACCCGACCGGAGTCGGCGTGGAGCCGGTGCCGATGCCGACCGGGAAGGTGGCCGCGCCGTGGCACGACCGGAACAGCCTGAGCCGGAAAGCGGCGCGCTCGACGAGGATCCAGTACGGGGTCCACGAGAGCGCGAGGCGATCCGCGCGGATGTAGCCCAGCGTGTCGTTGGGACGCATCGGGAGGAGGGCCTTGTACCAGCGCTGGCCGCCGGCGCCGCTCGCCGTCGCGAGGATGTCGAAGACCTGCCGCGCTCCCTGTTCGTTGCGTCGCGGGAACGTGGCGATGGCCGGCGCGTCCGAGCTCGGCCGCGTGCGGGCGGTCACGCTCTGGCCCGTCACGGTTCCGATCGTGGTTCGCGACGGGCACGTCGGCCGGAACGCCAGGCCGGCCGGCGCGGGGAGGCGTTCGACCCGCACACCGGTGTGGATCACGCGTCGTGCCGGCCGGGCCGCGGCCTTG
Source organism: Actinomycetota bacterium (assembly GCA_046263085.1). Taxonomy (GTDB): domain Bacteria; phylum Actinomycetota; class UBA4738; order UBA4738; family JACQTL01; genus JBHELK01. Next base: position 5,562 of record JBHELK010000093.1, read on the forward strand.
TGCCCGCGTGCACCCGCAGGACCGCCGGGGAGCTGCTCGGTCGAGCGTGAGGAACCACAGGCGTCGACGAGGAGAACGACGGCGCAGATGGCGACGACAACTCCGGGGCGGGGGCGCACCCTGTTCCCCGCTGCGCTACCCGGTGAAGGCCGGCTCGGCCTGATTCGGGGTTGCCGGCGAGGCCTCGGTTCCGGACCCACCGCCGCCCGATCCGCTTCCGCCGGATCCGTTGTCACACCCGCCCGAGGACTCCGACGGCGAGGGCGACGCGCTCGGCGAGCCCGAAGGGATGAAGGTCGGGATCGGCAGCGTCTGGCTGGCCGTGGGCGACGCCTCCGCTCCCTGAGCCGCCGCGGTCGACGACGGTGACGCGCTGGGGAGCACCGACGGCGTCGCCGATGGTGACGGGCTCTCCTCCGGGGAGCAGCCCGGGCTCGGTGTGGGCGATCCGGGCGTTCCGAGCGTGGGCGACGGGCTCGGTCCCGGCGCGGCGCTGGTGGTGGTGACGAGAACCGCGGGCCCCACACCGACGACGGCCAGGAGCACCACGGACGTGAAGAACCTTCGCATGTCGATCCACCTCACGGCACGCGGAAAGGGGGGCCTCTCTTGGGGCTACCCGGGCCTCTCTGGGGGGAAACGTCGGCCGCTGCGGGTGTGCGCCCGTGCGGCTACATCTCGCGGCGGCCCTCCAGGGCCTGCGAGAGCGTGACCTCGTCGGCGTACTCCAGATCCCCCCCGACCGGCAGCCCGCTCGCGAGGCGCGTGACCGTGATGCCGACCGGCTTGAGGAGCGCCGCGATGTACATGGCTGTGGCGTTGCCCTCGAGATTGGGGTTCGTGGCGAGGATGACCTCCGTGACGCCGTTGCGCTGCACGCGGTCCATGAGCTCCCGCACGCGCAGGTCGTCCGGCCCCACGCCGTCGAGCGGTGAGATCGCGCCCCCCAGCACGTGGTACCTGCCCTTGATGACGCCCGCCTTCTCGATGGTGGCGGCGTCCTTGGGCTCCTCGACCACACAGATCACCGTGGTGTCACGGCTCGGGTCGCGGCACACGCGGCACAGCTCCCCCTCCGCGACGTTTCCGCACTCCCGGCAGAAGCTCACGAGCTCCTTGGCCCGGACGATCGACTCCGCGAGACGCTTGGCCTCGTCGGGCGCCGTCTTCACCAGATGGAACGCGAGACGCTGCGCGGACTTCGGACCGACGCCCGGGAGTCGGGAAAGCTCGTCGATGAGGTCCTGGATCGGCCCCTCGTACATCAGGCGATCAACCTACAGGTCGCCGTCGGCGATCTCGGCGTTGAGCTGGCTCTTCAGTCGCTCGAGCGCGGCGTCCTCGTCCGGGACGGTCCCGTCGTCGTCGTCCTCGAGGACCGCGACCTGGCCCCCGACCGCGTCGCGCACAACGCACTTGATGGCCGGTGAGATGCCGAACACCTGCTGAAGCATCGACTGCAGATCCCCCACGCGCTCCTCCACCTTCGACACCCCGTACGTCGTCTGCGGCGGGAAGGCCAGCTCCAACGTGTCCCCGTCGTACGTGGCCGGCGTCGCCGTCTGCAAGCTCGCGAACAACACCATCTGCCGAGCCGTCTTCAACTGCTCGATCACCGTGTGCCACGAACGCCGCAACATCTCGATGTCGACGCTCCCCGTCGAGATCACCGGCTGCACCGCCGGCTCCGCCACGGGCTCCGGCGTCGCTTCCGACGTCGGCTCCGCCACGGGCTCCGGCGTCTCAGGCTCACCATCGGGTTGGGCGGTCGGTTCGACGGCGTCGGCCTTCGGGACGGAGCGGGCCGGGCCACCCCCCAAGCCCGAGGGGGTTTCGACGCCTCCCAAGCGCTCGAGCCGCTCCACCCGAGAGATGAGCCCTTCCGGAGCCGGGTCGGTCTCCGGCATCGAGGCGCGAACCAGCGCCAGCTCCAACGTGAGCCGCGGCGATGTCGTCCACCGCATATCCGTCTGCGCCGCCAGCAGCAGCGCGACGATCCGCGACAGCTCCGCCGGCGTGAACTTCGTGGCCTGCGCTCGCAACCGCTCGTACTCGTCGGCCGGGACGTCGAGCAGATCGTCCTGTCCCGGCGCGGTCTGCGCCACCAGCAGGTTGCGGTAGTGCTTCAGCGCCTCCGCGGTGACGTGCCGCAGGTCCTGCCCCTCCTGCACCAGCCGATCGATCAGGGCGAAGACGGACTTCGTGTCCCCGACCGAGATGGCGTCCGCCAGCCCGTACTGCGACTCCCCGCGCGGCGCGCCGAGCAAGGATTCCAGGACGTCCTCGTCGATCTTCTCGCCCGCGATCACCGATGCCTGATCGAGGAGGGAGAGCGCGTCTCGGAACGATCCCTCTGTCTGGCGCGCCATGGCCATCGCGGCCTCCTGCGACAGCTGGATCCCCTCGTCCTTCGCGATGCGCACGAGGTGCTCGGCGACGACGTCCGAGGTGCCCCGGCGAAAGTCGAATCGCTGGCACCGCCCGATGATCGTGGCGGGCATCTTGTGGGGCTCGGTGGTGCAGAGCACGAACCGGACGCCGGGCGGCGGCTCCTCGAACAGCTTCAGCAGCGCGTCGAACGCCTCGCGCGAGAGCCGCTGGGCCTCGTCGAGGATGTAGACCTTCTCGCGGCCCATGGCCGGGGCCGTGGGCGCGCGCTCCCGGAGCTCGCGGGCGTCGTCGACCCCGCCGTGCGAGGCCGCGTCGATCTCGACGACGTCGAGGTGGTTGCCGTCGCGGATCCGCAGGCACTGCTCGCACTCGCCGCAGGGCTCGGATGTGGGGGCCTTCTCGCAGTTGACCATCTTGGCCAGGATCCGGGCGGTCGAGGTCTTGCCGGTCCCACGCGGGCCGCAGAACAGGAACGCGTGCGCCAGGCGACCCTCGGTGATGGCTCCCACCAGGGCCCGCACCACGTGCTCCTGCCCCAGCACCTCCGCGGGCGACTGCGGCCGGTACTTCCGGTAGAGCGACTGGTATTCCTCGACCACGGCGGACCCCATTCAATCAGGGGGAAGCGACAAAAGTGGTGGCCGTGCACCCACCGTCGACGAACGGGGGACTCGGGAGCTCGCTCGGCCGGTGGCTCCGATCAGGCACTCCTGCGGCACCCGCCAGCGCCTGCTTACCGCTGCTTCCTTCCGGACCTGACGGGTTTCACAAGTTGGCGTCGCGCAGGACCCGACCATCAACGCCCCGTGCCGAGGGCATCACCGGACCCCCCGGGCCTCGGGCGGGAATTCGGCCCCGCTAGAGCGGATTGCGGGTGCAGGGCACCGCTAGCTCCCCACCTAGCACGGCCACCACGTCGAGTATACCGGCCGGGTCCAGAGGCACTCCGGTCGAGAGAGGCATCGACGTTTTTCCTACGCAGCAGAGCTGTGGATTCGGAAAGACGAACTACGTCCCTGTAACTTGAGGAAAGTAAGTTTTGCTACTCTTATGGTTCCATGCCGACCGACCGAAGGAAAACCCGGGGCGGCCGCCCCCCCATCGCGGAATTGCTCGCACGCGTCGACGAGGAAGTTGCGCTGCTGCGGGAGACGCTCGGCGGACTCCCGCGGGCGATCGAAGCGGATCAGATCCTTCGCCAGGTCTGGCTGGACGACGTCCACAACTCCACTGCCATCGAGGGCAACACCATGACGCGCGCTCAGGTGGAGGATCTCGTGGAGCGCAGAAGGGTCTCCGCCGACCTCGTGGAGTCTCTCGAAGTTGAGGGCTATGCCCGAGCCGCGGACCGGGTCTACCGCACGGCGACGGGAGGAAGGGGGGTATCGCTCGAGACGCTCTCCGAGATCCACCGACTCGCCATGTCGCTCGTCTGGGAGGTCGAACCCCCGGCAACGCATGATCGCCCCGGCTCGTGGCGAAAGACCGGAGTTCGGATCCGCGGAGTCCCGGTTTCCGTGCCCGCCGCAATCCCGGCGGACCTCCGCGAGTGGTCTTGGTCGACACGAACACGAGGCGACGCACACGCGCTCGTGCACACCGCGATCCATCATGCATGGCTCGAGCGGATCCATCCGTTCGTCGACGGCAACGGGAGAGTCGGGCGGCTCGTCCTCACGTTCATGCTTGTCCAGGCACGCTACCCGCCGGCCGTCATCCTTGCCCGTGATCGACCGAGATATCTACGCGCGCTGAGGTCAGCCGACTCCGGGAACCCGAACGCGCTGTCAGGAGTGATCGCACGAGCAGTCAGCGGAACCCTGAGCCGCTTCCTCATACCCAACCTCGCAGGCGAGGTGAAGCTCGTCCCTCTCTCGGCGCTCGCCGAGCATTCGCCGTATTCGGCCGACTACCTCCGCCAGCTCGCCCTCGCCGGCAGGCTGCGGGCCGTTCGCGAGGGGCGCCTCTATCTGAGCTCCCGAGCCTGGCTCAAGGAGTACATCGAAACCCGCGATCCGAGAGGTGGCCAGCCCGGACCCGGACGCCGTCGCACATGAGGGCCGTGCATGGGCTCCTCGGGGTGTGTATCCCCTGGTATCACAGTGAGTAGTAGCGGGGATCACGAGCTTCGTAGTGGGTCGCTACCCGCCTGAGCCCATTCGTGACGCTCGGTCCTGGCGGTGGCTCCGGGATTCGAACCCGGGAGGGGGTTGCCCCCCTACACGCTCTCCAGGCGTGCCCCTTCGTCCGCTCGGGCAAGCCACCGGCAAGAGTGTAGGGGAACGATTTCCACCGTAGGCCGGGGCTCGTCCCCGGCCTCATCGATGGGTCTGGCGGAGGCGACAGGATTTGAACCTGTGAGGGGCGATCAAGCCCCTAACCGCTTTCGAGGCGGTCCCGTTCGTCCGCTCCGGCACGCCTCCGTCGGCGAGTCTAGCAACGCGGGGGGCGGGGACAAGCGCCGCCCTACGGGCTCGAGCGGCGCTCACGGAAGAACGCCCGCAACAGCTCCCCCGATTCCGTCTCGAGAACACCGGAGATGACCTCGGCGCGGTGGTTGAGCCGCGCGTCGCGGAGCAGGTCGCCGAGCGATCCGGCGAACCCCGCCTTCGGGTCCGCTGCACCGAACACCACCCGGTCGATCCGCGCCAGGACCACCGCCCCGGCGCACATCGCGCACGGCTCCAGGGTCACGTACATCGTGCAGCCGTCGAGACGCCACGAACCGACGTGCTCGCCGGCCTGCCGCAGCGCCAGGATCTCGGCGTGGGCGGTGGGATCCCGCAGGCGCTCGCGCTGGTTGCCGGCTCGCCCCAGGACGTCGTCGCCTCTGGCGACCACCGCCCCGATCGGCACGTCGCCCCACTCGAGGCATGCGCGGGCCTCCTCCAGCGCGAGCGCCATGCACCCGCCGTCCATGTGATCGGCCATCGGTGCAGAGGCTAACGCTGCGCGGCCGGCGGTAAGGTCGGCCCGTGCAGGCCCAGCGCAGCGCCTCCGGTCCGGAAGCGAGGCCGGTGTTCCTTCCGCTCGAGCGATACGGCCTCATCGGCGACTGCGGCACCGCGGCGCTCGTGTCCGACGATGGATCGATCGACTGGCTCTGCCTGCCGCGCTTCGACTCGAACCCGGTGTTCGGGCGCCTCCTCGACCCCGCCGGCGGCCACTTCTCGCTGCGCCCTCGCGAGCCGTTCACGGCCCAGCGCGCGTACCTCGCCGATACGGCGGTGCTGGCCACCACGTACACCACCCCTTCCGGGCGCGCCACGGTCTACGACTTCTTCCCGGCCCTGCCGTTCGCGAAGAAACGCCGCCGGCTCTGGCCGTTCAGGTACCTGGTGCGACGGATCGAGGGAGAGGCCGGCTCGGTCGTCTTCGACGTCGAGATCGCCCCCGGTGCTTCGTTCGGGGACCGCCCGTACCGGTTGCGTGCCAAGGGATCGCGCCTCGCCGCGGGACAACGAGGCCGAGCCGTGTTCTTCGAATGCTCGACCCCGTTCCGCATCGACGGGGACGTCGCGAGAGCCGAGCTCATCGCGGAGGAGGGCCGGCGTTCGTACGTCACGGCGAGCGAGGCCAACCGCTCCATCGGCGTACTGCCGGCCGCCGGCGAGTACGCCGAGCAGACCTTCCACGAGACCGTCGACTACTGGAAGCGGTGGTCGGAGCAGGAGCTCGCGGGCGACCGCGCGCCGGCCATCGTCCGTCGCTCCGCCATCACGTTGAAGCTCCTCACGTACGCGCCATCCGGCGGCGTGGTCGCGGCCCCGACCACGTCGCTGCCGGAGGCCCCCGGCGCCGACCGCAACTGGGACTACCGCTACGTCTGGGTGCGCGACGCGTCGCGAACGATCATCGCCCTCTTCGATCTCGGGTATCACGACGAGGCCCACGCCTATATGTACTGGGTGACGAACGCCGCCCACCTCACGCACCCCAAGATCCACACCCTGTACGGCGTGCACGGGGAACACTGGGTGCGCGAACGCGACCTCGAGGGCCTCCGGGGCTATCTCGACTCTCGCCCCGTGCGTGTCGGGAACGGCGCAGGGGAGCAGCTCCAGCTCGACAACTGGGGTGAGGTCGTGGAGGCGGCGTACGTGTTCGCGGAGCGCTCCGGCGAGATCGACCGCGACATGTGGCGGGCCCTCCGCGCCCTGGTGAGCTTCGTGGCGAAGCGGTGGCGCGAGCCCGACGCGGGGATCTGGGAGATGAGGGGAGAGCCGCAGCAGTTCGTCCACTCCAAGGTGATGTGCTGGGTGGCGCTCGACCGCGGGATCAGCATGGCCCGCGACTTCGGGTTCAGGGCCCCGATCGAGGACTGGGAGCGCGAGCGCGATTCCCTGAAGCGCGCGGTGCTGGAGCACGGGTTCGACGCCGTCCGCAACACGTTCACCCAGGTCTTCGACAAGCCGGACCTCGACGCCGCGCTCCTCGAGATCCCGCGGGTGCGCTTCCTCGAGCCGGACGACCCGCGCATCACCGGCACCATCGACGCCGTGCGCGGGGAGCTCGGCCGCGCCGACCTCGTGTACCGGTACCGCAGGGACGACGGGCTCGGCGGGACCGAGGGCGCGTTCGTGGCCTGTTCGTTCTGGCTCGTGCAGGCCCTGGCGTTGAACGGACGGACGGCGGAGGCTCGCGAGGTGTTCGACCAGGCCTGCCGCCGCACCAACGAGCTGGGCCTGCTCTCCGAGGAGATCGATCCCGACACGGGCCGGTTCCTGGGGAACTTCCCGCAGGGACTCAGCCACATCGCGCTGATCAACGCGGCGGCCGCCCTGCATGAGGCGGAGAAGGGCGAGCCCCGCTCCACGAACGCGGTTTAGCCGATCGGACGGTAGAACGACGCGAGCACGGCGCCGTAGGCGATGTGGCCGATCAGCGTGCCGAAGGGCGTCTGCGGCCCGTAGTTGAGCGCCAGGAATCCGGGCGGCTGCAGCATGGGGGTGGGATCGGGACCCTCGTCCTCACTCGCCATCCGTGGATGGATGTCGGGAAGGACCGGGATCACGACCGCGAGGACGAACACGGCGTGGAGCGCTCCGGCCAGCGCCCCGACCCACCAGTCGGATCGCCCTACCACCTCGAAGAACAGCCCGTAGCCGAGTGCGAACCCGATCCCGTTCAGGAAGTGCAGGACGAAGCCCCACACCTTGGCCCAGGTGCGGTCCTCCGTGAAAAGCGTGCCGAGCATGAACGGCAGGCTCATGCGCGTGAGCCGGAGGAACTGACCGCCCTCCATGAGCGTTGTCATGACGAGCGTGCCGACCAACGCTCCCACCACGAGACCGGTCCAATCCATCGACGACTTGTATCACCACGGATGGGGCCGAGGATGCGCTGGCTATCCTTTCGATCCCATGCCCCCCGACGTTCGCTTCGCGCGGCCCCAGGACGCTGAGCGAGTCATCGCGCTCGCCTCATCGATGTACGAGTCGATGGGCCTCGACGTCACGCGGCCCGAGTGGCGGGCGGAGGCCGAGCGGATGATCAGGGAGCGAAGCGGCGGCGATGACTGCGCCGTGTTCGTCTCCGAGGTCGACGGCGAGCCCGTGGCCTGCGGCGGCGTGACGCTCACCACCAGGCTGCCCGGCCCGGGGGTGCCGAACGCCAGGTACGCCTATATCCAGTGGATGGTCACCGATCCCGCGCACCGGCGCCGGGGCCACGGCCGCGCCGTCTTCGAGGCGATCCTCGCGTGGGTCAGGGGACGCGGGGTGCGCAACGCCGAGCTCCACGCGACGTCGGAAGGCGAGCCGCTGTACCGCGCCTTCGGCTTCGACGACCCCAGGTACCCGCAGCTCCGGGCCGGGCTCGAGGGGTAGCCCGCCCCCCGGGCCTTCCTTGTCGTCGGGGAGCCATACCATGGAGGCGCCGTCGAACGGGAGGGGCGCATGGCCACACGTGAGGATCTGGTGCAGCGGTATCGGGAGGGCCCGGGGATCGTGGAGCAAGCGGTCGCGGGCCTGAGCGACGAGGAGCTGGACCGGAGGCCGGCCGACGGAGGGTGGTCGCCGCGGGAAGTCGTGAACCACCTCGCGGACAGCGAGATGACGTCGGCCATCCGGGTTCGCAAGCTCCTGGCGGAGGACTCGCCGACGCTCCAGGGCTACGACGAGGAGGAGTTCGCCCGCCGCCTCTACTACGCGGTGCGGCCCATCGGGCCCTCGCTGGCCACGCTGCGGGGCGTCCGGGAGGCGACCGCCACGATCCTTGAGAACCTCGACGAAGACGGGTGGAGGCGCGCCGGGACTCATGAGGAGAGCGGGGCCTACTCGGTGACGACGTGGCTCGACATCTACGCAGCCCACGCCCACGACCACGCCGAGCAGATCCGCCGAGCGCTGGGTGCTGATGCCCGGACCTGAGTCGGTGTGAGCCGGCGAGCGCTCCCGGCGATCCTGTGCCTCGTGCTCCTGTCGTGTGGCCAGCGTCCGGGGGTCCACACTCGATTCGCCCCGCGGTTCCGGCAGACCGTCGCCCAGAGCGACACGGCCCACGGGGCGAGCGCGAAGACACGAACCGCGAAACCGAGAACGCACGTCGTCACCAGGATCGAGCGCGTGCCGGCAGGGCGTCAGATCCTCGACGTGCCCTCGCCGTCGCCGGGACCGGACGGGTCGCTCTCGGTGTCCTGGCCGCAGTGGGGGGCGATGCTGCTCGATCGCCTCGGCGCGCCGCGATGCGCGAACAACCTGATCGTCGTCGTGGCGTGGGCGGCGCAGGAGGGAACGGATGCCGGGTGGAATCCGCTCGCCACGACCCTCGATCTTCCCGGCGCGACCTCCTTCAACTCGGTCGGCGTCAGGAACTACGTCTCGCTCGACCAGGGCCTCGAGGCCACGATCCTGACCCTCGAGAAGGGCCTCGAGACGCACGGCTATGGGGCGATCGAGGATGACCTCCGGGGCTGCGCCGAGCCCCTCGTCACCGCGACCGCGATCAATGCGTCCGACTGGTGCAGGGGCTGTGCCGGCGGAGCGTACGTGACCGGCGTGGTCCCGCGCGTGATCGCCGACTACGTGGCGAGCCTCGGTGGGGACGCCGCGGGCTGAGGCTCAGCCGGCCCATTCCATGGCCATCTGCGGCAACCAGGCGAAGGTCAGGACGTACCGAGCCCGAGCCGGGGCGGCTCCGGCGAGATCCGAGGAGCGCGGCGGCTAGGATTGGAGCCGTGAGGCGCGAGTCCGACAGCATGGGGACCGTGGAGGTCCCGGCCGACCGCTACTGGGGCGCGCAGACGCAGCGTTCCCTCCACCACTTCTCGATCGGCGGCCTCGCCGAGCGCATGCCGATCGAGGTCGTCCGAGCGTTCGGCGTGCTGAAGAAGGCCTGCGCGCTCGTGAACCAGGAGCTCGGCCTCCTGGCGAAGGACAAGGCCGAGCTGATCGTCCGCGCCGCCGACGAGGTCATCGAGGGGAAGCTCGACGACCACTTCCCTCTCTACGTGTGGCAGACCGGTTCGGGCACGCAGTCGAACATGAACGCGAACGAGGTGATCTCGAACCGCGCGATCGAGCTCTCCGGCGGTGAGATGGGATCGAAGAAGCCGGTGCACCCGAACGACGACGTGAACCTGTCGCAGAGCTCGAACGACACGTTCCCCGCGGCCATGCACATCGCGGCGGCCACGGCACTCATCAATGAGCTCCAGCCCGCGGTGCGCGAGCTCCGCGATGCCCTGGACGCGAAGGCGCGGGAGTTCGACGACATCGTGAAGATCGGCCGCACGCATCTCCAGGACGCCGTGCCCCTCACGCTGGGGCAGGAATTCTCCGGCTACGTCGCGCAGCTCGACGCCGACCTCCAGCGCATCGACGTCACCCTCCCCGGGCTGTACGAGCTCGCCATCGGCGGCACCGCGGTGGGGACCGGATTGAACGCCCCGGCCGGGTTCGGGGAGAAGGCCGCGGCCAGGATCGCCGAGCTGACCAGCCTGCCGTTCACGAGCGCGCCGAACAAGTTCGCGGCGCTCGCGGCGCACGACGGCGTGATCTTCGCCCACGGCGCCGTCACCACGCTCGCCGCGTCGCTGATGAAGATCGCCAACGACATCCGGTGGCTGGGCAGCGGCCCTCGTTCGGGGCTCGGCGAGCTGGAGCTGCCCGAGAACGAGCCCGGGTCCTCGATCATGCCCGGGAAGGTGAACCCCACGCAGTCCGAGGCCATGACGATGGTCTGCGTCCAGGTCATCGGCAACGACACCGCCATCACCGTCGCGGGGTCGCAGGGCAACTTCGAGCTCAACGTGTTCAAGCCCGTGATGATCCGGAACTTCCTGCACTCGGTGCGGATCCTGAGCGACGTGTGCCGCACCTTCCGGGAGTTCGCGGTGGAGGGGATCAAGCCGAACCGCGATCGTATCCGGGAGCTCGTGTCGAACTCTCTGATGCTCGTGACGGCCCTGACGCCGAAGATCGGCTACGACAAGGCCGCGGAAATCGCGAAGAAGGCGCATCACGAGGGCACGACCCTGAAGGAGGCGGCCCTCGAGCTCGGCTACCTGAGCGAGTCGGAGTACGACGAGGCCGTGCGCCCCGAGCGCATGGTCCGCCCCGAGTAGCGATACGCGGGGATCCGTCAGGCGCCCTCCAGGGTTGTGGGCCCCGGGAGAAGGGAAATAGGTCGAGGACCGCGAATCCCCCTCGAGAGGCGCAAGCCCACGAACCGACCTGAAGGACTCCCATGAGCCGCAGAGCAGCCTTGGTCACGGCGTCCGCCGTGATCGCATCGTTCGTACAACTCGTCCCCTCCCAGGAGGCCTCGGCGACGTCCACCGAGGTCAACCGCACGGTGGAGGCCGTCGTGATGACCGGCCAGCAGTTCCCCACCTGGTCGCGCCTGCCGGCCGAGGGCGTGGCCGACCCGAACCCGCTGGGATCGCTGGCCGGACGCGACGCGCACGCCGGCACGCTGCAGGTCCCGCAGGATCCCCGCGCCGGCGTTCCCGTGAACCAGATGACGGGATTCCGGTGGAAGGGCAACGGCTGGCGACAGATCCCGATCCAGGTCGACCAGCGCTTCCCCTACTTCCTCGCCAATCAGAACTCCAGCTTCCAGATCTACTCGTGGACCGACGAGGAGCTCACCTACCAGTGGGACCAGGAGACGTGGAAGAAGATCGCCGGCGAATGCACCGCGATGTACCCGGACTCGGCGCACGACCCCAGCAAGATGAAGGGCTATCCCACGCTCGATCCGGTGCAGGGATTCGACGATGACGACGAGCTGTCGTTCTACGTGTCCGATGCCGGCCCCCAGGCGCCGACCGATGCTCCGGCACCGCCGAGGACCGTCCTGACCGACGCCGCGCAGCCGGGCTTCCAGCCGCGACAGGAAGTCCGCCTCGTCGATCCCCTGACCGGCACATCGAGCTTCGTGTACCTGTTCCTTCGGACCAAGCCGCCGGCGTTCGACGCCTCGAACGGCTACGTGCACTACGAACGGGACGCCAACGCCGACGAGTGGGTGGACCGGTACAGCTTCGCCGACGGGGGCGCCGAGAACCTGTCGTCGTCGAACGGCAACTACGGCCCGAACCTCCGCGGCACCGTGTGCCGCACGGCGACGAACCCCGCCGACCCGAACCGCCAGACGCCGGACGGCGTCGCCCGCAGCTCGACCGACCGGTTCCCGCGCGACGGCATGACCGTGTCCACGCGGTCGTACCAGCTGCACGCGAGCGGGCGATGGATGGTCCGCAGCACGCGCGTGGCGGAGCCCGGCAAGCCCGGTCACTACGGCGTCGACCTGATCGACCGGTGGAAGGGGCGGGCGTTCCAGCAGAACCCCGATTCGAACATCTCCGTCGTCGGCTTCGAGGACGAGCAGGTGAACTGGGAGGCGAACGGCGGACTGCTCGGCGAGCGCACCGGCCCGGTCCGCGCGATCCGCGAGGTGTGGGGCGCCGACTCCGGCACGAACACCACGAAGGTCGAGTACTACTACCGCGACTACTACGTGTTCCGGTACCACCTGCGCGTGCACCCCGTCCCGCCGGACGGGCTATACACCGACTGGGACAACAACGCCGGCGCCGTCACCACGTATTACGACGAAGGGCTAAACAACCTCGGCATGACGGCCGGCGTGGCGATCGATGGCAAGGACGACGAGAAGGTCGGCAACATCGACTCCAACCCGGTCACGGGCAATAGCTACTTCGACATCGTCGATCCGACGTTCTCCGAGCCGCTGTCCTTCTTCAACTGGGAGGAGGTCTCCGGACCCAACGGCTCACTCGTCTACATGTTCCAGCTGAACGACGCGAGGGACGCGGAGGAGCCGCTGATCATCCCCTACTACCGCGACGACGCGTGCTTCGACGACGGCACCGGCGACGACCCGGTGGCGCGGCCGTGGCCGGGCGAGGCGTCGAGCGACGCGCGGGTGAAAGCCGGCTATTCGGCGGAGAACAACGACACGCCGTACGCGGACCTGAAGTGCGACCAGAAGCAGGGCGCCTGGGCCCAGCACGGCATCCACTACCTCTTCACGAGCGACACCGACAACGCCTGGCAGGTCGGCAAACCCACCACCGAGGTCGACGGGCAGCAGTACGTGTGGGCGGCGCCCACCGACAAGGCCACCAACCTCGGCGACCGCTACGCCAACACGGTGAAGGCGGCAGTGGTGCCGAGCGTCACACCGCAACCCGTCTCCTCCGTGCAGCACGAGACCGCCGTGACGAACACGGGCTCGGTGTCGGGCACTGCCGGGAGCACGGTCACGCTGGCGGCGCACCTGGTGGACGACACCGGCAAGACTCTCGCCGGCAGGGCCGTCGTGTTCGCGCTCGAGGGACAGGACGCGCAGTCCGCGACCACCGACGCTAACGGCGACGCCACGGTGCAGATCGCACTCTCCGGACCCGCTCGGCAGGCGCAACTCGTCGAGAGCTTCGACGGCGAGTTGCAGAACGAGGAGAGCGCCGACTCGGTGACGTTCGTCGTGGCCACGTCGTAGGGGGATACGCCTGCCCGATGGGGCGCACCCTTCAAGTCTGACGGCCGAAATGCCGACAACGGATGTGTGAGAGTCCTCGATCGCTACGCGCTCGGACTGGCTTGGCCGGGTCTCGACCGGGCCCCCCGGAGGTCCGAGGACGGGACCGCAGCGGAGACCCCGATCGAGCTCAACCGAGCAGCGCCAGCTGGCGCGCCTGCGCCACCAACGTCCCCTTCGCGTCCCAGATCTCGACGTCCTCGTCGTGGTACCCGGACGTGAGGTAGCGGGTCGACTGCCGGAACGCCAGCCAGTCGCTCTTCGGCCTGGCGCGCACGTACACGCTCAGCTCGATCGTCGACGACACGAACTCCCCGATCTCGAGCACGGCGGGCGCGCCGGCGTCGACGAGGAACGTCAGCGAGAGCGGATCGGGCTCCCTGCCGTCCCGGAACCGCATCCAGTACTCGAACCGGGGGTCACCCGAGGGCTCGCCGGCCAGCCAGCCGGGGAGCGACTGCGTCCGGTATTCGAGCCGCTCCGCGATGCTCGGCATCGGCACGGTGTCGGGAACGCGGGCCATGGGATCGAGCCCATCACCGGGAGGTGCCAGCTCCGGCGCGGGGTCCAGGAGCAACGTCCGGCCGGTGGCTCCGTCGAGGTCGGCGAACGTGCCCGTGACGCGCACGACCTCCTTGCCGTTCTGTGAGAGAGAAGCCTGGGCGGAAGCGTGCCGTTTCCCCGCCCGGATCGGCTCTGTGGCGATCTCCGCGGGGCCGACGGCGGCGGGCCGGAGATAGTGGGCCGAGATGGCGAGCGGATCCGGGAACGGTACCTCGGTCAGCATGGCCCGGACACAGATCGCGAGGAGATAGCCCCCGTTCGGCCCGGCGAA
>JBHELK010000094.1:0-7472 GCA_046263085.1 Actinomycetota bacterium
GCGGGATGATCACGAGCAGCGCCGGGAACGCGTGGAACTGCTTGATGCGAGGCTCCATCGCGGTTCCGGCCACGATGTCGAGGATCGGGGTGAGCAGGATGACCCCGGTCATCTCCAGGATCGCCCGCCGGGCCATCACGAGATCCGTCATCAGCCCCCGAACGGTGGCGAAGATGCACACCACGATGGCGACCCATGCCACGACGTTGCTCACGACATGCGCGTCGCGCACGATGAACGTGGCCACGAAGAGGAAGGGGATCGTCACCATGTCGCCGGATGCCGTCACGATCGGCGTGGACACGGCGTCGAGGTCGTAGCCCCGGCGGTAGGCGAGCAGCGAGAGGCCGATCGTGAGCCCCATCGCCACCGCGGACCCGAGGACGCCCCCGATGACCGAGATCGTGACGAAGTCGAGGAACGAGATCGACGGGTAGCCGACGGCCAGCGCGGCGAGCCTCGCCAGCGCGGCGAGGAACAGCGTCGAGGAGAACGTCGTGATCACTCCGACGTAGACGTTCTGGTAAAGGACGCCGGTGCGAGCCCGTGTGACCTCGAACAAGCCCGCGTGGGTGCTGGTCCCGAGGCGGGCCCCGATGGCGCCGAAGATCGTGCCCTTCATGCCGACCGCCGCCGGGATCAGGATGAACAACGACGGCAGGAGCACGAGCGTCTTCGCGATGGACCCCAGGGCCACGCCGGCGACGAGGCCGGCGGCGGTGCTCAGGAGGAGGGCGGCGAGTCCCTGACGAAGCGTGCGGCGCTCCGCCAGGAAGTAGTGCCAGATCCGCCGCGCCGGCCGTCGCGGAGAGATCGCCCGGATAGCCTTTGCGGCACGGGCGCGGCGCTCGGGGCGCTCGGCGACAGACATAACGGCACGCTCATCGGTCTCATCGAATGGTCGGTCGGGGCTGGGGCGGCCCGGGGGCAGTATCCTCCGTGCCCGCCGAGATGGGCAACCAACCGATACAGCTCGAGTTCACGGAATGGGCGGTGCGCATCCTCACGCGGTCGCACGAGGCGGCGCGCCGCTTCAATCCGAACGCCACGGTCCGCGTGTCGCGGAAGGGATCCGGCGTGGAGTTCGCGCTCGTCGATGAGCCCTCACCGGGCGACGAGGTCGTCGAGCGCGAGGGCTTTACGTTGTACGTCGAGGCGGGCATCGAGGGCGTGATCGACGTCGTGGAGCCGCACGACCAGCTGGTGCTGCGCCCCCCGCCGCGCTGAATGAGCGTCCTCAGAAGCCGGAGTCGACCACGGTCTCGATCTGGTGGGCGAGGGCGACGTCCTTTTCGGTGACGGCGTCCTCGTCCCAGGTGTGGAGCCCGACCCTGACGTGGTTGTAGTGGTTCTCGAGGTCGGGGTGGTGGTTCAGCTCGTCGGCGCGCTCGGCGACGCGGTCGATGAACGCGATAGCGTCCATGAACGTGGGGAACGTGAACTGCTTCGAGAGCTCGCCCTTGGCGTGGCGCCACCCGGGAAGGTCGGCGAGCGCGGCGCGGATCTCCTCCTCGGACAGGGCTGGCACGGCAGGCGTAGCCTACCCCCGTGAGCACCACGACCCTGCGGCCGCCACCCGGGCCTCCCGGCACCCTCCAGCCCGCCAACATCGTGGCGATGCGCCGCGACGAGCTCGGGTTCTACCGGGGCATGGCGGAGCGGTACGGCGACATCGTGCGGTTCCGGATGGGTCCGCTGCGCATGTGCCTCGTCACGGATCCCCAGGGTGTGGAGCAGGTGCTCGTCACCCGCAACCACGACATCCACAAGAGCCCGTTCTACGAGGCCATGAAGCGCGTCCTCGGGGAGGGGCTCCTCACGAGCGAGGACGAGTTCCACAAACGGCAGCGCCGGCTGATCCAGCCGATCTTCCATCACCGCCGGATCAAGGAGTACGGCGAGGCGATGGTGGACTACGGCGTGCGGTATCGCGACCGGTGGCAGGACGGCCAGGTCCTCGACCTGCACCAGGAGATGATGGGGCTGACCCTCGCTATCGTCGGCAAGACCCTCTTCGGGGCGGACGTCGAGCGCGACGCCGCCGACGTCGGCGAGGCAATGGCCACGCTCCTCGGCATGCTCGATCGCCTGCTGCTGTTCGTGGTGTTCATGATCGGTGGACCGCTCGCCGACAACATCGAGCGTCTCCCGGTTCCCGCGATGCGACAGTTCCGCGCGGCACGCGACGGGCTCGATCGCGTGATCGGCCGGATGATCGAGGAGAAGCGGGCCGAGGGCGCGGACGGATCGGATCTCCTGTCGCGGCTGCTGGTGGCGGAGGAAGACGGCGCGGGCATGACCGACCAGCAGCTGCGCGACGAGGCCATCACGATCTTCCTGGCCGGCCACGAGACCACCGCCGTGGCGCTGTCATGGACCTTCTACCTGCTGTCACGGCATCAGGACGTGGAGGGAAAGCTCCACGCCGAGCTCGACGAGGTGCTCGGCGACCGCGTCCCGACCGTGGAGGATCTCTCTCGCCTCGACTACACCCGCAAGGTCCTGTCTGAGGCGATGCGGCTGTTCCCGCCGGCCTGGATGATCGGGCGCCAGGCCATCGCCGACCTGGAGCTCTGTGGCTACGACGTCCCGAAGGGCACGATCCTGTTGACGCCCCCCTTCCTGGTGCATCGGGATCCGCGATGGTGGCCGGAGCCCCGGCGGTTCGACCCCGAGCGCTTCTCGCAGGAGGAGGAGGCAAAGCGGCCCCGGTACGCCTACTTTCCCTTCGGCGGCGGGCCGCGCCTGTGCATCGGCGAGTCGTTCGCGTGGATGGAGGGGGAGTTGCTGCTGGCGACGATCGCGCAGCGGTGGCGGCCCAGGCTGCTCCCCGGTCAGCCGGCCGGACTGCAGCCGCAGGTCACGCTCCGCCCGAAGGGCGGCATGCGCGTGACGATGCACGCCCGCTGAGACCTCACCCCGGATCGCCCGCGTGGTACCGGGCGAACTCGGGCACCAGCAGCGACAGGATGGCGACGCCCGCCACACAGGCGACGCCCCCGGAGACCACGGAGATGAGCGGCGTGGTGAGGGCGGCGACCGCGCCGGCCTCGAAGTCTCCGATCCTGGGGCCGCCGGTCACCACGAGGATGTGGATGCCGTTCAACCGCCCCCGCAGGGAGTCGGGCACCGCGAGCTGCAGGATGGTGCCCCGGAACACCGCGGAGATGACGTCGCCCGCCCCCGCCACCGCGAGCAGCACCATCGCCAGCCACAGGTGGCTCCCGACGAGCCCGAACGCGGCGATCGCGGCCCCCCACACGGCGACGGCCCACACCACCGCGAGCCCCTGGTGGCGCACCCGGACCACCCACCCCGAGGCGAGCGCGCCGAGGAGCGCGCCGGCGCCCACGGCCGACAGCAGGTACCCGACCACCTCGGCGCCGCGATGGAACTGCGTGACGGCGAGCACCGGGAACAGGGCCCTCGGCATGCCGAAGATCATCGCCACGAGGTCCACCGTGAAGGTCGTCTGGATCACCCGTCGGCCCTTCAGGTACGCGAACCCCTCGCGGACCGCGCGTGCCCCTCGCGTCGCCGGGACCTCGCCCGGCTTCGGCGGGATCGGCCGCATCGCCATCGCGGTCAGGAAGGTGGCGCCGTACGTCACGGCATCGACGCCGTAGGCCCAGGAGAATCCGAGCTTCGCCACGAGGATGCCACCCACGGCCGGCCCGGCCACCATCGTCGCGTTCCACAGGACCTGGTTCAGGGCGACCGCCGACGCGAGGCGATCCTGGCCGACGACCCGGGCCACCGTGGCAGTGCGGGTGGGGGAGTCGATGCCGCCGAGGAACGCGGTGATCGCCACCGCTCCGTAGATCA
Source organism: Actinomycetota bacterium (assembly GCA_046263085.1). Lineage (GTDB taxonomy): Bacteria > Actinomycetota > UBA4738 > UBA4738 > JACQTL01 > JBHELK01. The sequence continues at coordinate 3,826 of JBHELK010000094.1, forward strand.
GGCCGAGCGGTGTATGCGGCATCATCAGGGCACCGAGCAGCAGGACGCCCGACCCTGCCGCCAGTCCCACCTGGACCACGGCCAACACGCGCCGCCGGTCGAACGCGTCGGCGATCCAGGCGAAGCCGATCGTCGAGATCATCAGCGGCACGAGCGCCACGAGGCCCACGAGGCCCACCGCGAACGCCGAGTGGGTGATCCGGTAGACCTGGATGAAGATCGCGACGTGCGTGATCTGGTGCCCGATCTCGGAGACGAACTGGCCGCCGAACAGCAGCCGGTAGTCGCGCGACTCGCGCAGCGGGCGGATGTCGACGGCGAGCCCCCGGACCGCACGGCCCATCCGCGTGCGCGGGCGCAGCTGTTCGAGCTCGATCTCCTCGGACGGACGGCCCACGAGCGCCGAGGGTAGCAGCGAGGGTTACTCCTGCTTCACCGCCGCGAGTGGCGTCGAGCTCTCTCGCGCGAGCCTCGTCGCGATGTACACGGGGACGATCGACAGCAGGATCACCGCCATGGCAACCACGTTCACGAGTGGCCGCGCGTGCGGCAGCCGGATCTGATTGAACATCCACTTCGGCAGCGTCTCCTCGGTTCCCGAGGTGAAGTTCGTGACGATGATCTCGTCGAACGACAGCGCGAACGCCAGCAGGCCCCCCGCGAGCAGCGCCGTCCCCACACTCGGGAGCGTCACGAAGCGGAAGGTCTGCCACCCGTCCGCGCCGAGGTCCATGGACGCCTCGGTCAACGAGGTGCCGGTACGGCGGAGCCGCGCGATCACGTTGTTGTAGACGACCACCACGCAGAACGTGGCGTGGCCCACCACGATCGTGAGCAGTCCGAACGGGATGCCGCTCGCGTTGATCGTGGAGTTGAGGGCGATCCCGGTCAGGATGCCGGGCAGCGCGATCGGGAGGACGAGCGCGAACGACACCGCCTCCCGGCCGAAGAACCGGAAGCGGTGGACGGCGAAGGCCGCGCAGCTCCCGAGGACGAGCGCCACGGTGGTCGCGCCGACGGCGACCTTGAGCGACGTGAACAGCGCCGAACGCACGGCCGAGTTGTGCCAGGCGTCCCCGAACCAGTGGGTGGTGAGGCCGTGGATCGGCCAGGTCTGGCCCTGCGAGGGGTTGAAGGCGTAGATCACCACGATGAACAGCGGGAGGTAGAGGAACGCCAGCACGAGCAGCGTTCCACCCCGGAGCAGCGCGCGAACGAAGCGCGACTCCATCGGCTAGAGGGCCCGGAACGCGCCGAGGCGGCGCGCCACGAGGAGGTAGGCGGCCATGATCACGACCGGGACCAACGCATACGCCGCCGCGAACGGCACGTTGTTCGACACGCCCACGTTCTGGTACACGACGTTGCCGATGAATTGCGTGTTGCTGACGAGCGTCGGCGCGATGTAGTCCCCGAGCGTCAGCGAGAACGCGAAGATCGATCCGGCCATGATGCCCGGGAAGGCGAGCGGCCAGATCACGCGGCGGAACGTCATCGACCCCCTCGCCCCCAGGTCGCTGGACGCCTCCAGGTACGAGGGTGGGATCCGTTCCAGCGCCGCGAAGATCGGCAGCACCACGAACGGAAGCCACAGGTAGACGAAGGTGATCCACAGCGCCCAGCTGGAGTACCCGATGTTCACGGAGAGGTGGACCTTCGCGAACAGCCAGCTCGCGAAGCCGTGGCCGGACAGGATCACCCGCCACGCGAACACCCGCACGAGGTAGCTCGACCACAGCGGCAGGATCACCGCCACGATCAACGCGGCACGGGCGCGGGGGCCGGCCACCCTGGCCGCGTAGTACGCGAGGGGGAACGCGAGCGCGATGTCCGCGATCATCACCGCGAACGAGATGCCGAGCGTGCGGAGCGCGATCGTCCGGTACACGGGCTCCGTGAACAGCGTGTGGAAGTTCTGCAGTCCCCACTGGTGCTGGATCTCGGAGGTGAAGGGGTCCACGCGCCAGAACGCCGAGACGAACAGCAGCGTCAGGGAGCCCAGGTAGATGACGACCATCCACGCCAGCGGCGGGAGGAGCATCAGGGCGAGCCGCACGCCGCGATGCGCGTGCAGGGCGACGCTGAGCCTTCGCCGGAAGCTCAGCGGTCGGTCGCGGGCGATGGTCCTGGTGGCCATGGAGGGATGCCCGAAGCGCCCCGGGGGACGCTCCGGGCGTCGCTGCTCAGGAGCCGCGCACCTCCGTCCACTTCTGCTGCCAGACCGAGTAGTCCATGCAGTCGTCCCTGCCGTCGCCGCAGTCCGCCTGAGGCGTCTTCCACAGGTAGAGCGACTTCAGGAAGTCGACGTCGCCGCAGTTGCCGTAGCGAACCGTATCGACAAGGTCGGCGTCCTTGCCGAGCGCCTTGCGTGTGATATCGCAGGCCTTCACGTTGCTCGTGGCGGCCCCGTACCAGATCGCGACCTCACTCTGGACCTCCGGACGCATGGTCCACTTCATCCACTCGAGCATGCAGTTCGGGTGCGGTGCCTCCGCCGACATCATCCACGTGTCGGCCCATCCGGTGACGCCCTCGCTCGGGACGACCTCCCCGACCGGGACCTTGCCGTCAGCCTCGACGATCGAGAGGTTGAGGGGCCACGCCGTGCCCGCCACCATGTCGCCGTTCTCGAATCCGTCGATCTCATCCGTGTAGAGCGACCAGTACTTCGACACCAGCGGCTTCTGCTGCTTCAGCAGGTCGACGGCGGCGTCCAGTTGGGCCGAGGTGAGCTCGTACGGGTCCTCGATGCCGAGATCCGGCTTGTGCGCCTTGAGATACAGCGCCGCGTCGGCGATGAAGATCGGCACGTCGTAGCCGGTGATCTTGCCCGCGTACGGGGAGTCCGCCTCCCAGGTGATGTCCCAGCTCGTGGGGGCGGGCTTCACGACGTCCGTGTTGTACATGAGGAAGTTGGGGCCGTACATGTACGGCACGCCGTAGTGGACGCCGTCGACGGTGTTGTGGGCCGGCGACTGCAGCGGCTCGATCACGTTCTCGAAGTCGGGGATGAGCTTCACGTTGATGGCAGCGACGTCGCCGCCGGCAATGAGCCGGTTGCTCGCGTCTCCCGATGCCGACACGCCGTCGTACACCTTGCCGCCGCCCTGTCGCATCAGCGCGACCATCTCGTCGGAGCTGTCCGCGTACTTCACGGTGATCTGGCAGCCGGTCTTCTGCTCGAACGGGTTGACCCAGTCGTAGGCCTTGCCGCCCGGGCTCGTGCCGTCCTCGACGTAGCCGGCCCACGCCACGAGGTTGAGCTTGCCCTCGCCGGGCCCGATCTTGTCGACGAGACCGATCTTGGATCCTCCACCCTCGCTCGTCCCGCCGCCTCCGCCGCATGCCGATGCCAGCACGGCGAACACACCCGCGAGGGCGATCACCCTTGTCCCTGATCGCATTCCGGTTTCCCCTTCCTCACTCCACCGGGCGGTTGTGCACCCGGTCCCAGACCAGCTTGACCGCTCGGTCCCGGATGCCGAGCGCCTCCGTCGAGGACATCTCCAGGTTCTGTTGAACGACGACCAGTTCGCCTCCTCCATCGATGGCGATCACGTAGCGCGTGTACGCGCCGAGGTAGACGACGTCGCGGACCCGGCCCGTGACCGTGGACTCGTCCGTGGCCGCCCGGTACTCCGGATCGA
>JBHELK010000095.1:0-9614 GCA_046263085.1 Actinomycetota bacterium
CTTCCCGACTCTTCCTCGAACAACGCGACCTACGCCCACGACGCCTCAGGCGAGCTCACCCGGGTCACCGGGTCCTCCAGGAACTGGGTGTTCAGCTATGACGCCTGGGGCCGCCAGACGATCGCAGCTGGCGTGCCCCCCTCGACCGCGACCTACGACGCCCTGGACCGCACGGTGCGGCGCATCCAGGCTGGCGTCCCGAGCGCCTACACCTACGAGGGTCAAACCGAGGACTTGGCGGCCTCGATCGTGCCGGGGGTCGCCAATCAGTTGCTCAAGACCTTCTATGTGAACGGTCCGGGCGGCCCGTTGGCTCAGAAAAGCGCGACAGGCAATGTTCGGTTCTATCTAACGGATCCACACGGCGACGTCGTCGGCCTCAAGAACCCCTCGGCAGGCCTGACATGGTCTCAAACCTACTCTCCTTGGGGAGAGAGGCGCCGGGCGACCGGTCTCGAACGTCCGGTGTTCGGCTTCCAGGGTGATTTCACCGACGCCGGGACCGGCCAAGTTGATATGGGCACGAGGCTGTATGACCCTGGCCTGGGGCGGTTCACCAACAGGGATGTCTTGTTCGGAGACCCGCGCAGTCCACCGACTCTGAACCAGTACGTTTATGGCCTCGACGCGCCGATAAATTTTGTGGACCCGACAGGTGCGTATCCGCTGGACACAGGCGGCTGCGGACGTGAATGCAAGCCGAACCATTACCGCCGCTCCTGGGACTGCACGACTACCGACTGTGCGAATGACAGTCAGGCAGCCAATTACTGGATGAATATGGGCGTGCCCTATGCAGGGCAGCGCTACCTGCCTCCCAATCCCAATAACTCGATCGGCGGTTGGCTGCAGGCTGGCGCGCTGTTTTTCACGCTGTTGACTGGCCCCGAAGCGCTGGAGCTTGACCTCGAGGTCGCCGCCGGAACAAGTGTAGCGACTGGCGGCTCTGCCGCGGGCCTACTTGGTACCGGCGCTCGCTTGGCAGGGACAGCCGATCTAATCACGGCCGATGCGAGCCTAAGCGCTGGGTCTGTTGAACTCGTCTCGAACGCCGCAGAAACAGAAGTCGGGGCTGCAGGCGAGGCCGCGGCGGTCCGGCCGTCGGGACCATACATCAGACCCTCCGGCGCTACGACGGCGGCCCAGCGGGCTTCAGTCCAGGGGCTGCCATGCGTCGAGTGTGGAGCGACCGCGCCTGTCCAAGTCGCGGATCACATCAACCCGCTCGTTCGAGAGTGGTACGAGACGGGGACAATCGATGAGACATTCATGCGCTCGCCCGAGACGGTGCAGCCCATGTGTCCGATCTGCTCCGCTTCCCAGGGCGGCCAGCTCAGTTGGTGGTCGCGAACGATGCGGGAGTTCTTCGGCTTTGGATGATCACCTGGCTACTCCAGCGCAGCGCCTCGTGTGCGAGCGCTTCCGGGTGACCCCGTTCGCCGCGCCAGCGGACCTCAAGGTCGGGGTCGCCCCGAACATCAAGGACGGGGTGTGGCCTCTCAACGGGCTCCGCCATCCCCCGGAGGGCGACACGACGGGCTGGTACATCTGGGCGGGCGAGGAATTGTCCGAAGCACCGGACTTCTTCGAGCCGCTCCATGTGGGTCACCTCGCCGAGCGGTGCCCAGCGGTATTGCCGTATCTCGCCCTCCCCCCGGGATGGCGATTTCTGCTCGCCCCAGACTTCGAGGACGTCTGGCAAGACCCAACGCTCCTCACACCATGAGACCGACGTCCCGAACGAGCGGCTGCTCGTTCCCCGCCGTGTTGACGCTCTTGGCAGTCAGGGTGGAGGGGTCGGCGTAGGGGCTTTGCAGCGGACGACATCGGTCGGAGAGCCGAGTCTGGCATGGGGACCTGGGCACTGAACCGGCTTCCTTCCGACCGTGAACTGCAGCGTCGCGGCGACCACCAACCCGACGAAGAGCAGGATCACGGCGATCAGGGTCCAGCGGCGCACCTCGCGGGGGCTCCTTACAGCTTCGCGAAGTACACGTTGGGGTCGGGGCGGCCCTCAGGCCAGTACGCATTGACCAACACGTCCCTCGTGTCGCCCCACGCCGCGTAGGTCGTCCCGGCCACTCTTGCCACGCCCAGGTAGTCGCCCATGTAGCAGGCGGCCAGGCCCGTGTCGAAGTTCGGGAACGTGATCGGCAGCGAGAAGGCCGCGCTCGAGAGGTCCTGCGCGGTGAAGGTCACCCCGTCGGTCGACGTCGCCACCCCGGTCTTCAGCAGCGTCCCCGACACGCGCTGGTAGTAGATGACGCTCACCCCGGTCGCGTCCGCGGACAAGGACGGCATGAAGGCATCCGGCGGGCCCGCCACGTCGGTGCGGGTCCACCTCGACATGGTGTTCGTCGAGGGCACGGGCGAGTCCGAGCTGACGAAGGGCCCCGACCACCATGACCGCCGATTGTCAGGCTCAGACCCTCAGGCAACCATAGACTTCAGTGGTCTGGATTGAGTGCCTGGCCACGACATCCCCTCGTATCCTTCCTCCGCCGGGTTGTGACAGACGAGCGAAAAAGCGCCTCAACGTTCAAGACGGAGCCGCTGCGAGCCTAAGCGAGTAGGGGCACTACAGCTCGGTGCCGGGCAGGCCGAGGTCTCTGGCGATCAGGACCCGCTGGATCTCGCTCGTGCCTTCGCCGATCTCGAGGACCTTCGAGTCCCGGTAGAACCTGGCCACGGGGAACTCCTCGACGAAGCCGTACCCGCCATGGATCTGCACGGCCTCCCGGGCGCAGGTCACCGCGATCTCCGTGGCGTACAGCTTGGCGATCGAGGCCTCGGCCTTGTACGGCCTTCCCTGATCCCTGAGCCACGCCGCGTAGTACACGTAACGCCGGGCCGTCTCCGCCGCCACCCGGATGTCGGCGATCTTGAACTGGATCCCCTGGAACGCGCCGATCGGCCGCTTGAACGCCTCGCGCTCGGTCGCGTACTTCACGCTCTCGTCGAGACACCCCTGGGCCAGCCCCACCCCGAGCGCGGCGATGGCGATGCGGCCGTCGTCCAGGATCTGGAGGAACTGCGCGTAGCCCCGCCCCCGCTCGCCGAGCAGGTTCTCCTCCGGCACCCGGCAGTCGTTGAACGCGAGCTCGTGCGTGTCGCTGGCGTGCCACCCGAGCTTGCGGTACGACCGGCCGACCTCGAACCCCGGCGTTTCGGTGGGCACGATGATCGCGGAGATCTCCTTGTGGCCGCCTTCCTCCTCGCCGGTGACCGCGGTGATCGTGCAGACCTTGGAAATCTCGGTGCCGCTGTTCGTGATGAACGCCTTCGAGCCGTTGATGACCCACTCGCCGCCCTCGAGCCGGGCCGTTGTGCGGGTGGCGCCCGCGTCCGATCCGCCGCCGGGCTCGGTCAGGCCATACGCGCCGAGGATCTCGCCGCGACACATCGGCCCGAGCCACCGCTGCTTCTGCTCCTCGGTGCCGAACCGATAGATGGGGTTCGCACCGAGACCGACGCCGGCCTCGAGCGTGATGGCGATGGAGGAGTCCACGCGCGCCAGCTCCTCGATCGCGATGCACAGCGTGAGGAAGTCGGCGCCCTGGCCGTCGTACTCCTCGGGGAACGGCAGGCCGAACAGGCCCATCTCCCCCATCTGCTTCAGGATGTCGAGGGGGAGCTCCGCCTTCTCGTCCATCTCCTCGGCCCGCGGCGCCACGACGTCCACCGCGAACTCGCGGACGGCCTTGCGGAACTCCTGTTGCTCGAGGGAGAGGTCGAGATCCATCGCGCCCAAGAGTACCGGGCGGGGACAGGCCCCGCCCTACGGCGAAGCGACCGCCTGGAGGATGCGGTCGGGCTCCTGGAGGGCCTGACGCCACTGCGCCTGCTCCAGGCGGCGGCGCGCGGCCTCGAGCTCCGCCTCCCCGCCGACCGCGTCGGCACCGAACACCCGGCCCACGAACCACGTCTGGTCGGCGGTCACGAGCGGCCAGGCCCGGGATCGCTCGAGCTCGAGCACCTCGAGCGACTTCTCGAGCGCCACGTCGCGGTCGCCGTCGAGCAGGGCGGCGACGGCGGCCATCTGCAGCGGGATCGAGCGCGAACCGGGCTCCTCGGCCTCGAGCTCGGTCTCGCACTCGGCGAACAGCTTCCTGGCCCCCTCCCGATCGCCGGCTTCCAGGAGCGCGTGGAACAGCTCCTTCACGACCCACGCCACGAGGACCCGGTCGTTGAGCTCGCGGACCACGGCGAGCGAGGAGCGCAGGTCTCGCACCGCGTCGTCGTGGCGGCCCTGGAGCTTGCGGATGTGCCCGCGCTCCCCGAGCACGCTGGCGTATTCCCACCGCGCGCCGAGGTCCTCGAGGATGCGGACGGCGTCGTCGATGCGGGCGAAGGCCGTATCGAGCTCGAGCATCTTGCGACGCGAGGTGCCGACGCGCTCCTCGGCGACGGCGATCGTGAACGGGTCGTCGAGCTCGCGCGCGACGGCCAGCGCCTCCTCGCCGAGACGGATCACCTCGGGCTCGTCGGCCGCACCGGAGGACATCGCGGCGAGGAACGTGAGGGCGCGGGCTTCCGCCCACTTGTCGCCCTCGGGGTTGGCGCGCGCCAGCTCGTGCGCCTCGCGGAACGCGGCGGTGGCGCTCTCCATGTCCTCCCGCCAGTACGGCTCCCAGCCCGCCATCAGCAGGGTCCGGGCCAGGACCCACGGGTCGGCGAGCTCGCGCGACGCGGCGAGGGCGCGGTCGAACAGCTCACGCGCCCGTTCGCGGTTGCCGCGAACGGAAAGCTCGACGTCGCCGAGGAACCGCGCCGCATGCGCCACGATCCAGAGGTCCTCCGCCTGGAGGTCGAGCGCGCGCGACAACGACGCAGCCGCGGGCTCGAACTCGCCCAGCCAGTACCGGGCCTCGCCGAGCCCGGAGAGGATCCACGCCTCGCGACTCCCCCACCGCTCCTCCGGGCCGGCCAGGGCGAGCGCGCGCTCGTACAGGTCGATGGCGGAGCGCGACTCGATGCCGCGTCTGGCGCGGTCCCCGGCCTTGGACAACCCCTCGACCGCGCGATCGGCGAGCGTTCGGTCGTCCGGGATGAGGTCGAGCGAGGCGTGCGCGGCCTGCTCCAGGTGGTAGGCGGCCGTCTGGAGGTCGCGGCCGTTGCCGCCCTCCAGCAGGCGGTCGGCCAGCGTCATGTGCAGCCGCAGCCGGTCGCGCTTGGTGAGGCTGCCGTACGCAACATCGCGGACCATCTCGTGGCGGAACCGCCACACGCCGGGGCGGTCGTGATCCCGAACGAGCAGCTCCTCCTGCTCCAGAACCCCGAGAACGCGCCCGTCGCGCTCCGCGATGACCTCGAGCTGGGTCTCGTGGAACGTGGAGCGGGCGAACACCGACGCCTTGCGGAGGACCTCCCGGGCCTCGCCCGGCAGATGGTCGATGCGCGAGGCGATCACGGCCTCCACGGTCGGCGGCACCGGATGGCCGTGCGGCGCGGCGTCCCAGGAGTGCTCGGAGCGCTGGATGCCGGTGGCCTCCACGATGAAGAACGGGTTGCCGCCGGCAGCGAACGCGATGCGCTCGGCGGTGGGCCGGTCGATGGACTCGCCGGCAGCGAGCGCCAGATCGAGCGCGTCGTCTCGCGAGAGCGGCTCCAGACGCAGCGTCACGGCGTCGGGGATGCCGCCGCCCCACGACGTGGCGGCCTCCAGCAGTTCCTCGCGGGCCAGGGCTAGCACGAACAGCGGGATGCGCCGCGCGTGGCGGACGGTCTGCTCGACGAGCTCCAGGAGTCCCGCGCGCGCCAGGTGGAGATCCTCGAACACCAGCACCACCGGCCCCGACCGGGCCCGTCCCTCGAGGAGCGCGATGAACCCGGCCCGGACCTCCGCGATGCGGTACGGCCGGTTGTCCCGGGACTCCTCGCCGAGACCGAGCACGAGGCCGAGCCGTGCCGCGGTCTTCTCGGTCTCCGTGGGGTCGCAGCAGCCCTCGACGACGTCGTGCAATCGCTTCGCGACGACGTCGGTGGGCGTTTCGCGCTCCACGCCGATCTCGCGGCGGATCATCTCCGCGATCGGCGCGAGCGCGGTCTCCTCGTCGAACCGGCCGGCCTGTCCGATGAGCACCGTGACGTCGTCCTCCAGGGACGACACGAACTCGTCGGCCAGGCGGCTCTTGCCGATGCCCGGCTCGCCGAGCACCGTGAACTGATGCGCCCGGCGCGTCTCGCGGGCCCGGCGGAACGCGTCGGCGAGCAGGGACAGCTCGCGGTCGCGCCCCACGAGGGGGATGGTGCGGCGGCCGGAGCGCGGGCCGAGCCCCGTGACGGGGTGCGCCATGAGCCCGGCGCCGAACCCCTTGGCCTCGACCTCCCGCGACGAGCCGAACGTGACCGACGTCGCGCTGAGCTGCCGGGTGGTCTCGCTCACCAGGACCTCGCCGGTCGCCGCGGCCTGCTGGAGGCGCGCCGCGAGGTTCACGGTGGCCCCCACCACGAACGGCTCGCCCGGACCGCTCGGCCCGATGGCGACGCCGCCCGACGCGATGCCGACCCGCACGCCCAGCGCCACGGGGAGCCCCAGCGTCTCGCTCAGCCGCTCCGTACGATCGCGGATCATCAGGCCGGCCCGAACCGCGCGCAGCGCGTCGTCCTCGTGGGCGTGGGGCAGGCCGAACACGGCCATCACCGCGTCGCCCACGAACTTCTCCGCGCGCCCCCGCAGCGACGACAGCTCCCGCGACACCATCTGATAGAAGGCCTGCATCACCTCGCGGAAGCGCTCGGCGTCGAGGTGGATGGCGAGGTCGGTGGAGGCGGCGAGGTCCGCGAAGAGCACCGTCACGAGCTTGCGCTCCTCGGTGGCCGGCTCCCCCACCGGGGCGCCGCAGTTCGGGCAGAACCGGGCGTCCTCGGGGAGCTGCTCGCCGCAGGTCAGGCAGGTCATCCCACAAGGATACGGGGGCCCGACGACAGCTCTTTGACACCGGCCCCGACCAGCCGGTAGACAGCATCCATGTCCGACGAACACCTCGTGATGCTCTTGCGGCTCGTCGAGGACGGCTTCAACACCGGCCGGTTCGACCGGCTGGACGAGATCTTCCATCCGGACGTCGTGGTTCACGCTCCCTTCCCGGTCGATCCCGGGGTGGAGGGGCTCCGTTCGGGGTTCGAGCGCATCCGCGAGGGGTTCCCGGACTCCCACGCCGAGATCGACGACTTCGTCGACGCCGGCGACCGCATCTACCGCCGATGGACCGTGACCGGGACCCACACCGGCACGTGGTTCGGTATCCCGCCCACGGGCCGGCGCATCGAGATCAACGGCGTGGACATCGAGCGGTTCGAGGGCGGGCTGATCGTGGAGCACTGGACGATCTGGGACCGCATGGTGATGCTCGAGCAGCTCGGCCTGGCGCCCCCCATGGGAGCGGGATCCTGATGCTCGAGGCGCGTGTCGCCGGGCGCGACGGCTCCCTCGCGCTGGTCCAGCTGGAGGGCGAGATCGCCGACGGCTCGTTCGGCCCGTGGAGCGAGGAGCTCACGCGGCTCGTGCAACAGGCCGTGGCGACCGCCGAGCACACCGGTGTGACCATCGACATGAGCGGCCTGCGATTCATCGACCTGGAGGGCGTGGCGATCCTGCTCCGCCTGGCGCAGCGCACGCGCTCGACCGGGAAGACCTTCCGGCTGCGTGGAGCCGACGGGCAGGTGGCGAAGAAGCTCGGCGAGACAGGGGTGCTGAGCTACCTGTCGGGCTGAGCGGCCTTCGCGCTCACGTACTCGATGACCTGGACCGTGTTCCCGTCGGGGTCCTGGAACGTGGCGTAGCGCGCGTAGCCGGCGATCTCGGCGGAGTGGCCGAGCTCCACGCCGCGATCCTGGAGCTGCCGCGTGGCCTCGTCCAGGTCGCCGACCTCGAAGACGGCCGTGCCGCCGCCGGGCTGCACCGGGTGGCCGTCCACCACGCCGTGCAGCGCGAACCGCACGGGTCCGGCATCGAACTCCGCCCAGTTGTCGCCGTCGCGGCGCTTCAGCGACAGGCCGAGGACCTCCCGGTAGAACGCGACGGCCGCGTCCATGTCCCGGGTCCAGTAGTAGACGTGGTCCAGGCGCTCGACGACCATCCTGCTTCGAGCGTAGCGGTTTTCCGGGTGCGTCAGTACCTGGCCCGGAGACCCCTGACGTCGCCGAGACCGAGGGTGGCCTCGCCGTTCTCGCAGGGCGCGATGAGGGGGCTCATCGTCAGGGTGCCGTGGAGCCCCTCCCCCACGTGGTCGAGCCCGAACGCGTGCCCGAACTCGTGCGTGGCGACCGACTCGATGCTCCAGGCCAGCCGACACGTGCTGACGGCGTTGGCTTCCCACCGGTAGTCGACCTTGTTCAGCTTGATGTCGACCTCGACGGTCGAGCCGTTCTGGCTCCACCAGCAGGTCAGGGCCATCTCGGTGGGAAGGAGACCGCCGAAGCCCACGACGTTGTGGCCGTCAGGCTCGCCGCACTGCGAGTCGTCGCTGATCCCGGTGGAGAGATGGGTGCGCCCGAGGTAGTGCTGGGTGGCCGAGATCTTGTCCTCGAGCCCGCAGTCGTTGCGCCCGGTGACGATGTTGCGGGCCGCCCGCTGCAACGCCAGCTCCGCGGCGCGCCTGGTGACCCCCTTGGGAGCGGAGACCGCGCGGAACGACCACTCCAGGGGCTTCGTCCACCGGCTGCCGTTGAAGGTGTACGCGCCGTCCCTGCAGGCGTTGGGCGCAGGAAGCTTGGCCTGAGGCCTCGCGGCGGCGGCGTGGATCGCAGTGGAGGTGGTTGCCGGCGAGCTCGCCATCAGCAGGGCAAGCGCGAACCCGGCAGCACGTATCGACCTCGGCACCTCGGCGGACCCCCCGATCGGAAGACGTCGGAACCCCTCTTGTCATCGGCCGGAAAGGGGTCCCGACTTGAAGCCCGTCGAGATTATCGGATGAGGACCGGCGTGCCTAGGGGCAGGATCCGAGCGAGCGCCGCGATATCGCGGTTGCGCATCCGGATGCACCCGTGGCTCACGGACCGCCCGATCGAGGAGGGGTCGTTCGTGCCGTGGAGGCCGATCACCCCGCCCCACCGCCAGTCCGTGATCGCGCTCGAGTAGCCGGAGAGGCCGTAGGCATAGGCGCCGTAGACGGTGTCGGGGGCCGGCGGTTTCAGGAGCGCCGTGAGGTAGAACCGGCCCGCCGGGGTGGGGGTGCTCGCCTTGCCGACACCGACCGGGTAGGTGCCGGCGACGTCGCAGGCTCGGCTGAGCGTCAGTCGGTGGGCGGCGCGGTCGACATCGATGCGGTACCACGTGCGCGAGAGCGTGAGCGCATCGGCCAGAACGTACCCGTAGGTGCCGTTGGGGCGAAGGGGCAGGAGTGCGCGGTACCAGTCGCCGGCGCGTTGCGCGAGGAGGAAGACCTGCGGGGCGCCCTCCATATTGATGCGCTCGAACGTGGCGATGGGGGACGAGCTCGGGAACGGAGCCTCGCGCGCTGTGACCGACTGGGCGGTGACCGTTCCGATCAGCGCCGCTCGCGCGGTGCAGCCGTTGTGGTGGGTCATCGTGGCCGCGACGGGTGCCGGTGTTGGAACGACCGGCCGGACGGCGGATCCGGCCGGTCGCTCCCTCTCCGCCGTTCCACCCG
>JBHELK010000096.1:0-13285 GCA_046263085.1 Actinomycetota bacterium
GCCCACGGCACGGATGGCGAGCGAGGAGAACAGGAACGCGATCGACCCCCCCACGAGCATGCCGGCCAGCACGATCGGGATGTTCACGCGGATCGACACGATGTGCGTGGCCTCGGCGAACGAGCCGAACAGCGACGTCGCGGCGAGCACCGCGGTGGCGATCGCGATCCCCTTCGTGATGGCCTTCGTGCTGTTGCCGATGCCGTCGAGCTCCTCGAGCGTGCGCGCGGCGTCGCCGGTGACGTCGCCCGACATCTCCGCGATGCCCTGCGCGTTGTCGGTGACGGGCCCGTACGTGTCCATCGAGACCACCACGCCGACCGTGGCCAGCATCCCCATGCCGATGAGCGACACATAGAAGAGCTGGTTCGTGAGCCCCTCGCCCTGGCCCAGGTAGAAGGCCCCGACGATGGCGCCGACGATCGTGAGCAGGGCCCACACGGTGGCCTCGAGCCCGGTGGCGAACCCCGACAGCACCGTGGTGGCAGGGCCGGTGAGCGAGGACTCCGCGATCTCCTGGACCGGCCGGCGGCGCGTCGACGTGTAGTGCTCGGTGAGGAGCTGGATGACCGACGCCAGGCCGAGCCCGATGAGCACGGCCCAGAACGCCTTGTACTGGTGGAGGTAGAGCCCGGCGAGCCCCAGCACGCCGCCCGCCGCCAGGATGGCCGACAGGAAGAACCCCCGGTTGATGGCGCGCATGCCATGTTCGGTGTCCGAGCGCGGCGTGACCGCCATGATGCCGATCATCGCGGTGAGGATGCCGAGCCCCTGGATGAGCAGCGCGAACACGATGCCCTTCACGCCGAAGGCGAGCCCACCGAGGATGACCGACGCCACGATCATGACCTCGTAGGACTCGAACAGGTCCGCTGCCATGCCGGCGCAGTCGCCCACGTTGTCGCCCACGTTGTCGGCGATGGTGGCGGCGTTGCGGGGATCATCCTCCGGGATGCCCTGCTCGACCTTCCCGACGAGGTCGGCCCCCACGTCCGCGGCCTTCGTGAAGATCCCGCCCCCCACTCGCATGAACATCGCGAGGAGGGCCGCGCCGAACCCGAGCCCCTCGAGCACCGGCACGGAGTCGCCCTTGTAGATCAGCACGATCGCGGTGGCGCCGAGAAGGCCGAGACCCACCGTGAACATCCCGGCCACGCCGCCCGTCCGGAACGCGATGGTCAGCGCCTTGCGGTAGCCGGACTCGCGCGCCGCGTTGGCCACGCGAACATTGCCCCGCACCGCGAGCCACATGCCGGTGAAACCGGTGGTGGCGGAGAACAGCGCGCCGATGAGGAACGCGATGGAGCGGCCGAGCTTGATCACGAGGTCGGAGTGAGCGGCGTGCCGGTCCAGGCCCGTGGGCAGGACGAAGAAGAGCGCGATCGACAGCACGGCCGCGAAGACCGCGACGGTCCGGAACTGCCGGTTCAGGTAGGCCCGGCTGCCCTCCTGGATGGCCTTCGCGATCTCACGCATCTTGTCGGTGCCCTCCGGCTCGCGAAGGACCCCGGTGCGCAGGACGTACGCCACGACGAGCGCGAGCAGCGAGACAACCAGGATGACCCAGAGCGCAGCGTTGTCGAAGCTGCGGAACACCCCGTCGATGCTCCCCTTGGCCAGCGCGTGCACGCTCATGGTCTCCCTTCGCAGTTGGTCGTGGCGGGCCGGGGAACCTGCCATCCCGGCCCAGGCGGCGAGCGCCGCGCGATTCTAGCCGTCATCGCCGGGCCCGCGCCCCGACGCCTCGGGCGGCCCCGGCCGGCGGCGGCGGGCGAACGGGCGCCGGTGCGGGAGCGAGGCCTGGAGCAGCGGCGGCCCGGCCACCGTCGACACCAGGACGGCGGCAACGAGCGCCGCGAACACCGGCCCGGGGAGCCTCCCGGCGGCCAGGCCCGCGGTGGCGACCGCCAGCGTGACCTCCCCGCGGGGGACCATGCCGGCTCCCACCGTGAGGCGCTCTCGCGCGGCGTGGCCGATCGCGCCGAGCGAGCAGCCCAGGAGCTTCGCCGCCACGGTGGTGACCACGAGCGCCGCGACGAAGCCCGCACCGGCGTCGGCCAGCGCCCCCGGATCCATGCGCGCCCCGGAGACCACGAAGAAGAAGGGCACGAGGAAGTCGAACAGCGGCTCCATCCGCCGCTCCAGGTCGAACTGGCCTCGCGTCTCGGCCAGCACCATCCCCGCCAGGAACGCCCCGACCAGCGCGGCGAGGCCCACCTGCTCGGCGAGAGCGGCGAGCCCGAGACACAGCCCGAGGGCCAGCACGAAGGGTGAGCGGCGGAGCCGAGGACGATCCAGCACCGCCGCGTATCGCCGGAACAGCGGCGTGCCGATTGCCGCAACCAGCACGACGAACGCAACGGCGCCCACCACGCCGGTGATGACCCCACCCGGGCCCGCCCCCGACACGCCGAGCGCGAGCGGCAGGGCGGCGAGCACCACGACGTCGTCGATGACCGCCGCCCCGAACACGACCTTCGCGGGGGTCGAGGTGAGTTCGTCGAGATCGGAGAACGCCCGCGCCGCGATTCCGACGCTGGACGCGGCGAGCGCCACGCCGGCCACCGCGGCCGCGCGACCCGGGTAGCCGAACGCGAGCACCACGCCCACGCCGGCCCCGGCGGTGAGGGCCATGCCCCCCACGCTCGATAGCGCCGAGGAACGCCCCACCGACAGCAGCTCGGACAACCTCGTCTCGAGCCCGGCGACGAAGAGGAGGACCACGATGCCCAGCTCGGCGAGGACCGTCGTGGCCTGATCGACCTCGACCCATCCGATCGCGTGTGGCCCGAGGGCCACTCCCACCAGGAGCTCGCCGACGATCGCCGGGAAGCCGACGCGAACACAGATCTCGCCGGCCGTCTTCGCCGCCGCGAAGATCACGAACACCTCGAGGATGAGGTCCCTAGTCGGGTCCCTCCTCGTCGAGCTCCCGGATCAACGCCATGCGGACGACGTTGCCGCCGCCGTCCCGCGGGTCGATGGCGAGCTCGTCGACCAGTCCCTCGAGGAGCGGCAGCGAGAGGCCGCTCTCGAATCCTCCGGCCGGGGTGTCGGTGGTGTCGCCCATGTCGGCGAACTGTTCCTTCGCGCCCGCGCCGCGGTCGGCAACCTCGATCTCGAGCCGGTCGTCGTCGAGCATGGCCCGGACCTCGACCGGCTGGTCGGTGCCGGCGCGGCCCGACAGCGCCACGGCGTTCGTCACGGCCTCGGAGCCGGCGAGCTTGGCGTTCTCCACGAACTCCGGCGAGTGCTGACCGAGACGGGCCACCGCGCCCATGACGTGGCGCACGACGCCGACGAACTCAGGGCGCGGCGGGATGGTGACCTCGACGTCGGGGACCGACGGGCTCACGAGCCGAGCGCTTGATCCAGCGAGCCGAAGATCGGAAAGACCTTGGACAGGCCCGTGATGTCGAAGATCTTGAGGATGCGGTCCTGGGTCGCGACCAGCTTCATCGTGCCGTCGCGATCCTTCACGCGCTTCAGCCCGCCCACGAGCACGCCGAGGCCGGTCGAGTCGAGGAAGTCGACCTTCTCCATGTCGACCACGATGTCGGTCGCTCCGCCCTCCACCAGGTCGATGAGCGTCTGGCGGAGTCGGGGGGCCGTGTAGACGTCGATCTCCCCCCGAAGGGTGACGACGTTCGCGCCGTTCTTCGTTCCGGTCTCGACGTCCAGGTTCACGGGGCGAAGTATAGCCAGACCGGTGCACGGCATGCCTCGACAACGGCCCTGACCTGGATGCTTGATGTCCCGGCGATCCGCCGTTAGCCTCGTGGCGGACCCTTGGCTCGACCCCGTCACCTCAAGCCGGGCACAAGGCGGCGCACGGCGCTCCTTTCCGGAACGGCCTTCATCATCGCGTTCGCCCTCATCGCCACGGCGTACGGCGCCTTCCGTGAGCACAGCCGCGGGACGGCGTCCGGCGGGCTGCCCGTGCCCGAGGCGAGCGGGACACCCGTACCGGACTTCACGTTCGGCCTCACGGGCGTGCAGCCCATCGCCACGGGCGCCAAGCGCGACGCCGTGGCGGCGGCACACTCGGCCGCGTTGCACATCGAGCAGACCCTCGACACCCTCTACCTCACCGGGTTCCTCGATCCCAACACCTGGGTCACCGGGCGGTACGGCGGCGCGTGGCAGCTCTTCACGCCCGACGCCGTGCGAACCGCGCGGACCGACGACGCCACCCTCACGCTCGGGCCGGACGCCGGCCGCATGTACAGCGCGGTCCGGCCCCACGCCGGCCAGCTTCAGGTCCGGGTGCTGATGGATCGCCTCGGGCATCCGTCGACGGCCGTTGCCGTCGTCTCGTTCTCGGCACGCGCGCTGCGCAAGGACGGCGCCCGCGGCGTGATCAGGAGCGCCGGGCACTACTTCCTGCGCCCGAGCTCTCACGGGTGGCTCATCTACGGCTACGACGTCAACCGCGACGACGCGGTTCTCTCGGCGACGGGAGCGACCTCGTGAGATCGTTGCGGCGCAAGGCGATCCTCGCGACGGCCGGCCTGGCAGCCTGGGTGGCGGGAGCGGCGTTCGGCACCGCGGGTCCGGTGCACCACGCCGTTGCCGCGCCCGTCGTGCAGATCGGGGTGGCGCACCCGAAAGAGGTCCGCAACCTGCCGGCGCTCTCGGGATCGAAGCCGGTCTTCATCCTCGCGCTCGGCTCCGACGCACGACCGGGCGAGCCCATCACCGGCGAGCGCTCGGACTCCATCCACATCATCGGCATCAACCCCGCGGAGCACAGGGCGAGCGTGCTCGGCTTCCCCCGCGACTCCTGGGTCGACATCCCCGGCCACGGGTCGAACAAGATCAACGCGGCCATGGTCGACGGCGGGCCGCGGCTGATGGTGGAGACCATCGAACACCTGACCGGCATCCACATCGACTACTACCTGTTGACGTCCTTCGGCGGCTTGGCGCACATGGTCAACGCCATCGGCGGCATCGTCGTGGACGTGCCCTACGACATGCACGACAGCTACTCCGGCGCCGATTTCAACCAGGGGGAGCAGCGGCTCTCCGGCAAGCAGGCCCTGGCCTTCTCCCGGAACCGGCACGACACTCCGAACGGCGACCTCAGCCGGTCCCAGAACCAGGGACGCCTGCTGGTCTCGGCCCTCCGGCAGTTCCGGCAGGAGTTCGAGAACGATCCGAGCGTCCTGCTCACATGGCTCGCGGCCGGGATCCGGAACACCTCCACGGATCTATCGGTGCGGCAGCTGGTCAGCCTGGCGTTCACGGCCGCGGGGATCTCGCCGGGGGACGTCCACAACGAGGTGGTCCCGGCGACGACCGGCTCCGTGGGCGCTGCGTCGGTGGTCTTCATCTCCGACTCCGCCCAGAGTGTCTACGACGACATGAAGGCCGACGGGCTCATCGGGCGGTAACACCTTCGGTTCAGAGCCGCGACAGCACGTACGCGACGTACCCCGCATACAGCACTCCTTGCCCCAGCAACAAGGGGCCCTTGAAGTGGCCCCGGAAGACCAACGTCAGGTACAGCGTCGCGGCTGCCGCCAGGGCTACGAGGGCTGCCACCATGGAGTCGCCGCTCAGGCGCCACGGAGTGAGGAGCAAACCGATGGAGACGGGGAAGGCGGTGCCGAAGACCATGGCGCCGGTGATGTTGCCGAGGGCGAGGGTGTCCTTTCCGCGGCGGGCCCAGATGATGCTGGAGTTGAACGTCTCGGGGAGCTCGGTGGCGATGGGCGCCACGAGCAGAGCGAACGCGAGCGGGCTCACGTCGAACTTGTCCGACAGGTGCGTGACCCCGGTGACGAACAGCCGGGCCCCGGCCACGATCACGGAGATGCCGACGATCGACTGGGCGATGCTCCCCCAGATCGGGGGCGGAGGATCCCACTTCCGGCGCATCGCGGTGCCGATCCACCGCCGCAGGTAGAGCGGCTTCACCTCGCTCGCCGCCTCCGTCTCCAGGCGCTTCTCGCCCGGCGTCCGGAAATGCCGCCGCACGTACAGCGCGTACGCGACGAGGAGAACCGGCGACAGCACGTAGTGGAACGGCCGCACGTGCACGGCGCCCGCGATCACGGCGAGCGAGAACATCACGAGGAAGGTCCCGAGGTCCTGGCGGATCACCGCCGGCGTCACGCGCAGCTTCGAGTCGCGCCGGCCGGAGACGATGACCGTGAACCCCAGGATGCACATCGCGAGCGTCGAGAGCATGAGCGGTGAGCCGAGGATGGCGCCGATCCCGACGTCGTTCCCCACGCCGTGGTGTCCGACGATGATCGCCACGAGCGGGAGGATCGTCTCGGGGAGCGCCGTCCCGATGGCGGCGAGCACGCTGCCGACCGCTCCCTCCGACAGCCCGAAGCCCTCCCCGACCCACTCGACGCCGTTCGTGAACAGCTCGGCGCCGGCCAGGATGATCGGGAGCGCGACGATGAGCGCGGCGACGTCCACGGCCGCCCAGTCTCTACGATGCGGGAGATGGACGCGGAGGCCTTCCTCGAGAAGCTGACGACGGAGCACGACGCCGCGGAGTCCCTGGTGCACGTCCAGCGGTTGCCGGCGCGCAAGCCGTCACCGCATCCGGTTCCCGAGGGCATGCCCGACCTCCTCGTGGATCGGCTGCGGCTGAACGGGATCGAGGGGCTCTACTTCCACCAGGTCCGGGCCCTCGAGGTGCTGCGCGGCGGCGGGAACGTGGTCGTGGCGACGGGCACGGCCTCGGGGAAGACGCTCGTCTACAACATGTCGTTCGCGGCCGACGTGCTCGCCGACCCCAAGGCCACCGCCCTGTACCTGTTCCCGACCAAGGCGCTCGCGCGCGACCAGGTGCGCCAGGTCCGCTCGCTGAAGCTGCCGCAGATCAAGGCCGCCGTGTACGACGGCGACACGCCGCAGGCCGAACGTCCGCTGATCCGCCGCAATGCCAACCTCGTGATGAGCAACCCCGACATGCTCCACGCCTCGCTGCTCCCCGATCACGCCAGGTGGGCCGACTTCTTCCTGCGGCTCTCGCTCGTGGTCGTGGACGAGGCCCACGTGTGCCGGGGCGTGTTCGGCTCGCACGTCGGGATGATCCTGCGGCGGCTCAGGCGGTTGGTGGCGCGCTACGGCGGCGATCCCCGCTTCATGCTGTCGTCCGCGACGATCGGGAACCCGGCGGAGCTCGCCGAACGCCTCGTCGGCGTGCCCTTCGAGGAGATCACGTTCGACGCGTCGCCGCACGGCGACAAGCTCTTCGCGCTGTGGAACCCCCCGCTGGTGGACGAGGAGTCCGGCGCGCGACGCAGCGCCATCTCCGAGTCGTCGTGGCTGCTCGGCAAGCTCGTCGAGCAGGGCTCGAGATCGATCGCGTTCACCAGGAGCCGGCGCGCGGCCGAGCTTCTCGCCGAGTTCACGAGACGCGAGGTGTCGCCCCCGTTGAGGGACAAGATCAAGGCGTACCGGGCCGGCTACCTGCCGGAGGAGCGCCGCGAGCTCGAGCGCGCGCTGTCCTCCGGCGAGCTCCTGGCCCTCGCTTCGACCACCGCACTGGAGCTCGGCATCGACGTGGGGTCGCTCGAGGCGGCGGTGCTGGCGGGCTACCCCGGGACCAGGGCATCGATGTGGCAGCAGGCCGGGCGCGCCGGGCGTCGCGAGAGCGGGTCGCTCGCGGTCCTCGTGGCGCAGGACGATCCCCTCGACCAGTACCTCGTCGCGCATCCCGACGATCTGTTCGAGCGCCCACCGGAGGCGGCGGTCGTCGACCCCACGAACCCCTACGTCGTGGAGCCCCATCTCGCGTGCGCCGCGCGCGAGCAACCGCTGGCCGACGAGGAGCTCGCGTTCTTCGGCCCCGCGGCGAAGCAGGCTGTCGAGCGGATGGAGGAACGGGGCGAGCTCGTCCGCCGCCGCGGCCTGCTGCACCATCGCGGCACCGGATCCCCCCATCGTGCGATCGACATCCGCTCCGCGGGCGGGCTCTTCTCGATCGTGAACGAGGACACCGGCGAGCTGCTCGGCACCGTCGACGAGTCGCGCGCGCACTTTGCCGTACACCCCGGCGCGATCTACCTCCACCAGGGGGAGCAGTTCGAGGTGGAGACGCTCGACCTCGACGGCCGTGCCGCGCTCGTTCGCTCGAGCCGCGCCGACTACTACACGCAGTCGCGCGACGTGACCGACATCGAGGTGATCGATGCAGTCGAGGAGGGCTCGATCGAGGACACGCCGGCGTTCTTCGGCGACGTGCGGGTGACGAGACAGGTCACGAGCTTCGTGCGGAAGCTGGAGGCGACGGGCGAGACCATCGACACCATCCCGCTCTCGCTCCCGCCGCAGGAGCTCACGACCAAGGCCCTGTGGTGGGCGATCCCACAGTCGGTGGTGGACCGGGCGGCGCTCGTCCCGGCCCAGGTTCCGGGAGCGGCGCACGCGGCCGAGCACGCCGCCATCGGGCTCCTGCCGCTGATCGCGATCTGCGACCGGTGGGACATCGGGGGCGTGTCGACGCCGTATCACCCGGACACCGGCTCGTGCGCCATCTTCATCTACGACGGCTACCAGGGCGGCGCCGGCATCGTGGAGCGCGGTTTCCACAGCGGGAAGCGCCTGCTGACCGCGACGCTCGAGACGGTGCAGCAGTGCCCATGCTCGCACGGCTGCCCGTCCTGCGTGCAGTCACCGAAGTGCGGCAACGGCAACGAGCCGCTGGACAAGCAGGGCGCCGTGGCGCTGCTCGCCGCGATGCTGGGACGGTTGTGGGGATGAGCGAGGCGCCGGTGTACGTCGCGGTCTGCGGCGGCTCGGACGTGGGCGAGGACGAGACCGCGCTGGCCGAGGAGGTCGGCCGGCTCCTGGCGCGGGCCGACGCCGTCGTCGTCTGTGGCGGCCTCACCGGTGTGATGGCGGCTGTGGCTCGAGGCGTGGCCGACGAGGGCGGCGTGTCGATCGGCGTCCTGCCCGGCCTCGGACGCGAGGATCAGGCCCCCGACCTCACCTACTCCATCCCCACCGGGATGGGGGAGGCGCGCAACGCCGTCGTGGTGAGCGCCGCCGACGCGCTCATCGCCATCGCCGGCGAGTACGGCACGCTCTCGGAGATCGGGCTCGCCCTGCGCCTCGGGGTCCCCGTCGTCGGCCTCCGGACGTGGGGGCTCGTGCGGGCGGGCGCTCCGGTCGAGGCGTTCCCGAACGCCGGCTCGGCCGAGGAGGCGGTCAAGATCGCCCTCGAATCGGCACGAACCCGTGCGGATCGCCCCTGATCCTCAGCCGAAAGTCTCAGTTTCTCTCGAAGATGGCCCGGGTAGCCTGCGAGGGATGAAGGCGCGCACCGCTCCTTTGCTTTCCCTGGGAACGCTGGCCGGCGTCGTCGCCATCGCCGCGGCGGTGGCCGGGGGCGCGACGGAGGCCACCGGCAGCGCGCCCGCATCGAGTCTCGGGGCCCTGACCCTGCTGATCGTGTTCGCCGCGGGCGCCGTCGCCGTGGTCCGCCCCCGCCAGGTGGAGGCGCTGGCCTCGGCGGACGTCCTGGTCTCGATCGCGATCGTGCTCGAGCTGTTCAGCCGGCTCGGCATGCTGTACGTGCCGGTGCTGCTCCTGCTCGGGTTCGCCACGCTGCGGACCCGCGCCGCCGAGGAGCGCAGGGCGGACCGGGAAGCGGCCGCACCGATCTTCGCGGGCCAGTGGGGGCAGCGGCGGTCGACGACCACGAAGCCGGAGTCGGATTCGCTCCGGCGAGCCGGCTAGGCCGGGGCCTTTCCCACCATCCGCCCGGCGATCCGGAAGATCATCCGCCGCTCGCCCGGCTTCAATCCCGTGGCCACGAGCACCACGCCGTAGACGATCGTCCCGAGCGCGATCGACCCGCCGAGGTCGATCAGCCACTTCGGCCCGGCAAGCACCTGGTGCGCCGCCCACATCGTCAGGCCGCCCGCGATCGCGGCCGGGATCAACCGCAGGTACCAACGGTCGAAGGGCCAGATGTCGACGAATCGCTTCACGAGGATCAGCCGCACGATCGCGGACGCCGTGAGGGTCACCGCCTCGGCGATGGCGGCGCCGCGCATGCCGATCCGCGGCGCGAGGATCACCGCGATCCCGACGGCCGTGACGAACGAGCCGGCGTAGACCAGCAGATCCCACCCGGTCCGGCCGACCATGATCAGGATGAAGCCCACCGTCCCGACGATCACGGGAACGATCAGTCCGATGATCAGGATGAGGAGCGCCGATCGCCCGGCCACGTACTCGGGCCCGTACACCCGCATGACGGTGCCGGGCAGGATGGCCAGCGCCAGCAGGATGGGCAGCGTCGTGGCCAGGCCCCACCTGGTGACGTTCTTGTAGAGCGCGTCGAGCTTCTCGTGCTCCCCACGGTGATGGAGGTCCGCCACGAAGGGGCTGAACACCAGCGAGAGCGACGTCAGGAACAGCAGCAGCGACTGCCCGGTTCGAACCGTCGCGCCGTACACGCCGACCTGCTGCGAGTTGCGGTACGCGGCGAGCACGAACGTGTCGATCCAGAACAGCAGTTGCGCGAAGAGCGTGGCCGGCGCGCGGAGCATCCCGAAGCGCAGCAGCGCCCCCGTCCGCTCCTCGGGGATCCCACCGGCGTCGTGGGCCGTGGCCCGTGAGCGGCTCACCTGATCGAAGCCGCGCGTCTCCCGCTCCCAGGCCCACCACGCCGCCGCGCAGGCGATGACCCAGGACAACGCATAGGCCAGCGCTGTGACCCCGGCGGACTTCGACACCACCCACCCGGCGAGCGCGATGAGGATCCATCCGACGGGCTGCCCGATCCAGAAGATGTAGAGCGTGTGCCGCATGATCTTCAGCCCACGCGTCCCACCCAGGTACGCCCACGTCACCGCCGCGAACGGGATGGCCAGCGCCGCAGCCCAGAACGCCGTCTTCCCCTGTCCCGGCATCGACGTGAGCCATCGCCCCAGCGAGCTCGCCAATGCGAACACCACGATCGCCACCGCGACGGACACCACAGTGGAGACCACAGCGGACTTCCGAACCAGACCTCGGACCCGCCCCCGCTCCCCGGCCCCAACCCGGATCGCCACCAGCCGAACGTTCGCCACGTCCATCCCGAACCGAGTAGCGGTACTGGCGATGAACGCGAACTGCGTGGTGACCGTGACCACCCCGAACAGCGCCGGATGCAACGTCCGCGTCATCACGATCTGCGTCACGAACGTCGCCAGCACCCCCGCTGCCAGTCCGATGACGTTCTGCCCCGCCCCCCCGAGGATGTCCCGCTGATCCCCGAACCGAGCCCGAGGCAACACGGACTCAACAGCCGACCGAAACCCAGAAGGAGGGTTTCTCGGATTGCTCACGGAATGGGCGGACGGGTTCGCGGAGCGGGGGCTCTGAGCATCAGAAGCGCGTAGCGCCCGCGAAGGAGCGCAGCGAAGCGGAGCGCCCCCCGCGCAGCGAGCCCGGCCGACCTACCAGTGCGACCTCCACCGAACAGCTCATTCGAGATAGCCCAGCCCCCGAAGATGTTCCTCCATCTCGTCCGCCTCGGTGTCGGTGACCGCTGCCCCCTCTTCGGCCATGCCGGGGATGCCGATCGGAGCGCCGGCTTTCACGGTCGCAGCGTCGCCGACGACCTGCTTCAGCACCTTGCCGGTGTGCTGCACGGATGCGGGAGCGTCGAGGGCCGCCAGGATGGTTGGTGCGATGTCGACGAGGTTCGCCGGCTCCGAGAACGCGTCTGCTGTGACCTGGGGGCCGGCGGCGACGATGACGCCGTCCATCCGGTGATCGCCGCTCACCCAGTCCGCGTCCTCGACGGCCGACTTCGCGTGCGTGAGCGAGTAGCCCTCGGCCGGCTCGAACAGCAGGTCCGGCGCCATCTCGAGGTGCTTGCCCTTGAAGACCTCCTCGCGGCGCCACACGTGTTTCACGGGCGAGCGGCCGGTCTTCGGGTCGATGAAGTCGCCGATGGCGCCGGCGACCTCGTCGCGGACCCTGTCGTAGTCCTCGGGGGGGACGATGCCGTCGACCTCTCGGCCCTGGAGGTTGACGGAGACCCCCTCGCCGGTGGAACGGATGGTGGTGTAGGCGCGGGTCTTGGCCCAGTTCACCGGCTGGGGCAGCGACACCTTCCCGTGGAGCCCCAGGATGTCGTAGACCTTGCGCGCGGCCTGCCGCATGGCGCCCCATTGCATCGGTCCCAACAGCACGTTCTTCGCGGTGAAGCTGAGGAACCCGAGCTTGCGCAGCAGGTGATCCATGTGCACGCATCGCGTGCAGGACTGGAAGCCGTGGTCGGAGATGAACAGCACGAGGTCGTCGTCGCGGGCGCGCGACAGCACGGAGCCGAGCGCGTCGTCGATCATCCGGTAGGCGTCGCGGATCCGCTCCGCGACCCTCTCCTTCGAGCGCTGCGCGTAGTCCGGGTGGTCGGGGGCCACGAACTCGCTGAGGCAGTGCTGCACGCGGTCGGTGGAGAAGTGCACCACCGCCGCGAGGTCCCAGCCGCTCTGGTCGATGAGGAACTCGGTGGCCTTGATCCGGGCTCTCGTGACGTCGAACACCTCGTCCATGAACGCCTCGGGCTTGTTGCGGTACGTGGTCCAGCTCATGCCGTTGATCGGCCACGGGGTCCCGTTCTTCTCGAGCTCGGCGGCCAGCGGCCCGGGGTGCGTGAAGTCGCGGCCCTTCGGGAGCACACCGCCCGCGACGAGCCGCCCCTTCATGTCCGGCGGCGGGAACGTGAGCGGGATGTTCACCAGCAGCGACTCCCTGCCCGCGGCGGTGAGGTCCGGGATGAACGTGCGCTCCTTGATGGAGCGGTAGGTCACGGGGAACTGCTTGTGGGTTCCGGGGACGGTCTCGAGGATGTCGTACACGCCGTGATCCGCCGGGTCGACCCCCGTCAGGAACGACGGCCAGGCCGACCAGCTGTGCGTCGGGATGGTGGACTTGAGGACCCCGCGCGCCCCCTTCGAGATGAGCGACTGCAGGTTCGGCAGCGCACCCTGCTCGAGGAGCGGATCGAGGATCCTCCAGTCGGCGCCGTCCCAACCGATGAGGAGGACTCGTGCCATGCGCAGCGAAGGATAGAGGACTTCACGCTGGAACAGCCCTCGCTGGGGCGGCTGGTTGACGGCCCGACCTATCGAAGTAATATGTCGACTCGATATATCGAATCGATATCTACCGGACGGTAGAGGGGAGTCATGCTCGAACTCGCGATCCTGGGCCTGCTGAAAGAGCGCGCCATGCACGGCTACCAGCTGTCGAAGCGGCTGGCCGACACGCTGGGCGCCTTCTGGAAGGTTTCCTACGGCTCGCTGTACCCCGC
>JBHELK010000097.1:0-3386 GCA_046263085.1 Actinomycetota bacterium
GGATAGTCGCGTTCGAAGTCCAGGAGGTTCTGGATCGTGGCGCCGCGCCAGGAGTACACGCCCTGGTCGGCGTCGCCGACGACGCACAGGTTGCGGTGCTTCGCCGCGAGCATGTTCACCAGGTGGTACTGCGCCCGGTTCGTGTCCTGGTACTCGTCGATCAGGATGAAGCGGAACCGCTCCTGGTAGTGCTCGAGTACGGTGGGATGGTCGCGGAAGAGCCGCACGGTCTCGGAGATGAGGTCGTCGAAGTCCATCGCCCCCGCGGCGTGCTTGCGGCGCTCGTAGTCCGCATACACCTGCGCCACGGTCTTCTCGTAGAAGTTGCCGGCGTCCTTCAGGGCCTGCTCGGGGGCGATGAGGTGGTCCTTGGCCCTGCCGATGGCCGACCCCATGGCACGGGGCGGGAACCGCTTGGGATCGACGTTCAGATCGCGCAGGACCATGGTGATGAGCCGCGTGGTGTCGCCTTCGTCGTAGATCGAGAACGTCGAGGGCATGCCGAGGTGGTTGTGCTCCCGGCGCAGGATCCTGGCGCAGCTCGAGTGGAACGTGAGGATCCACATCCCCTTGGCGATGCGGGTGCCGAGGAGGTGCTCCACCCGGTCGACCATCTCCCGGGCGGCCTTGTTCGTGAAGGTGATGGCCAGGATCGAGTACGGGGAGACCTTCTGCTCGCGGATCAGGTAGGCGATGCGGTGCGTGAGCGCCCGGGTCTTGCCCGACCCCGCACCGGCCACGATGAGCACGGGGCCCTCGGTGTGCAGGACGGCCTCACGCTGAACGGGATTCAGCGCTTCGAGCAGAGGGGAAGTGGCCTCGGTCTCGGTCGCCACCCGTCCAGTGTAGGGCCCGCCCCCGTCACGGAACGGCACCGGGGGATCCGTGTCACTCCCCCTCCCTACGGTGTCCCGGACGATGACGGAGTGGAGGGGGCTACCATGGGTTCCACGATGGCTGTCAGACCGGAGACGCGTCGCTTCACGGTCGATGAGTACTATCGCATGGCCGAGGCGGGGATCCTCGGCCCTGAAGACCGGGTGGAGCTCATTGACGGCGAGATCGTGGCGATGAGCCCGATCGGCCCGCCGCACGGCTCGATCGTCGACCGCCTCAACAAGCGCCTCGTGATCGCGGTCGGGGACGAGGCGATCGTGCGCATCCAGGGAGCGGTTCGCCTGAGCGATTTCAGCGAGCCCGAGCCCGACGTGGCGCTTCTGCTCCCACACCCCGACGCTTACTCGACGGCCCATCCCGAGCCGAACGACGTCCTCCTTCTCATCGAGGTGTCCGAGACCTCGCTTGCTTACGACCGAGGCCCGAAGCTGTCGCTCTACGCCCGGTCCGGGATCCGCGAGGTGTGGATCGTCGACGTGGCCGGGCGCCGGGTCGAGGTGCACCGCGGCGCCCAGGGCGATGCCTACAGAGGCGTTTCCTCGGCCGGTCCCGGGGACGACCTCTCACCCGAAGCGCTCCCCCAGTTGACGATCGCGGTCCAGGACATCCTCGGAAGCTGATCCAGCCAGCGCCGACAAGGGGCGGCCATGCGGCCGGCCCGCTACGTGTCCAGGTATCGCGCGACTGCCACGGCCTCGTCAATGCCACACGCCGTCGCGGTTGCGGTCCCTGCCGCCAGGATCTTTCCATCGGCCTGGAGCGCCAGGCCGCGGTAGACCCCGAACTCGTGGTTCGGCACCGGCACGGTCGATTCGCCGCCGTCTCCAAAGCTGTCATCCATCGTCCCATCCGGCAGCACCCGCCAGAGGGCAAACGTGCAATCGATCGACTCGCCCCCCAGGACAATGCGACCATCAGATTGGATCACGAGGGCGGAGAAGTCCCCATCACCGATACCTCGCCAACCCTGGTTGCCGAACTCGGCATCGAAGCTCCCATCGGTCGTCAGCCGCCCCACTGCATCTCGTGTCAGCAGGAGAATTCCCCCGTCGGGAGCGATCGCGATTCCTGTCGGCTCATCCTCTCCGATGATCTGCCTCACGACGCCTCCCTGGCCGAAACCCGCATCCAGCGAACCGTTGGGCAGATAGCGCACGACGACGAGGCTCGATCCCCGAACCCCCGGCGTCGGATCACCGATCCCGACAACCACGATCTTGCCATCCTCTTGCAATGCCACGCCTCGGGCATCGACGTTCCCCGAAAGTGAGGTGCGGACCCGTCCATCTCCTCCGAACGAGTGGTCCAATGACCCATCGCCTTGAAGCCGGACAAGCGCAAGCTGGTCCCCCGGGTTCCTCCGAAAAACGGTTCCTGCGGCTACCGTCTTGCCGTCGGGTTGGACCACCAGTCCGGATACGATCGATCCGGCCTTCGCGAAGAGCACCCGCCGTTTCCCGTCGTGCCCAAACCTAGGGTCCAGCCCTCCATTGGCGGTGTAGCGAGCAAAGGCCATCTGCCCATCCCCATCGCCTGCCGCCAACACCTTCCCATTCGACAGTGACACGATCGACGTGACGAAGCTCGTCGTCCTTCCGATCCCAAACTTCGTGGACACATGACCATCGCGCCCGAAAGCGCTATCCACTTCGCCGGACTTCGTGTACCGAACGACGGCAAACTGGCTGGAGCGTCGGCTCCGCGAGACTTCCCCGGCGACCACGATCGTTCCGTCGCTCTCAATGGTGATGGCGTTCCCCTCTGCAGGGTTACCGAACTGCTGGACCGTCGCTCCGCCCATACCGAAGCTTTGGTCAAGCTGGCCGGCGGATGAGCCCCCGGCAGAGCTCGAGGCGGGAGAGAGAGCCGGGACTGCCGCAGCAAGCGCGAGGGAGACCGGTATTACTAACCAGGGGACTCGGCTCATGAGGGGGATCGTAGATTCGCACGGACTCCTTCGCTTCCACCCCCTTGGGGCATCTACACAGCAGGAGATGGGACTTCCCAGCGAACCCATCCGAACGGCTCGAGGCGAAGGATCTGAGCCTGACTTCTCTCAGCCGACGGATCGCGGGATCTCCTGGGCGAACTCCACGACGAAGCCGTCGGGGTCCAGCACGTGCAGGGTGCGGTGTCCCCAGGGCCGATCGACCGGGCCCGACAGGATCCGAACCCCGGATCGGCGGAGCCGGTCGGCCTCGGCGTCGACGTCCGGGACCACGAAGGCCACCTCGCCCTGCGGCCCCCCGGCGGAGATCTCCCGTCCGATGAGGCCCTTCACCAGGGAGCGGTCGAACAGCGCGAACTTGCTCGGTTCGGTGGCGAATTCCGCGTATCCGTTCTCGGAGAACTTGAAGGGCAGACCGACGTCGTCACGGTAGAACGCGATCGATCGGTCCAGGTCCGACACGTACAGGATCACGTAGTCGAGGCCGCGGAACCTGGCCTCCGAGGTGCCGGGTTCGGGGGGGTTTGTCACGTCAATGACG
>JBHELK010000098.1:0-9384 GCA_046263085.1 Actinomycetota bacterium
TGGAGCTCGTCACGGGTCCGTCGCAGCACTCACTGCTGGCGAAGGTGGACGCGAGCGAGACGGCCGGCGAGCGGGGTCAGCCCTGCCCGGCGGTGAACATCCTGCATGCGTTCCAGAACGAGGTGGACGCCCAGTCCGGCAAGTCGTTCTCGGCCGAGACGGGCCGCGTCCTGATCGGACAGTCCTCCCGGGTCCTCTCGGAGTGGCCCCCGGACCCCTGCTAGCGACACGCACGACCGCGTGGGGCGGGGCTCGTCCCCGCCCCACGCTCGTACATACCAGACCGCGATCAGGGAGATGACGCGATGAAGAAGGCGAGAGGGATGGCAATCGTCCTCGGAATCGTGTCGATGGTGCTGACATCGACGGTCGCCTCGGCGGGAGGATCGGGCTCCTCGGGGACGGAGGTGGCCGCAGAGGGTGCGTTCACGTGCGACTTCCAGATCCCGGCGACGTATCCTCCCGACCGGATCGCGCCGGTGATCGAACGCGATCGAATCTACATGACCCGGCGTCCGGGCATGCTCTCCAAGCACCTTCCGCTGGGTCCGGATGCCGAGGGCGGGGATCCCTGGTCGGGCGGGCGGTACCTGTTCGACACGTACCAGCACGCTCGGGATTACCTCGACTGGGTCACGAACTCGTTCATCCTCGACGGCGGGCACTTCCTCGACCGGCCCTACTTCCTGCATCCCGACTGCCACGCCTGGCGAACGTTCGGAGCTCACGACTTCGCTCCGGTCGAGACCTCGCGCGCGGTGATGCGAACCGAGCGATGGTCGATGGGCGGCGTCTCCATCCGCAAGCGGCTCGCCGACACCTGGCCGCAGATCCTCGACACTGCTGCGCGCAGGGGGCTCTCAGCGGTCTGGCTGCTCTACAGCGAGCCCGACCAGATGGTGGATCTCGTGTACTTCGCGGGCCACTCCGTCGCGGGCTCCCCCGACGCGCTCGACCTCCCTGCGCTCGTCGGCCTGGAGAACTCCCCCTCCCTGGGAGCATCCCTGGGTGGGCCGGGGTGGACCAGAACGCAGGACCTGACAGAATGGGTCCTCACGATCTGGTTCCCGAACCCGGGGCCCACCGGAGACAACGGCTCTCCCTCGCTGTGGCCCAACTCGCCGCCGCTTCCCACACCCTCGGCACTCGACGGCGTGTGCGAACCGAGTCGAGGTGAGAACCACGGGAACGCACCTGGCGACTGCACTCCGAAGTGTGGAGACGGCGTGTGGGACGCCGACGAGAACAACCGGAGCTGCCCGAGCGACGTACCGGCCTTCTGAAGGAAGTCAGGCGTCGGCGGGGAGGAGGGTGAACGAGCCGGCTTGTCTTCGGCGAACCGGACTCCAACGATTTGCCGGAGGACAGGAGTCGGTGGCTCGATCCCTGACTCGCTTCCTTCGTGACTACGGCTTTGCCAAGCCGTTTCTGCGGTTCGACAGGCTTGTCGCCCCCGCGGGTGAAAGTGCCGCACGTGTCAAACGCAACGATCGCGTCTGCACTTCTGGGGTTCCGATGCTCTCGCTACGGACTCCGGGTCCAGGTGTCCCGCAGGAAGTTGCCGCCGTACGAGCCGGTCCCTTCGTTCCCCTGCCCGCCGAAAACCAACATGCGATGTGTGGCGTCTCCCTCCACGGCGAGGGCGCCGTCGCGAGCGGCGGGCGCCACCTGGTCATCGCTCTCGGTCCAGTCGGCCCCGTCCCACGTCCACGTATCGCCGAGCGCGGCCTGCCCGGCGATGGTCCGCCCGGGACAGATCGTCGGGTAGTCGACGTCGACACAGCCACCGAACAGCACGAGGTTCGTCATCGATGGGTCGTAGGCCATCGAGGCCATCTCTCGGCCGGGCGGGGTATGGGCTGGATGGAGCTCCGTCCACGATGAGCCGTCCCAGGCCCACGTGTCGTTGAGCAGGCTCGGCGTGTCCGCGGCCGCCGAGTTCGGCAGCGCGTTCACGCCACCGAAGAGCACGACCTCGCCGAGCGTCGGGTCGTAGGCCATGGACGCACCGAATCGCCCCGAAGGCCCATCGGCCGGCTCCTGTTCGGTCCAAGTTGCCCCGTCCCAGATCCACGTGTCGCCCCAGCCGTTGCCGTCGGCGTGGCAGCACCCGCCGAACGCCACGACCTGGTGCGTCGACGGGTCATAGGCCATGCTGACGAACACCGCCGGCACCGGCGCATCACCTTCTGGGGCGGGTGACCACCCGCCTTCCTGGGTCCACGTCCACATATCACCGAGGTAGCCGGCGTCGCCCCGACCACCGAACAGGACCGTCTCGCCGAGGGCGGTGTCGTAGGCCATGGCGCCTCCGTACCTCGCCGGGGGCTGGCCGTTCCCGCCGCTCGATACACGATGCCAACTCCCATCCCACGTCCACGTGTCCCGGAGGTTCTGGCCGTACGCGCCCTGACCGCCGAACAGCACGACCTCGCCCTCGGAGGCGCGCGCGCCCATCGACCACAGTCGGGCGGACGGTGCCCCGACGTCCTGCTCATTCCATGTCCGTCCGTCGAACGACCACGTGTCGGAGATCCACGTATCGAGCGCGCCTGCCCCGCTCCCTCCGTACAGGACGAGGAGGCCGACACGTGGATCGAATGCGATCGCGCTCTCCCCTCTCGCCGATGGGCTCGAGGGCGAGCTCAGCGCTTCCCACGTGGCCCCGTTCCAGAGCCACGTCTCGGCCGTGCCGCCCTGCAAGGTCACGTTTCCGCCGAACAACACGGCCCCGCTGAGCGCCGGGTCGTATGCCATGGTGGCGCGCGTCCGGCCGGCCGGCCCATCGGTCATCAGGTGGGGGTTCCACAGCTTCGCGACGCCGTCCCACGTCCAGGTGTCGGCGAGCGGAAGCTCGTGGGTGCTCTCGCCCCCGAAGAGCACCGGGGGGGTCGAACCGCTCCCGCTCGCGCTCGCCGCGAACGATCGAGGCGGCGGGCTCACTGCCGCGAGCTGCGGACTCCAGCTCGAGCCGTCCCACGTCCACGTATCGCCGTCGTCGGGGCCGGTGAGCCCAGGCGTGCCACCGAACAGCACGACCCGCTTCGTCGCCGGGTCGTAGAACATGGACGCGCCCCACCGTGCGCTCGGGGCCGTTGACGGATGCATCTGGGTCCAGGTGGAGCCGTCCCAGCTCCAGGTATCGCCGAGTGCACCGCCGCTCCCGTCGCTCCCTCCGAACAGAACCATCTTCGACGAGGCGGGATCGTAGGCCGCGGCCGCCCAGACCCGGGCCGGCGGGGACGTGGCGGGGTTCAACCTTGTCCACCTCGAGCCGCTCCACGCCCAGGTGTCGTTCACGACCACGTTCGGCCGCTGCCCGCCGAAAAGGATCATCTGATCCGCTGCCGTGTCGTAGGTGAGGGTCTCCCCGAGGCGCTGGCCGGGATCCGCGTGACCGTCTGCAAGGACCCATCTGGACGCAGACCCGGCCTCAGCGTGCGCCGGCCCCCCGGCAGCATTCGCGACGATGACAATCGCGAGCAGGAGCCCGACTGCCAAACACCTTCGGGTCCGAGCATCGTGTCGATTCGTCTGCACGGATCACAGGGTTCCGCGCCTTCCGCGGGATCCCTGTGTGCAACTGCACAGCCATCGGGGGGGTTAGGGAGCCGACCCGGGCTCATGCGACGAGGAAGCGCACCGGGCGGATCAGCAACGGCGGCCGGCGTTAGCACTCTCGCTCCGAACCGGGAGCGATCCGATCGCTCCACTGACGCCGAGATGCACGAGCAGGCGGCGTCACCCCTTACCGACAAGAGTCAAAAATCCGACCCCTATACTCGGGGGACATGGCGATTCAGCGGATGGACAACGTTCTCGTCGTTGTCGACGACCTCGAGGCTGCCAAAGCGTTCTTCGCCGAACTCGGCATGGAGCTGGAAGGGGAGACGCAGGTCGAGGGCCCTTGGGTGGACAGTGTCGTCGGGCTCAACGACGTCCGTGCCGACATCGCCATGATGCGGACCCCGGACGGCCACGGCCGGGTTGAGCTGACGAAGTTCCACACGCCGCCGGCGGTCAGAGCCGAGCCGGAGAGCGCGCCGGCGAACACGTTGGGCATACGGCGCATCATGTTCGCCGTCGACGACATCGACGACGTCGTTGCCCGCCTGCGCAGCCACGGTGCCGAACTCGTCGGCGAGATCGCGCAGTACGAGGACGTCTACCGGCTCTGCTTCATGCGTGGGCCTGAGGGCATCATCATCGGACTGGCCGAGCAGCTCAGCTGAAGGCTGCGAAGGGGCGGTTCAACCCGAAAGGCAAGAATGCTTTCCTCACGAAGGGAAACTGAACGCGTCCCATCCAGCGTCATAGAGTGTGTTGATCACCACTCATCCGGCTGTTCTGGAGAAGCTGTTCTTAGCCATTGTCCTGTGCGCCGTTACTGCATCCTGCACCGGATCAGGTGACAGCACGACAAAACCGAAAGCCGCGGGGGCGGACGTAGCCGGTATCCGGCTTCCCGACATCAAGGAGATTCACCTTCTGCGGCATGCTCCCGATGGGGCGCCGGGCCCGCGGTTCCAGCGACGCGCTGGCCAAGGAGAATGGCCGATCGACAAGATCCTGGCGTTCGTCCCGATTCCTCTTCCGATGCCGGTCCCAGATCAATGCATGGTTGGCCGGAAACTGACCATCGGGCTGACGGATGGGCGACGACTCTCCTACGGACCGTGTGTACGACCGCCTGGGATCAATCGACTGTGGTGGCACATCAACGACGTCGTATGGCATAGAAGATGCCGTCCGAACTGCTGGCCGGGAGGCCAGCACGGCCGACGTGAACTCGTTCCTCCGGACATCAAGTCGGCGCGAAGCCCCTTCTATCATCCGCGCGATCCGGTTTCTGTCCTCATCAAGCAAGGTGTTCTCTACGAGGGAGGCTCCGTCTACAGTCCCCTTGGGTCCACCGACCCTCATCGCTGGTGCGGCAGGACGTCGGGATTCACGACGTTCGTCGGTGTTCCGGCATCGTAGTCGTTGATCTGGTCGAAGACGTCTGAGAACTGAAGGTCGAACTCGTCCCTTGTCACGTACCCGATGTGTGGAGTGACGACGACGTTGGCCATGTGGAACAGCGGATGCGACGAATCGCGGGGCGGTTCTTCATCGAAGACGTCGACGGCCCCCATCCCGGGCCGTCCCGCTTGCAGCGCCGAGATCAGCGCGCCCGGTTCGATGAGCGCAGCCCGACTCGTGTTCACCAGCAGCGATGAGGGTTTCATGCCGGCGAGGTCCACCGAGGTGACGATGCCTCGCGTTGCCGGCACGAGCCGCATGTGGAGCGACAACACGTCGCAGTCGTCGAAGAATGACCGCTTGCTCTGCGCGGATTCGTATCCATCAGCGCGCGCCCGATCGAGGGACTCTCCGCGGGCCCACACGAGAACACGCATTCCGAAGGCCCGACCGTATCCGGCCACCACGGAGCCGATCCGCCCGTAGCCGTAGATCCCCAAGGTCTTGCCGCGAAGCGAATCCCCGACACCCATCTGCCAGGCGCCGGCTCGTAGTGACGCCATCTGCTGCGGGATCTGGCGCATCGCAGCTAGCACAAGGCCCCAGGTGAGCTCGGCGGCCGCGTACGAGGGCGTGTCCGAGTGCATGTTCGACGAGACGATGATCCCGAGTCGGGTGCACGCGTCTACGTCGATGTGCGGGTACACGCTCCGCTGGCTGATCAATCGCAGCCGGGGCAGGCGTTCGAGGAGGGGAGCACCGATCGCCGTGCGCTCTCGGATCAGTACGAGCGCCTCGCATTCCTGCAGTCGCTCAGCCAGCGCGTCGATGCCGTCGACATGGTCGTTCCACACGGTCACTTCGTGCCCCGTGAGCTTCTCGAAGCACGGCAACTCGCGAAGCGTGTCGAACCAGTCGTCGAGGATCGTGACCCTCATGCGGCGCATACTGCCACGGGACGTACGCCTGCCGAGCTGGTCGCCGAATACCGAGATGTTCCGGTGGGACTATCGACGCCTCTGTGGCTGCCGAGCGACTGCGCGCCGCCGAATTTGCCACGCTGGACCGTCGTCACTTCGAAGTTCAGTTTCCTTGACCTTCACAGAGCTGCGCGGAGTTGCGCCATGGACGGAGAACCGTCGACGCCGTCCTCAGTGCGGTACAGGCGGCATGCCAGTCCCACCGGCGCAGACTCGTCGGCGAACGGGTCTTCCCCGTCGACGAGAATGGTGGGCGAGCCGCGGAACTGCAGTCGCTCTGCCTCCTCGGCCGACTCGACGCGCTCGAGTTCTGGCTCCTGGCCGGTGACGTCGCGCACCCTGGCGGCAGCGACCTGCCAGCTTGGACATCCGTTGAAGTAGAGGATCGTGATCTGCGCCATGCCATCCCCTCGACATCGCGGCGGCGGGTGATGATCGCTCGCCACCGCGAACACAGCCGACGTATACGGTTTCCCGTATAATACAGCCGATGCGGACGGCGGCCGCCAAGGATCCGAAGGTAACCGGTAGCGTCACCATGGCGCGGTTCTTCCGGGTCCTTGGTGATCCCACCCGGCTTCGAATCATCGAGATCCTCTCCGAAGGCGAGTGCTCGGCAGGCCAGCTCGTTGCGGCCGTGGGGGGACTGCAACCGAGGGTGAGCGCCCATCTCGCCTGCCTGCGCCATTGCGGATTCGTTGAAAGCGAGCGGCGCGGTCGTCAGGTCGTCTATCGCCTGACCTTCGACGGTCTCGACGGCCTGCTCAGCGATGCGGACGGCGTCGCCGCCGCCGCGGCAGCACGACTGGCGAGCTGCACGCGCATCGGTCCCGATTGGACGTAGCACCAGGACGTGCAGTGACCCCACGCAGTGGATCCGGAGGAGGAGAACTCATGCCGTCGCCGAACGTCAAAGAAGTTGCCACCGAACTCGCGCGAACGCTGCGCCGGACGCCGGCCGGCGAGCCGATCGGTGTCCTTGGGCCAGCTCTCCTGCGACTCCTCGCGCGGGGCAAGCCAGTCGCGCCGGTCGAGATCGCGGCGGCAACGGGCGTCCCTCAGGAGGAGGTCAAGGCGCGGTTGGCTGCGTTCCCCGATACCGAATTCGATGAGGACGGGAACCTGGTTGGCATGGGGCTGACCCTGCGTCCCACCCAGCATCGGTTCGAGATCGACGGTCGCCAGCTCTACACGTGGTGCGCCCTCGACACGTTGATGTATCCCTCTATCCTTGGAACCAGCGCGCGGATCGAGTCGCCGTGCCGGGCTACCGGCGACCTCGTCCAGGTCGAGATCGGTCCCGAAGGCATCGAGCGGGTCGATCCGGCCACGGCGGTGGTGTCGATCGTGATGCCGGAGGACTCGTGCAATCTGCGCGGCGGGTTCTGTAACGAGGTGCACTTCTTCCGCTCACAGGAGGCGGCCGGTGAATGGTTTCGCGCCCATCCGGGCGCACTCATCCTGCCCGTGGCCGAGGCGTTCGAGGTAGGGCAGGCCCTGAACGATGCAACGTACGGATGTTGCTAGCGCGGATCAAGATCCCAATGGCTTGGGATCTCACGTCCACCGCAAGCAGGTCTCCTGCGGGCCGAAGAGGACCGCGGCGCCTGTCCGTCGCTACACGGGGGCCGGAGCAGAGCTCGGCGAGTCCAGCGTAGCGACGGCAGACGGCGATCTACAAGGTCAGGCGGTCCGCGGACGCATGGGGCGTTTCCGCACCAGGATCGCGGCTACAGCCGTCACCGAGAAGTGCAGCACAGCGAGGACGATCGATACGGTCATCAGTGACGGCCTCGATTCATGGATCTGATGCACCATCTCTCTGAGATCGAGTGCAGCGAACGCCAGTCCGAGCACAACGGCAAGCATCAGCACGGATCCTCGCCTCACCGCCCAGACCGCAGCGGCGAGGAGAACCGAGACTGCCACGCCGATAGCCACGATCCAGGGTGCCTCCGGATCGATCCCGAGCAGCTTCTCCGAGCTGGGCTCGGGCGAGCCACTCTCGACATGGTGCGATTCTCCTCCTCCCTCATCACCGCCCTCCACGTGACCCCCCGCTTCGGTCGACGTTCGCTCCGAATGATGGTGTCGTTCAACGGCTGCCCCCACGGCGAACAGGACGGCAGATGCCAGGAGCAGCAGCATCAGCGTGGCCCGCATGCGGCCCGTATGTCCTTGCATGGTCGACCTCCCTCGTCTGAGCCGAACGCGGACCAGCGCAGACGACGCCGGAAAGGCATTCGGCTCGCTTTCGATCAGGCGGAGGCGATCACCGGAGGCCCTCGGACGGAGTGTCCGAGCGCGAGTACCGGAATGCGGGGCCGGATGGTCTGAAGGGGATGGATCCGGGCCAGTCGACGGGAAGGTGCCCAGGCGTGCGCTGTGCCTCCCGCGACTGATCGAACCAGCTGCGTGCCCAGTCGCAAGACTGCGCGACCGATGAGATACGCCAGCACCCCGAACGGCAGCTGGAGAAGCAGTCCGGCAAGAAAGGCAGGCTCATGAGCCGGATTGAAGAAGACGGCCTCCGCGTGGAAAAGCCGCTCCATCACCTCCTGGATCGCGTACCCGAGGAGCGGAAGTGCGAGGAACCATCCCGGCGACAACCCGTCAAGTCGAGAAAGTCGGAGCCTGTTGACGACGCGGATCGCCACGAACACGAGGACGATCGCCATCGCCACGCCCGCGACCAGCGGGAGTACCGTGAGGAGGCCGTGGTCCGCGCGGCGGGCGACCTCTATCCCTCCGTCGCCATCGCTTACCGCCGCCGAGGACCGACCGAAGAAGAGCAAGCCCAACGAATGGGCTGCGAAGGACCCGGCGACCATGAGCGGTATCGAGAGGAGCCACGGAAGCCGTCGATCAACCATCGGGCAATCGTCGCACACAAGATGGTTCCGGCGGCAGGGTCTCCCGAGCTCAAAGGGTTGTGACCGCAGTCGAGAGCCCGCGAGTTTGTCATCATGAAGCGCGCATGAACAGGCCGCGCATCTTCCTCGGGTCGTCGGGCAAGCAGGCCAAACTGCTCGAGGCGATCACGCGCGGGCTCGAGGACGTTGCCGACGTCGAGCCCTGGACGACCACGTTCAACCCGGGGCGGTCCACCCTCGACCGGCTGGTCGAACTCGCCCAGGAGGTCGATTTCGCCGCGTTCGTGTTCGCCCAGGACGACTGGACCACGACAGATGCGTCCGAGTCCGGCCAGGCATCGCCGCGCGACAACGTCGTCTTCGAGGCCGGGCTGTTCGGTGGCGCCCTCGGCATCCGCCGCACGTTCATCCTCCACGCAAACGGTTCGAAGCTCCCGAGCGACCTGCTCGGGCTGACCTCCGTCCGCTACGACCCGGCCACCAGCCCGGCTGAGGTTCGCGGGATCAACCAGAAGCTCCGCCAGGCGATCGAGACCGAGGGTCACCGCGGCCCGGTCGAGGGCCTGTGG
>JBHELK010000099.1:0-45582 GCA_046263085.1 Actinomycetota bacterium
ATCCTCGACGCCGAGGGATGCTCGATCGCGCTCGTCGAAGGCGACGAGCTCGTGTTCCACGTGGTCGTGGGCGGCGCCGAGCGGGAGGTCACCGGCATGCGGATGCCGATCGGCCAGGGGATCGCGGGGTGGGCCCTGGCATCGGGACAGCCGGTCGCGATCCAGGACGTGTCACGGGACCCTCGGTTCGCCCGCGACGTCGCCGACCGGGTCGGGTACGCGCCGTCGGCCATCCTGGCCATGCCGATGGAGACAGAGCGCGCGGCACTTGGCGTGATCGAGGTGCTCGATCCCCGGCGAGGTGAGGCGGGCATGGGGAACGATCTCGAGCTGCTCGGGGTCTTCGCCCGCCAGGCCGCGCTGGCCATCGAGACGCAACGCTCGTCCTCGCAGCTCGCCGGCGTGCTGCTGGCAGCGCTGGCTCGTGCGGCGGAGGGCGCGGACCTTCGTGCGGCGCTCGAGGCCGTCCGCGACGACGGCGACCGCGAGGAAGCCGACCTCGCCGAGCTGGCCGCCCGCTTCGCCGAGTTGGGACGGTTGGGGGCTCGCGAGCGACGCGTGGCGCTCCGCCTCTTGGAGGACTTCCTGTCCTACGCCCGATCGACCGGCTCCACCGGATGAGGCCGGCCTGGTCGTCCTCGTTCGAGGAGGGGACGCTGCGGGAGGCCGTCACCGAGCTGCCTCCCGTCGTGACACGGGAGTGGGCATGGGATGGAGCCGACGGCGCCGGCGTCGACGTCGCCATCATCGACAGCGGGATCGATGCCGAACATCCGGCGGTTGGCGGGGTCGAGGGGTGGATCGCGTTCGAGTACGACGAGGATTCCCCCGGCGAGACGCGAGTCCTCGAAGGACCGCACGAGGACCTGTTCGGACACGGCACCGCGTGCGCGGCGATCATCAGGCGCGTCGCACCTCGGGCGAGATTGCACAGCGTCCGGGTGCTCGGCACGAACCTGAAGACGCGAGGGGTCGTCTTCGCGGCCGGGCTCCGCTGGGCCGTCGAGCACGGCATGCGCGTCATCAACCTGAGCCTGTCGTCGAGCAGCCGCGACTACTTCGCCCTGTTCCACGAGCTGGCGGACCTCGCGTACTTCCGCGGGGCGCTGCTCGTGTCGGCCATCAACAACGTTCCCGGAGCCAGCTACCCGTCGGAGTACGCATCGGTCGTCTCGGTGGCCGCGAACGACGCGACCGACCCGTTCGCCATCGACTACAACCCGAGCCCGCCGGTGGAGTTCGGCGCACCGGGGATCGACCTCGAGGTGGCGTGGCGTGGCGGCGGGACGATGCGGTCCAGCGGGAACAGCTTCGCCGCGCCCCACGTCGCCGGCCTCGCCGCGCGGATCCTCAGCAAGCACCCCACGCTCACGCCGTTCCAGATGAAGACGGTGCTGCACGCGGTGTCGCGCAACGTCGTGCCCGCGTCGTGATCGAGGCTACGGCTCCACGTCGGCGGCGCGGTAGCCGACGCCCCGGACGGTCTCGATGAGGTGCTCGTGCTCGGGCCCGAGCTTCGCGCGGAGGCGGCGGATGTGGACGTCCACGGTCCTCGTGCCCCCGTAGAAATCGTAGCCCCACACCTCTCGCAGCAACGCGCCGCGCGTGAAGACACGGGCCGGATGCTGGGCAAGGAACTTCAGCAGCTCGAACTCCTTGTACGTGAGGTCGAGGGGCCGGCCGTCAACCGTCACCTGATAGGTGTCGCTGTTGATCGCGCATGGACCGAGGCGGATCGATGCCTCCTGCGCTCCGCCGATCCTGCGGCGGAGCATGGCCAGCCGGACGCGAACCTCCATCTCGGACGCGCCCGGAAACAGCAGGTTGTCGGCGACCTCGTGCCAGGCGAATCGCTCCAGGTCCGCGCGCTCCACGAGCACCACGACCGGCAGGCGAGTGCCCGCGGCGGCGAGCGCGCTGAGGATGCGGTGCGCGTGCGCGGGGTTGTCGGCGGCGTCGACGAGCACCGCGTCCGGCGCGATGTCGGGAAGGTGCGCGAGCGACTCCACGCCGAGCGGTTCCACCTTCACGTCGAGCCCGATGACCTCGACGGCGGGAAGCGCTTCGCGAGCGGAGCGGTCGGAAAGGAGGACGAGCCTGGCCAAGTGTGACTCCGGGTGCGGCGGCTCGTCGAGCGTAGCAGACCGAGTAGGCTTGGCCGGATGCCGCGCTCGCCGATGACCGTCCGTTCGCACCGATTCACGCACGACATCGAAGCGTTGTCGATCACAACGACCGACGGCGTCCGGCTCGCCGGCACCCGCGTCGGCACGGCCGATCCCGCGGTCGTGTTCTGCCATGGGTTCATGGGATGGCACCGCAAGCCGCGTGTCGGCCGGCTGGTGGAGACGCTGTCGACGTGGTTCACGGTGTACGCCTGCGACCTCCGCGGCCACGGTCGCAGCGGCGGCACGTGCACGTTCGGCGACCGCGAGATCCTGGACGTCGACGCGGTGCTGCGCGAAGCACGCGGGCGAGGGCACTCGCAGATCGCGACGATCGGCGCGTCCATGGGCGGCATCGCCGTGCTCCGGCACGCCGCGCTCATGGGCGGCGTCGACGCGGTGGTCGGCATCTCCGTTCCCGCGCGGTGGGAGGGTCACGGATCACCAGCGGTACGACGGATGCAATGGATGACCACCACGCCTCGCGGGCGACGGCTGTGTCGCGCGCTGGGCGTTCGCCTCGACACGGGCTGGAACGACCCCGAGGC
Source organism: Actinomycetota bacterium (assembly GCA_046263085.1). Lineage (GTDB taxonomy): Bacteria > Actinomycetota > UBA4738 > UBA4738 > JACQTL01 > JBHELK01. The sequence goes on from JBHELK010000099.1 coordinate 2,714, forward strand.
TCCGGAGGACGTCGTGCACAAGATCGCGCCGACGCCGCTCGTCGTGGTGCACGGCCACGACGATCACTACTTCGACGACGAGGAGGCGTGGCGGCTATACCGGCGGGCCGGCGAGCCGAAGCGGCTCCTGCTCGCATCCCGGTTCGGGCATGCGGAGGACGGCTTCTCGCCGGCGTTCGCGGAACGGATCGCCCGCACCCTCTCTCAGGTCCTGGGGCGCGCGTGGCCCGAGTGAGGCTGTTCGCGGCGCTTCGCGACATCGCCGGCGACCGCGAGCTCGAGGTCCCCGGCGTGACCACGGGCGAGATCGTCGGCGCGCTCACCGACAAGTTCGGCGAGCGCTTCGGGCAGATCGCGGCGGCGGGCTCGGTGGTGGTGGACGGCGAGCGCGCGTCCCTCGACGATCGGGTCGGTGACGACCAGGTCGTGGCGCTCCTGCCGCCGGTCTCCGGCGGGCAGCTCCCGCTTCGAAGGCCGGAGCGGGTCCTGTTGCTCGTCAACCCCGTGGCGCGAACCGTCTCCCGGCCGGTGCTCGAGGTCATCGAGAAGGCGCTGTCGGCGGACTTCAAGCTCGACGTGGTGGAGACCAAGGCGCGCGACCACGCCACCGAGATGGCGCGCGACGCCGTGCAGGACCAGTTCGACCTCGTCGTCGTGTTCTCCGGCGACGGCACGATCAACGAGACCCTGAACGCGCTCGTCGGAACCGATGTGGCCCTCGGGGTCATCCCCGGCGGAGCGACGAACGTCCTGGCCAGATGGCTCGGCATCCCGTCCGACCCCGTCGAGGCCACCGGCCACCCGCTGCGGGCGGCCGCCGAGGGACGCACCCGCCGGCTGAACATCGGGCGGGCCAACGACCGGTACTTCTGCTTCTCGTGCGGCATCGGGCTCGACGCCGCGGCCATGCACCGCGTCGACGTGCGCAAGCCCGACTCGAAAAAGAAGTTCGAGTGGCTGAGTCTGGTCTCCGTCGTCCGAGAGGGCCTGCGGCACGCCGGGAAGCCGAGCGATCTCACGGTGTGGATCGACCGTCGCGAGCCGCTCGAGGCCGTCTCCGTGCTCATCGGGCGGACCCACCCCTACACCTTCTTCAAGCGCTTCGGCGTCAAGGTCACCCCCAACGCCAGGATGGACGGCGGGCTCGAGGTGCTCACGGTGAAGAAGCTCACCCGCCGCTCGCTCCCGAGAATCGCGTATCAGGTCCTTCTCTCGGGGACCGTCACGAAGCGCCGCAACGTCGACTACACGTCGGACGCGCGGACCCTCGAGATCCGCTCCAGGACGCCGTACCCGGTGCAGGTCGACGGCGACTTCGTGGGCGAGGTCGACCACGTGTCGGTGCAGCTGGTGCCCGACGCCCTCTCGGTCGTCACCTAGGGCGTCGTCGTGCGGATCTCGATTTTCTGACCGCCGTGCGCCGACTGCTGATCCTGCTCGCGGTGCCGGTGGCGCTGCTCGCCGCGGCCGACTACGGCGTCAGGCTCTACTCGCAGTCCGTTGTGGGCGACGAGGTGCGCTCGGCGCTGGGGCTCTCGGAGAAGCCCTCGGTCCACTTCGGAGGGTGGCCGTTCACGCCCCATCTCCTCTCCGGCGATCTGCCTTCGGCCACGTTCACGGCCGACACGTTCGCCGCCAACGGCGTGCAGCTGCGTAGCGTGTCGGTGGAGCTCGACGACGTGAAGTTCCCCTCCTCCCGCCTCATCACCGGCGGCGGCGGGAAGATCCGTGCGGCGAGGGGCCAGGGCACGGCCGTGCTCACGGGCGCCGACATCACCGACGCGTTGCGCCGGTCTGGCCTCCCGCTCACCGTGACGATCTCCGACGGACGGGCCTCCGTCGCCGCGAAGGGCATCACCGTCGGACTCGATGTGCAGCTGCAGGGATCGGCGCTGCTCCTCACGCCGGCCGCGGCGAGGATCGCGTCGGCCAGGCTCCCGCTCCCGTCGATCGTCCAGGGGCTTCGCTTCACGAGCCTGAAGTTGGATGGCTCGGAAGCCGTGGTCTCGTTCGCGCTTCGCCACGTCGTGTTCGTCGTGCCCTCCTAACGGGCCCGACACCATCTCAGCGCCGCGCGGCCTCCTGGGCGTGGATGCCGCACTCGACCTTCTGCGACCCGTCCCAGCGGCTCTCGCGCTCGTCCTCGCCGGGGAACCGCAATCTCGTGCACGGCGCGCATCCGATCTGCGCGTAGCCGATGTCGTACAGCGGGTGATGGGGAAGCCCCTCATCCTTCAGGTAGCGCCACACGTCGGGCCGCGACCATCTCGCCACCGGGTTGACCTTCACCAGCGCCTTGCCCGGCTCGAGCTCGTACTGCTCCACGATGGGAGTCGCCGCGCGGCTCGGCGACGAGTCCCGGCGGAGGCCGGTGATCCACATGTCGAGGTCGTGCAGCGCGCGCGTGAACGGACGGACCTTGTTGATCTCGCAGCACATGTTGGGATCGCGTTCGTAGAGCCGGTCGCCGTGTTCCACCGCCTGCGAAGCCGGCGTGTGCTCCCCGCGAAGCTCCCTCACGTTGAGACGGAGGTCGCGCGCCACCTCGTCGCGGAACGCGAGGGTCTCGCGGAAGTGGAAGCCGGTCTCCAGGAACAGGACCGGGATCTCGGGACGGATCCGCGTGGCCATGTGGATGACACACGTTCCCTCCGCCTGGAACGCCGACGCGACGGCCACCCGGTCGAGGCCGGACTCCTCGAGCGCCCAACGCACGATGTCGCCCGGCTCGGCGTTCTCGAAGCGGACATTGAGATCTTCGACGAGGGATTCGGGGAGGAGTGGTCGCATGTGGGGCCGCGGCGAGTATAGCCGCGGCCTGCAGCGGGTCCGCGTGTCCGCCCGCTATGCTGACGGCTCCCTCGACCCGAAAGGCCGGTCTCGCATGCTCGACCACGACCCCATCGCCCCCCATGGAGGAACGCTCGTCGACCTCCTGGTGTCGCCCGACGAGGCGGAGAAGCTCGCGGAGGAGGCGACGAACTATCCGAAGCACCGAGTCTCCGAGCGCGAGCTGGCCGACCTGGAAATGCTGGCCGTCGGCGCGCTGTCGCCGCTCGAGGGGTTCCAGCCCGAGCAGGAGTACCGCTCGATCATCGAGACCATGCACCTCACGAACGGCCTGCCCTGGACGATCCCGGTCACGCTGTCCCTCGACGACGAGGGCCTGAAGCGCATCGGCCGCTCCGAGGCCATCACGCTCCTCGGCCTCGACGACCAGCCGCTTGCCGTGCTCGAGGTCCAGGAGGTCTACAAGCGGGACCGCGAGAGCGAGTCCGTCTCCGTGTTCGGCACGACTGACCTGGAGCATCCGGGCGTGAGCGCGCTCCACGACGCCGGGGACTGGATCGTGGCGGGCTCCGTGAAAGCGCTTCGGCTGCCGGAGCACGACACCTTCACCCAGTACCGCCTCACGCCCGCGCAGACCAGGCAGGCGTTTCGCGAGCGCGACTGGAAGCGCGTGGTCGGGTTCCAGACCCGCAACCCGGTGCATCGGGCGCACGAGTACATCCAGAAGTGCGCGCTCGAGATCGTGGACGGGTTGCTGCTCCATCCGCTGATGGGCGCCACGAAGTCCGACGACGTGCCGGGCGAGGTCAGGATGCGCTGCTACGAGGTGCTCTTCGAGAACTACTATCCGAAGGATCGCGCCATGGTGAGCGTCTTCCCGGCCGCGATGCGCTACGCGGGCCCGAAGGAGGCCATCTGGCACGCGATCTGCCGGAAGAACTACGGCTGCACGCACTTCATCGTGGGCCGCGATCACGCCGGCGTTGGCAACTACTACGGCACGTACGACGCGCAGCGCATCTTCGAGGACTTCGAGGCCGACGAGCTCGGCATCCAGCCCCTGTTCTTCGAGCACTCCTTCTACTGCCTGACGTGCGAGGGCATGGCGTCGGATAAGACGTGTCCCCACGACACCGACGTCCGCGTGGTCCTCTCCGGCACCAAGGTCCGCGAGATGCTCCGCAGGGGCGAGAAGCCGCCGCAGGAGTTCTCGAGGCCCGAGGTCGCGAAGATCCTGATCGACGCGATGCGCGACGAGGTGTAGGCCGGGCTCATCTCCGGCCGGGCACGAGGCCCGGCCCACGGTTACGGCTCGAAGTCCTCGACCAGCAGGCCCATCACGTGGTCGTCGACGTAGCGGCCGCCGATGAACTGCGCGCGGCGCATCGTGCCTTCGAGCTTGAAGCCGAGTTTCTCGTAGACGTGACGGGCACGCTCATTCGGCTCGTACACGTGCAGGGTGATGCGCTGGAGGTTCATCTGCCGGAACCCGAACCCGCACAGAACGCGTATGGCGTCGGTGCCGTAGCCCCGTTCCCAGTACGGTTTGCCGATCCAGATGCCGAGCAGGGCCTGACGTGCGCGGGCCTCGATGTTCTGGAGGCCGCAGATCCCCATCGACTCACCGGCCAGGGTCTCGATGACGAAGTGGACCTGATCGTCGAGTGACCGCGTTCCCTCGTACCACTCCCTGATGCCCTCGAGCGGTTGCGGGAACGTCACCACGAGCCCGGCCAGGACGTCCGGATCGTCGAACATCTCGTTCAGCCGTTCCAGGTCCTCGAGCTCGCGGGCTCGCAGTCGGACGAGATCGCCCTCGAGCGTCGGTCGCACTCGGCGGAAGTCGTCGTGCAGCGCTCGCTCCTCGGCCATCGTCCCAGCGTATGCCGTAGAGTCGCCGCATGCTCCACCCGCTCTTCACGCCGGAGCACGAGGAGCTCCGCGCCTTCGTCCGGCAGTTCGTCGAGAGCGAGCTGACGCCGCACGCGCGCGAGTGGGAGCAGGAGGGCCACTTCCCCGACTGGGTGTTCAAGCGCATGGGCGATCTCGGTCTGCTCGGTCTGCGGTATCCGGCCGAGCTCGGGGGTCAGGGCGGCGACTGGGGCCACACCATCGTGCTGGCCGAGGAGATGGCGAGGAGCGGCTCGGGAGGCGTCGGGATGGCCATGGCCGTCCAGAGCGACATGGCCACCCCGCCCATCGCGAAGTTCGGCACCGACGAGCACAAGGAGCGCTACCTGATGCCGGCCATCAGGGGCGAGAAGATCGCGTGCCTCGGCATCACCGAGCCGAACGCGGGTTCCGACGTGGCCAACATCCAGACCACGGCCGTTCGCGACGGCGGCGAGTGGGTGATCAACGGCCGGAAGATCTTCATCACGAGCGGCGTTCGGGCCGACTTCATCACGCTCGTGACGCGAACGAACAAGGGCGAGGGATACGACGGGTTCTCGCTCTTCCTCGTCGACACGGACACGCCCGGCTACAACATCTCGCGCAAGCTCGACAAGCTCGGGATGCGCTCGTCCGACACCGCGGAGATCGCCTTCGACGACGTGCGCGTGCCCGACTCGGCACTCCTGGGGACGGAGGGCAAGGGCTTCTACCAGATCATGTGGGAGCTGCAGGGGGAGCGGCTGATCGGCGTGGCCGGCTCGGTCGCGGGGTCGATCCTCGCGCTGCAGCGGACCATCGAGTACTGCAAGGAGCGCCGGGCGTTCGGCCGGCCCATCGGGTCCTTCCAGGTGAACCGGCACAAGATCGCCGAGCTGATGACGAAGCTGGAGGCGTCGCGCCAGCTCGTGTACGACACGGCCCTGGCGTGGGAACGCGGCGAGTACCCGGTGCGGGAGATCTCGATGGCGAAGCTCTACTCGGGCCTGGTCGTGAACGAGGTCATCAACGAGTGCATGCAGCTGCACGGCGGCTACGGCTACACCACCGATCTCTGGGTGGAACGCGCGTGGCGTGACGCGCGGCTCATCCGCATCGGCGGCGGGACCGACGAGGTGATGCGCGAGGTCATCTCCAAGACCGCCGGCGTCGACTTCTCCCGGCCGGGCTTCGCTCCCTGACCCGATGCAGCTCGCTCCCGATCGTTCGCGCTTCCACGACATCCCGCGGTTCGGCCTGTTCACGGAGGACCACGACGCGCTGCGCACCGCCGTCCGCGACTTCGTGGCGAACGAGCTGCGCCCCCACGCCGAGGAGTGGGAGCGCGAGGGCGACTTCCCGGTTCGCGCCGTGTTCCGGGACACCGCGAAGATGGGGCTGTTCGGGGCGAAGTACGAGGAGGCCTACGGCGGCACGGGCCCGGATCTGGTCGCCGACGCCGTCATCACCGAGGAGCTCACGCGTTGCGGCAGCGGCGGCGTGGCCGCGGCGCTCGGCGCGCACAAGGACCTCGGCCCCTACTACGTCTACCGGTTCGGTTCGGAGGAGCAGCGGCAGCGCTGGATCGTCCCGGTGATCGCCGGCGAGCGGATCGGTGCGCTCGCCGTGACCGAGCCCGGGGCCGGCTCCGACGTGGCCGGCATCACCACCAGGGCCGTGCCGGACGGCGGCGACTGGGTCATCAACGGATCGAAGACGTTCATCACGAACGGAACCATCGCGGACTTCATCGTCGTCGCCTGCAAGACCGATCCGGACGCCGGCCACAAGGGGATCACCCAGTTCGTCGTGGAGCGCGACACACCGGGAGTCTCCACATCGAGGATCGAAACCCTCGGCTGGCGAACGTCGCACACCGGCGAGATCCATCTGGACGACGTGCGCGTGCCGGATGCGAACCGGCTCGGCGAGGTCGGCAAGGGCTTCTATCAGATCATGGGGAACTTCCAGTGGGAGCGCGTGGTGATGGCGCTCGCCGCGGTGGCGGGGGCGGAGCAGACCCTCGAGCTCGGCATCCAGTACGCGAACGACCGGCAGGCGTTCGGGCGCCCCGTGGCGAAGTTCCAGGTCTGGCGGCACCGGTTCGCCGATCTCGCCAGCGAGATCGAGGCGGCCCGGTCGCTCACCTATCACGCACTCCGCAAGATCGTCGCCGGCGAGGACGCCACGATGGAGGTGTCGATGGCGAAGTGGTTCTCGACGGAGCTCTCCTGGAGGACGGCCGACGAGGCGCTGCAGGTCCACGGCGGCTACGGCTACATGATGGAGTTCCCGGTCCAGCGCGCCTGGCGCGACTCGCGCCTGGGCCCCATCGGCGGCGGCAGCACGCAGATCATGAAGGAGGTCATCGGCCGCCTCCTGGGGCTGTAGGCCGTCCCAACCTCTGATAGCTTTTCCGCTATACTCGCAGCGTGAACGCCGAGCGGATCCTGAATATGGCCCGCCGCAGAGCCGGCCTCACCCAGCGGGAGCTGGCTGCGCGCACCGGCGTCGCCCAGCCCTCGATCTCCAAGATCGAGCGGGGTGTCATCTCTCCAACGGTCGACACCCTGGAACGGCTCATCCGCGAGTGCGGCATGGAGCTCGAACCGATCCGTGTCCCAGGCGAGGACCAGGTCGATCGCACGCTCATCTGGGAGAACCTCAAGCTCACGTCCTCGCAGCGTGCGCGACAAGCGGCCCGCGAATGGAACGTGCTGGAGGACTTCAAGAAGCGGGCTCGGGTCGTTGAGCGAGCCTGAGTTCGATCCAGATCGGTGTTTGAGGACGCTCGTCGCGCATGGGGTCCGATTCGTCGTGATCGGAGGCTTCGCCGGTTCGCTGCGGGGCTCCCCCGTCATCACGGGTGATCTCGACATCTGCTACGCACGGGATCGACAGAACCTCGAGGGCCTGGCCGAAGCCCTACGCGAGCTCGGTGCGCATCTCCGTGGTCCAGGTGTTCCGGAGGATCTTCCCTTCCAGCTGGACCCGGAGACCTTCGAGTTGGGCGACAGGTTCACGTTCATCACCGCGGGGGGGAAGCTCGACGTCATGGGTGTTCCCTCCGGGACGCGAGGATTCGACGATCTGGATGCGGGCGCCGATACCCTCGAGGTCGACGGGCTCGAGGCGAGGGTCGCCTCCCTCGACGACCTCATCGCGATGAAGGAAGCGGCGCGTCGCGATAAGGACATGATCCATCTCGAGTGGCTGCGCTCCCTTCGAGACATGATCGACCGGGGAGACGTCCCCACATGAGGTCCTTGCACACAATGGCGTGCGGCCGAATACTGCGGTCGTGACCGATCACGCCATCGGCGACCTGGCGGAGGTCCTCGGCAACCTCGGCGTCTTCCGGACCTCGCCGGGCGATCTCGCCGAGCTGTGTCCGTCGGGGTTTCGCCGCGTTCCCATCTCGACCGGCCCCGACTACTACCTCTCCTTACAGTGCTTCGGCCCGCACCAGGTCGCTTTCGCACACACCCATCCGGACTCCGAGGAATGGATCGTGATGCTCGGCGGCACCGGCGAGGCGAAGTTCGGGCCCAGCCCGGTGCCGCTCGCGCCGGGGGTGGTGGTGGGCCGAGGCGCGAAGCACCCGCACGGGTTCGTCGCCGGCCCCGAGCCGATGCACCTGCTCTCCGTCCAGCTCCCTCGTCCGGCCGAGGGAGCCACCACATGGGACGAACCAGGGACCACCACCGAGCCCGTCCCGTGCGCGACCGGCGGCCTCTGCCGGCGCTGCCCCCGGTGCGGCGGCCACAGCGCCCCGGGGCCCACCGGCGAGTTCCGCTGTGAGAACTGCGAGCTGAAGTTCTAGGCGCCCGTTCTGGCGCCCGTCCGGTCCGGTTTGCCCAGGTCATCGGGCCCTTGGTAACCTCGCGCGGCTCTCGTCCGGGCGTGACCTGGGCCCTCGCCCATGCAAGCACGACACAGGACGCTTCGCACGGCTTCCCTCGCGCTGATCTCCATCGCAGCGCTCATGCTGGCGACCCCGGGCTCGGCGGACACGAAGGGCCAGCTCGACGCCGCCAGGTCCCGTCTCGAGACCGTCCAGGCCGAGCTCGACCGGGCCACCGCTCGGTACTCGGACGCCTACGACCGCTACGTCAGGACCTCGGGCGAGATCCAGCAGACGCGCCTCGACATCCAGCAGACGCGAGCACGGATGGACCGGCTCGGCCGAGCCCTGTCGAAGCGGGCCCGGTCGGTGTACGAGACCGGCGTGAGTGGAGCGATCGACACGCTGCTCTCCGCCGATTCCATCAGCGAGCTGTCCGATCGCATCGAGTTCCTGGGGGCGGTGCAGCAGAGCAACACCGACCTCGTCACCGAGGCGGACGTCACCACCGAGCGGCTGCGCCGGCAGCAGCACGATCTGTCGGTGCTGGCGGCGGGGCAGCGCGACACCGCGAACGCGTTGCAGCATGAGCAGCAGGGGATCCAGGCCAGCCTCGACGAGGCGAGCGCGCTCGTCGATCAGCTCACCCAGCAGCTGCGGGCGGAGGAACGGACCCAGGCGGCGCTGGCCCTCGTGGGGATCAGGACCATCTCCGGCGGTGCGCTCGTGACGTGTCCCGTGGCCGGGCCCCACTCCTATGTGGACTCCTTCGGCGCCCCGAGGTCGGGCGGGCGCACCCACGAGGGTGACGACATCATGGCCCCGCGGGGGACCCCCGTCGTGGCGGCCCAGACCGGGAATGCGGTCCAGACCCCCAACGACCTCGGGGGCAACGCGATGATCGTCTACGCCGACAACGGGGACTACACCTACTACGCGCACCTCGACTCCTATGGCGCATCCGGGCACGTCGGCGCGGGGACCCTCATCGGCACCGTCGGCAACACCGGCAACGCCGCGGGGGGGCCGACCCACCTCCACTTCGAGTACCACCCTGGTGGCGGCTCGGCGATCGACCCCACCCCGTACCTCGACGCCGTCTGTTAGGCCGTTTCGCGCCGAGCGGCGGGTAGTATGCGAGGCGTGAGCGATCAGCCGCTGCACCGTCCGGAGGGACGCCGGCGCATCGACCGGGTCCTGGCGCCCTCGTTCGCCCGCGACCTCACGGACATCGATATCTCCGATCTTCGCCGCCGCCGTGACGAAGCGCTCGCCGAGCGCGAGTACCTCTCGCTGCTCCGGCGGCTGGTCCACGGCCGCCTCGACATCCTTCGAGCCGAGTCCTCCCGCCGCACGGAGGGGGGCGCCCCGGCGTCGATCCAGGACCAGCTCTCGGCGATCCTGTCCGCGGACGAGGAGCGCGGCACGTCCCGGGGCGAGGCCCTGCGGATCCCGGTCCCCGACGAGGAGGTGGCGAACGCCCGGCGGCGCATCGAGCGGCTCGTGTCCGACACCTCGATCTCCGATGCCCCCTCGCTCTCCGATCAGGAGATGACCCGCGCGCTGGCGCGTCTGGAGGAGGAGGAGCGCATGGTGTCGAAGGCCCGGGCCGCCGTGCTCGCCGTGCACGACCGTCTCCAGGACGAGCTGAAGCGGCGGTTCAAGGAAGATCTCTCGCAGATCACCACCTCGTAGCGCCTGGTTCGGGCTGTGAGCGAGCCGGCCGTCCTGGCGAGGGTGACCCGATCCGGCCTGGAGGAGTCGATCCACCTCGGCCACGTCGTGGTGTGCGATACCGAGGGGGCTCTGGTGGCGTCGGCGGGGGATCCGGACCGCGTCTTCTTCGTCCGCTCTTCGCTGAAGCCCGTGCAGGCGGCCGTCTCCGTGGCGGCCTGGGGTGACGAGCTCGGGGACGACGACGTCGCGATCATGTGCGGCTCGCACAACGGCGAGGCGGTCCACGTCGACGCGGTTCGGCGGCTCCTGGCCCGCGCCGGCCTGGGCGAGGACGCCCTGCGGTGCCCCGCGGCCTGGCCGCGGTTCCCCGAGGACGCGGCGGCAGCCGCCGCCCCGCGACCGGTCTTCCACAACTGCTCCGGCAAGCACGCCGGCATGCTGGGCGCCTGCGTGGCGAACGGATGGAGCCTCGACGGCTACCTCGAGCCGGCGCATCCCCTGCAAGCGCGGATCCGCGACGAGACGGCCGTGTTGACGGGGACCGAGCCGCTTGCGGAAGGCGTGGACGGCTGCGGCGCACCCGTGTTCGCGGCGCCGGTGCACGGCATGGCCACGATGTTCGCGCGACTCGCCGAGGGAGGCGGGCCGATGGGCGCGAGCCTGCGCCGCGCGACGGCCGCCATGCGCCGCCGGCCGGACCTCGTCGCCGGACGGGACCGCCTGGACACCGCGGTCATGCAGGCGGTCGACGACGTCGTCGTGAAGAGCGGCGCGGAGGGCCTCGTCTGCGCCGGCGTTCTCGGTCGGGGGCTCGGCATCGCCGTCCGCGTGGAGGACGGCTCGTCGCGCGCCACCGGTCCTGCGCTCGTCCGCACGCTCCACGCCCTGGAGATCGCGCGAGATGAGCAGGTTGCTCGGCTCGAGCGGTTCGCCGGCCCCGAGATCCTGGGCGGGGGACGCCGGGTTGGCTCCGTGACCAGCGACTTCACGCTCTCGTTCCGATAGCCCGCAGGCCCCTCGCGTTGCTTGCCACAGCAAGCAGAGTGCTTGCAACTGTTGAACGCCGTTTGGTAGGGTGGCGAGGCGATGAAGGTGAACATGAAGGTCAAGGAGGTCGGGGAGTTCATCCGCTCCCAGCGCGCCGGCGCGCAGATGTCGCTGCGCAAGCTGGCCAAGGTCGCGGGCGTGTCCAACCCCTACCTGTCCCAGGTCGAGCGCGGGCTCAGGCGCCCCTCGGCCGAGATGCTCCAGGCCATCGCCAAGGCGCTCAGGGTCTCCTCGCAGACCCTGTACGTGAAGGCGGGCATCCTCGAGGACGAGCCGCACCCCGACGTGCACACCGCCGTCATGGCCGACACCGAGCTCAGCGAGCAGCAGAAGCAGGTGCTGCTGCAGGTCTACGACAGCTTCCGCGACGAGACGGGGCGTCGTCGCGTCTCGACCAGGACGGTCGTGCAGAAACGGGCGCCGTCCTCGAGCGGCAAGGCCGCCAGGAAGGCCTCGAGCAAGACCACGGGCAAGGTCTCGAGCAAGGTCTCGAGCAACGCCCCGAACGTGTCCACGCTTCGCAAGTCGTCGACGGCGCGCACCTCGCGTACCACGCGCATGTCGAGCAAGCTCGGCGGGAGGGCGGAGATGCAGGCTGATCCAAGCCCTCACCCGGCTCCCCTTCGCCCTTCCGCCGCCAACGTGCACGCACCCACGACACGAAAGCCCCGAAAGGAGGTGGGCTAAGTGGCGACCACCACACTGAAGGCCAAGGACGCGTTCTACGCCGTGATCGGCGTGGCCGACACCGGATACGAGAAGGCGAAGGACATCGCCGGCGGCGTGCGGTCGTTCGCCGGACGGGGACGTGAGCCCAGGACGTTCCTCACGTCCACGGCGACCGATCTCAGGACCTTCGTAACCGGCCGGGCCGGTGCGCTGCAGAAGCGCTTCACCAAGCGGCAGCGCAACGTGACCCGCGAGTACAACCGGCTCGCGAAGCGCGGCCAGACGCTGATGACGCGGAAGGCCGGCTAGCGCCCGCGACGCAGTACCGTGCGACGAGCCCGTCCCCTGGGGCGGGCTCGTTCCTTTCCCCGATGTTTCACGTCGGGTCGCGTAACATCGAGAGGCATGGGTGGAGACGTCGTGGGTGAGCGTGCGCGGCCGCGGGCACGGGTGGCGGTCTTCAGCCTCCACACCTCGCCGCTCGATCAACCGGGCACGGGCGACTCCGGTGGGATGAACGTGTACATCCGCGCGGTGGCCGAACGGCTTGCCGCGCAGGGCGTCGACGTCGACGTGTTCACCCGGTGCCGCGGCCGCAACGCGCCGGAGGTCGAGGAGATCCTCCCCGGCCACCGCTTGATCCAGGTGCAGGCCGGGCCCTGCGCTCCCGTCCCCAAGGAGGATCTGCAGCGATTCCTTCCCCGGTTCTGGGGGCGGGTGCTGGAACGCCAGCGCCACGAGGGCACGACCTACGACGTCGTGCACAGCCACTACTGGCTCTCCGGATGGGTCGGTCGCAGCGCGAAGGAGATCTGGGGCGCCCCGCTCGTGGCCTCGTTCCACACGCTCGGCAAGGTCAAGAACTTCTCTCTGGCCCGCGACGAGGGGCCCGAGCCGGGTGCAAGGCTCGATGGCGAGGAGCGGGTGATCGCGCAGGCGGACCGGATCCTCTCGGCCACGCCGGCGGAGGCCGCGCACCTCGTCGGCCTGTACGGCGCCGACCCCGAGCGCATCAGGGTCGTGCCGCCGGGCGTCGACCACTCCGTGTTCTTCCCTCGCTCGGCCGAGGACGCCAAGGCCCGACTCCATCTGTCCGGAGCGAGGCTTGTGCTGTTCGTGGGGCGGCTGCAGCCGCACAAGGGGCCGGATGTCGCGATCACCGCGCTCGCCGAAGCGGTCTCCCGCGACCCCCGGGCCACCGAGGACGTCGTGCTCGCCGTTGTGGGCGGCCCGAGCGGACGATCGGGCGGCGGCACCGACGAGGTCTCGAGGTTGATGGCGCTGGCGTCGTCCTCCGGCGTTGGCGACCACGTCATGTTCTTCCCGCCGCAGCCACAGATGCGCCTGGCCGACTTCTACTCGGCGGCGGAGGTCGTGCTGGTCCCGTCCAGATCCGAGTCGTTCGGCCTCGTCGCCCTCGAGGCGCAGGCGTGCGGCACGCCCGTGCTGGCCGCCGCGACCGGCGGCCTCCGCTACGTGGTGGACGACGGTGAGACGGGGTTCCTGGTCAACGGGTGGGATCCGGCCGACTACGCCGACCGGCTGCTGTCGTTGCTCGGCGATCCGACGGCCGCAAGGCGCATGGGCACCGCCGGCGTCGCCCGCGCCCTGCGCTTCTCGTGGGACACGACGGCCGCCGAGATCCTCTCTGTGTACTCGGAGCTGTGGGACGGCGACCCTCCCCGCCCCGCGTCGCTTCGAACCACAGCCGCGCCGGCATGATCCGGGGCAAGCGCGTCGTCCTTCGACCGGTGGAGGAGGACGACCTCCCGCTCGTCCTGCGCTGGCAGAACCATCCCGAGGTCTGGTGGTACATGGACTACGAGCGCCCGTTCTCCTCCGAGGACGTGCGCGAGGACTGGGAGCAGGCCCGTCGGGAGGGACATCCGTTCGTCATCACCGTGCGGGAGAGGCCGGTGGGGCGCATCGGGCTCAACCGGTTCCGTCCCCGCGACCGGATCTGCTCGCTGTACCTGTACATCGGGGAGCCGGCGTTCTGGGGGCAGGGCTACGCGCGCGACGCAGTGATGGCGCTGCTGTCGTTCGCGTTCGATCGATTGGACCTCCACCAGGTGGAGCTGTGGACGCTCGCCGCGAACAACCGGGTGATCGGTGTGTACGAGCGATGCGGCTTCGTGCAGGAGGCGACGCTTCGCGAGCGGAGCTGGAAGGACGGACGGTTCGTCGACCACGCGTGGCTCAGCGTGAACCGTGACGAGTTCGCCAAGGCGCGAGAGGCGTGGGCAGCGGAAACGTGACGCGGCGGGAGAAGACTGCCAATTGGCACTCTGATTTCACCCCTGCTGACCTGCGCGTATGTCGTGTGACCTGCGGTTTCGCATCCTTGACCGCTCCGGGGGCCGCCCGTAAAGTTCGCGACGCTCCGAGAAGCTGGAGCGGTTGAATCAGGGAACCGAATGGGGACCCCTGGGAAAGCCGTAAGGCGAACTGGGCGCACTTGGGTGTACGGTCGGGAAGGCCAACTGGCTGTGCATTCGGGGAGGCTCGGGACGCCCCAAAGCCCAACGAAAGGGTCGACCATAAGGAAACCAAGACAGCCGTTTGGTTTCTCGGGGCAACCGGGCCCGAGGGGCTGAAGGTGGCCGCGGCGCAAGCCGCCGGCGAGCCGGAAGTTCCTCGGGCCCTTTTATTTTCTGGTTCCATATCCGTGTGAACGGTCCGTTCCTCCGCGCCCCCGTGCTCTGGCTGACGGAGCGTGACACCTTCCGTCGGTTCGCGACCCGGAGCTGGGTCGGGCGGCGGGTGGCCGGGCGCTTCGTGGCCGGGGAGACCCTGGAGCAGGCCATGGACGCTACGCGCCTGCTGGATCGGTCCTCGATCGCCTCGATGCTCGACTACCTCGGGGAGAACGTGACCTCGCCCGGGCAGGCCTCCGCCGCGGCCGACCGCTACGTGCTGGCCCTGAAGCGCCTGCGCGAGGCCGACGAGATCGACGCCAACATCTCCGTCAAGCTCACGCAACTGGGGCTCGACGTGTCCTACGAGCTGTGCATGGAGAACGCCGAGCGTGTGCTCACCGCCGCCGCGGAGAGCGGCACGCTGGTGATGATCGACATGGAGGCCAGCGAGTACGTCGATCCGACTCTTCGCGCGCACCGCGAGCTCCGGGAGCGATTCCCGAAGGTCGGTGTGTGCCTGCAGTCGGCCCTGTACCGAACGCCGGCCGACGTCGTCGAGCTCCCCGAGGGATCCACGATCAGGCTCGTGAAGGGGGCCTACCTGGAGGCGCCGACGGTGGCCCACCCGAGCCGCAGAGGGGTGGACCTCGGCTTCGCCCGGTTGTTCGCGACCCTGGTGGCGCGCGGTCACACCGTCCACGTCGCCACCCACGACCCTGGGATGATCGACGGCGCGCGCGCGTTCGTCCATCGTCATGGCACTCCGTGGGACCGGGTGGAGTTCCAGATGCTGTACGGCATCCGCAGGGACCTCCAGCAACAGCTGGCTCGCGACGGCTATCCCGTGCGGGTGTACATCCCGTACGGTAGCGAGTGGTACCCGTACCTCACCCGACGGCTGGCGGAGCGCCCCGCGAACCTGTGGTTCTTCGCGCAGAACCTCGTCAAGGGGGGAGCTCGATGACCCAATCTCGGAAAGTTGCGTTCCTGGGAGTCGGCAAGATGGGCGAGGCCCTCCTGTCCGGGCTCATCCGTGCCGGCGCGGCGAGGCCGGATCAGCTCATGGCCACGTGCCGGCGGGAGGAGCGAGCCCGCGAGCTCGGCGAGCGATACGACGTCGCCACGTCGCTCTCGAATCCGGAGGCCGTGGCGTGGGCCGACACGGTCGTGCTCACGGTGAAGCCGCAGGACATGGAGCGGCTCTGCGAGCAGATCGCCGCGGAGGTCCGCGCGGACCAGCTCGTGGTCTCGGTGGCGGCGGGCATCCGCACCCGATTCGTGGAGCGCCGGCTGAAGACGAAGGTGCCGGTGGTCCGCGTGATGTCGAACGTCCCCGTGCTGGTCGACGAGGCCATGTCGGTGGTGTCGGCGGGATCCCTCGCCGACGACAAGCACCTCGCGATCGCGGAGGAGCTGCTGGGGTCGGTGGGCCACGTCCTTCGGGTTCCCGAGTACCACCTCGATGCCGTGACCGCCACGAGCGGGAGCGGGCCCGCATACTTCTTCCTGCTGGCCGAAGCCATGATCGATGCCTGCATCCTGCTGGGGCTCCCCCGCGACGTGGCCAGCGAGCTCATCGTGCAGACCATGGTCGGCTCGGCGAAGATGCTGCGCGACACGGGCAAGCACCCCGTCGAGCTGCGGGAGATGGTGACGTCCCCGGGCGGCACCACGATCTCGGCGATCCGCGAGCTCGAGCAGGCCGGGGTGCGGGCGGCGTTCCTGAACGCCATCGACGCGGCGGCGAAGCGGAGCGCGGAGCTCGCGAAGGGCGAGGAAGACGAGGAGTTGCAGATCGACAAGGAGCGGTGAGGTATGGGACGAGGAGACCGACCGAAGGTGCGCTGGGCGCGCGATCGCAAGCGCAAGAAGAACGAGCGGGACAAGCGGCGGGCCGCCGAGCGATCGGCCGCGAGGAAGGCGGGGAGCTGAGCGATGTTCCCGCTGTCGAAGGGGCGCGTGACGAAGCAGGCGCACGTGGGCCTGCCGGAGGGGACCTATGAGGAGGAGCACGGCCGGGAGGCCTTCGACGGGCGGGCCTCGCACCTGTACCGCATGCATCCGCCCACGGCGTGGGTCCGCATCGACGGGCCGCTCCAGCCGCACGCGTACGACCTGAACGGGCTCAAGCCTCCCGACCTGGAGCGCGCCGACGGCGACTGGCAGCGCATCCTCCACAACGACGACGTCGCGATCTTCATCAGCAAGCGGTCGGATCCCATGCCCACGTTCCTGCGCGACTCCGACGGCGACCTCTGCTACTTCGTGCACCGGGGTTCCGGACTGCTCGAGACCGACTACGGCCCGCTGCGCTACGGCGTCGGTGACTTCCTGGTCCTGCCGAAAGGCACCACGCACCGCCTGGTGCCCGACGATGCGTCGGAGACGTTCCTGTACATCGTCGAGTCGTCGGGTGAGTACCGGCTGCCCGACAAGGGGATCCTCGGCAAGCACGCGCTGTTCGACCCCGGCGTCCTCGAGACGCCGGAACCCGAGCCGCACGACGAGCAGGGCGAGTTCCAGGTGCGGGTGAAGCGGGGGAACGAGTACACAACGCTCACGTACGCCTGGCATCCGCTCGACGTGGTGGGGTGGAAGGGCGACCTCTGTCCGATGCGGCTGAGCAAGAACGATTTCCGTCCGGTGGTCTCGCCGAGGTACCACGTGCCGCCGTCGGTGCACGCGGTGTGGAAGTCCGACGGGTTCGAGATCGGGCTGTTCGCGCCGAGGCCCACCGAGACCGGCGATCCGACGGCGCTGCGGGTGCCCTTCTACCACTCCAACATCGACAAGGACGAGGTCCTCTTCTACCACGAGGGTCAGTTCTTCTCGCGGGCCGGCATCGGCGAGGCCTTCATCACCCACCATCCGCAGGGGCTCCAGCACGGCCCGCAGGCCGCGGCGATCGAGGCGAGCAAGACCAAGGAGTACGCGGACGAGTACGCCCTGATGGTCGAGGCCGACGAGCCGTTGGTTCGCGACGACTCCCTCGCCGCCGTGGAGATCGAGGGCTACGCCACGTCGTGGGCTCGCGGCATGGGCCTCATCCCGTAACCGGTCCGCCGCGATGGAGCTCGGACGCGCGAGACCCGAGGACGTGCCGCTGATCGAGGCCCTGCTGCGGGCCAACGACTGGGATCTCAGAGACATCGGGTCCGGGGTCTGGTTCGTGGCCCGGGATGGAGACGAACCGGTGGGGACGGTCCGGATCACCGACATCGACGACGTGCGCTACGTGGACGACGTGCTCGTGGCGGCCGACCGCCGGGGAGACGGGATCGGCGCGAGCTTGATGCGAGTCGTGCTGGAGGACCGGCGCGCGCTCTCGTACCTCGTGTGCCACGACGAGCGGATCGCGTTCTACGAGCGGCTGGGCTACACGCGGGTCGACGAGAGCGATGCCCCCGACGCGGTCCGCGAGCACGCCGTGGGAACCGAGGACCTTCCGAGCCGGCCCGACCACGTCCATCACCTCATGCGACGCGACGGCGCCGCTGCCCCCGACCGGGGCGGCGGCTGACGGGTGGCGAGGCGACGCAGACGGGTCGTGTTCCGCCGCCGGGCAGCGGGCGCCGTCCCCGTGCTCGGCTTCGCCGGCGCGCAGCGGCTCCTCTGGATCGGGTCGGCCCTCGCGGTCGGGACCCTCATCGCCAGCGCCCTGCTCTTCTGGGTCTTCGAGCACGCGTCCAACGACCGGATCACGAGTGTCGGTTCGGGATTCATCTGGGTGACCCGGACCCTCCTGGAACAGTCGTCGCCGTGGGACATCACGACCGGCGCCGGCACCGCCATCTACTACGTCGTGCTGCTCGCGGGGGTAAGTCTGGCCGCCATGGCCACCGCGGCGATCGCCTCGAAGCTCGTGGAGCTCGTGATCCGAAAGGGTGGAGGGATGGGTGACGTTCGGCTGACCGGACACATCGTGATCTGCGGATGGAACAGCAAGGGGCCGGAGATCCTGCGAGAGCTTCACGCGGAGGAGGTGGAGGACAAACGCGCCGTCGTGATCCTGGCGCCGCTGACGCAATCACCGAGTCGGGACCGGCTCACCACCTTCCTCCGGGGGAACCCCCACAACGGCGAGGATCTCCTGCGGGCCGCGATCGATCAGGCGGACACCGCGATCCTGCTGGCCGACGAGTCCAATCCCCACGCGAACGCCGACGACATCGACGCGAAGACGCTGCTCACGGCCCTCGCGGTGGAGTCCATCAATCCCCGGTGCCACACCTGCGTCGAGGTCCTGCGCTCCGAGAACCGGCAGCACTTCCAGCGCACGAAGACCGACGAGATGGTGGTGAGCTCGGAGCTCACGGGCGCGCTCCTCGCCACGTCCGCGTCGACGCACGGCATCACGCGGGTCGTCGGCGATCTCATCACGCACCCGGAGGGAAACGAGTTCTACTCGATCCCGCCTCCTCCGGAGATCGTGGGGCGACCCTTCGGCGAAGCGCTGCGTGAGCTCAAGGAGCGCTACGACTGCGTGGTGATGGCGCTGGCCGAGCAGGAAGGGGACTACGCCATCAACCCACCTGCGGATCGGATCGTCGAGGCGGGCAACCGGCTGCTCGTGATCTCGCGCGCCGCTCCGGCGGCGCGGGCCGCCGACATGGCGCGCCGGGGCTGAGCGGCGTCAGGGCGGCCAGCAGCACGACCGGCAGGAGGACGGAGGCGACCCGGGCCTGTCGAATCGATCCATGCGTTGAATAGACTTCGGTGACGGATTAGGAGGGACGGGATGGCGGACGCTCCCCAACCGGCGACACTGGAAGAGGCGCAGGACACGATCGCTCGCCAGGCCGCAGAGATCGAGCGCCTGCGGCAGCGCGTCGAGGACGATCGGTTCGCGGAGGACCTTCGCGACGCGCTCGTGCTTTCGGCCGCCGTGGGAACGATCGGTTCGCCGGTCGATCACGAACGGCTCATCGAGATGATCGTGGTCACCGCCGCCGACGTGATCGGCGCCACAGCCGGGTCGCTCTTCCTGATCGACACGCGAACGGAGGAGCTCGTGTTCGAGGTCGCCATCGGGCCCAAGGCCGAGGCGATCAAGAAGTTCCGCGTGCCGCTCGGCGAGGGCGTGGCCGGCCTGGTGGCGGTGAGCGGGCAACCCATGGCCATCTCCAACGCCCAGGAGGATTCCCGCCTGTTCGAGGAGCTCGGCGACAAGGTGGGCCACGAGCCGGACACCGTCCTCGCCGTGCCGCTCTTCTACCAGGACCGCGTGATCGGGGTGCTCGAGCTCCTGGACAAGGAGGGCGGGGCGACGTTCACGCCGCAGGACATCAGCACGCTCGGGCTCTTCGCGAATCAGGCCGCCGTGGCCATCGAGCTCTCGAGGACGTACCGCCGCCTGGCGCCGCTCGTCGGCGAGGTGCTGTCCACGCTCGACGACTCGCCGGGGGACCGAAAAGCCTCGCTGAGCGAGCGGTCCTCGGCCTTCGCAGCCCACATCGAGGAGGAGCCCTCGTTCCAGGAGACCCTCGAGCTGGCCGAGCTGGTGCAGGAGATCGCGTGGACCGGGGACGACGAGCTCGAAGCGTGCCGCACCATCCTGCGATCCTTCACGACCTACTTGCGGAGCCGCTCCGATCCCCTGCGCGAGGGGACCGTCGGATGAGCCCCCCCGAGCGTCACCGGCCCGCGTACTCGCAGTCCTTCGCCGGCGATTCACTGCAGGAGCTCGACCCCGTGCTGCCCCTCGAGGGCATCACGGAGGAGTGGGCGTGGGGCTCGGGGACCGGGAAGGGCGTGAAGGTCGCCGTGATCGACAGCGGCGTCGACGCGCCGCATCCCGCCGTCGGCCACGTCGAGGGGTACTGCGACGTGCAGGCGGCTCCCGACGGCTCGATGCGGTTCCTGACCGAGCCGCACGGTGATCTCTTCGGTCACGGGACGGCCTGCGCCGGCATCATCCGTTCCCTCGCTCCGGAGTGCGAGATCTACAGCGTGCGCGTTCTGGGCAAGCTGTTGACCGGCAAAGGGGCGGTGCTCGCGGCCGGGCTCAAGTGGGCCGTCACCAACGGCATGCACGTGTGCAACATGAGCCTGGCCACACCGAGGCAGGAGTTCTTCGGGATCCTGCACGAGCTGGCCGACCAGGCATACTTCCGCAACACCTGCCTCGTGACGTCGGCGAACAACATGCCGATCCCGAGCTTCCCTGCCATGTTCGCCTCCGTGATCTCGGTCGCTTCGCACGACGTCAACGATCCCGACCTCTTCTATTACAACCCGTCGCCTCCGGTGGAGTTCGGGGCGCACGGCATCGACGTGCGGGTGGCGTGGTCGAAGGGCAGCTACATGACGTCGACGGGCAACAGCTTCGCCACGCCGCACATCACCGGCCTCGTGGCCAGGATCCTCGGCGAGCATCCAGGCCTCGCCGTCTTCCAGGTCAAGACGATCCTGCGCGCGCTCGCGGCGAACGTGCGGGGAACGGGTGCATCCGCGCCCGCCGCCGGCGCTCCGGGGGCCTGACCCCGGGAAGGAGAGGGGCAGATGGCCGGCCGGTCGCTCGACGACGCCTCGCGGCGCGCCATCCCCCTGTTCCAGGGTCTCGACCAGCACGAGCTCGCCCGGCTTCGTGCCATCACCGAGGTGACGACGTATCCGGCGGGCGTCCGGCTCATGCAGGAGCGGCAGCCGGGCGAGGTCGTCTACGTGATCCTCTCGGGCAGCGTGAAGGTCCACCACGTCCAGGCCGACGGGACCGAAGTCATCCTCGCGGTGCTCGGAGAGAAGGAGATCGTGGGGGAGCTCAGCATGATCGACGGGTTCGGCCGATCGGCGACGGTGTCGACCCTCGAGGAGACCCGGACGCTGTGGCTCGACCGCGAGGGCTTCTGGGAGTGCATCCGGGACATGCCGGTGCTGTCCCACAACCTGCATCGGTTGATGGCGCGCCGGCTGCGCCGGGCCAACGCCCACATCGACAGCCTGGCCTCGCTCGACGTGGCGGGTCGCATCGCCCGGCACCTCCTCGCGCTGGCGTATGAGTACGGCCGTCCGGCGGATGGTCGAGGAACGCTCATCCCGATCCCCCTCAGCCAGGCGGACCTCGCGGCCCTGGTCGGTGCGTCGAGAGCGAGGGTCAACCAGGCGCTCGTGGAGTTCCGCCGCCGGCGCTACGTGTCGTTGGATCGGAACCGGTACACGGTCCTGGACCCGGAGGCCCTCAGGCGCCGCTGTCTCTGAGCGCCGGAGGGGTGTTCCCAATTTGACACCGATCTGTGCCCTGTTGGATTGCGCCTGGCAGTTGGGCCTGGAGATAGTGTGGATAACTGGCCACTTGCCCCGGGGGGGTCCCGGGGGGAAGGGAGAGAGCCATGGCAGAGCAACCGGAAGAGGCCGTAGCCGATCTTCCCGAAGGCGCGCAGACCGTGCCGGAGGAGATGACCCAGGAGCTCCAGCAGAAGGAGCGCGCGGCCTGGGAGAAGGTCCTCGACAAGACCGCGTCGGACGCCAATTTCCGTCAGCGGTTCCTCGACGACCCGCAGGCCGCCCTGGAGGAGCTCGGTGTGTCCGAGGACATCGACGCACACATGAGCGAGACGGCGGAGGTGGCGGGGCAGTCCGCGTATTACAGCTACTACTACGGGCCGCACCGGCACTACTACCGGCACTACAACACGTACCGGTGGCAGTGGCACTACCACCACTACGTCTAGAGGCGACGGCATCACGAACCACGAGAGGGAGGCGGCCGTTGTGCCGCCTCCTTCTTCGTCGTCGTCGATGATCCGGACCGTCGAGTCCTTCCACCGGCAGGTCGCCGAGGCCGCCGTCGGCGCGGGGGGGCGGTGGAGGATCGAACCCCCGACGGAGGAGCGCTCCGGGCACGACGAACCGTGGATCCGCGTCGAGCCCGAGGATGCACCCGTCGCCTCTCGGGGATGGAAGCTCCACGTCTCCGCGACACCGTGGTCGGCCGCCGAGGTGCTGGAGCGATCCCTCCCGATCCTGCTGGCGGCGGCGGTCCCGTTCAAGATCGCCGCCTCCGCGGGCGTGCTCTTCGAGATCAACGAGGGCGTGGGGGGGCTGGATCAGATCGGAAAGTTCGTCACCGCCTATCCCGCGACCGACGAACAGGCCGTGCGACTGGCCGGCGCGCTCCACGAGTCCACGGCCGGGCTCCGGGGTCCGAGCGTCCCCACCGATACCGCGGTCGCCGATGGGAGCCTGGTGCACTACCGCTACGGTGATTTCCGTCCTCCCGGCCCCGAGGCGAACGCGCCCCACGCCATCCCCGTGGAACGGGACGTCGTCGACGCCCCGAGCGAGGACCCGTTCCGCGCCGCCGGGCTCTCGTTCGAACGGCGGTCCGGACCGGTGGGCGGCCGGTATGTCCCGCTCACCACGCTGTACCGATCCCCCCGGGGGACGGTGGCGGTGGCCGTCGACGTCGAGGGCTCACGCCGGTGCGTGTTGAAACGGGCCGCGCACGACGTCCGGGTTGCTCCCGACGGGTCCGATGCCCGGGACAACCTCCGCGACGAACGAGACGTCCTCGTCGCGGTGGCCGGCGCGGCTCGCGTCCCCGCCGTGCACGACCTCGTGGAGCACGAGGGCGACCTCGTGCTGGTCATGGAGCACGTGGAGGGTGCGACGCTCGCGGATCTCGTCTCCAGCCGCCCGTCCGGGGGCTTGCCGGCGCCGGAGGTCGTGGGCTGGGGGCGGGCGATCGCCACCGCAGTGCGGGGTGTCCACGAGCGCGGCTACGTGTTCCGCGACCTCAATCCCGGCAACGTGATCGTCGTTGGCCCGGGTGACGTCTGCATCGTGGACTTCGAGATGGCTCAGGCGATCCCCGACGGGCCGTTCCTTCCCGCGGGGAGCCCGGGGTACAGCTCGCCGCAGCAGGCGGCCGGGCACCCCGGCGCCGTCGAGGACGACGTGTACAGCCTGGGAGCCGTGCTCCTGTTCCTGGCGACGGGCGAGCCGCCGTCGAGCTCGGATGAGCTCTCCTCCCGGGCCGGCGAGCTCTCCGATCCGGTCCTCCGGCCGGTGATCGAGCGGTGCCTGGAGCTCGAGCGGACCCATCGCTATGCCTCGATGTCGGAGCTCGAGGTCGACCTCGCTCGACGTTCGGAGGCGCTCGGCCCGATGTGATAGGTGTTGCACCTCTGGCCGGATGTCGACGAGAGAGGTGCGGACCATGCAGCAGGGCAGCGGCACCGCTTGGGAAGAACACCGCGGCGAGATGGTGACCGTCCACGCGGCGCCCGGCGGCGAGGCCGCGGCCGGCGCGGAACGCGAGCTGCAGCGCGCCGAGGAGGCGGCCAGGGCGCTCACCGACCTGCTCGAGGTCTCGGCCGACCTCCGCGCGCGTCGCGTCGCCATCTACCTCGTCGATCCCGTCCCACCGTCGCCCGGCGGACCCGAGGGCATGCCGCCCGACCCCTCGGCCATGGTGGGTGAGTCCGGCATCGTGCGGGTCTCCCAGGACGGCCCGGGCGACGAGCCGATCGCGTGGGCGGTGACGAGGTACCTGTCCCGGTCGTGGTTCGGCGCCGGGGCGGCCGAGGCGTCGCCGTTCGTCGACGGGCTCGCGGGCGTGATCGCCGCCGGCACGGGAACCGGACCGTCGGTGGAGAGCGCGCACACCTGGGTTCGCGACCAGCTCAACGCCGGCAAGTCCGTATCCGTTCTCGCCGGAACCTCGGGACTGGGTCCCGGAGGCGGAGCACCGGGAGAACCACCCGGTGCCGGACCGCCGGCAGAGGGACCGCCCGCAGGAGGGCCACCCGGCGCGGCACCGCCCGTGGGCGGCCCACCCCCGGAGGGACCACCCGGTGGGCCCGAGGGCGCCCCGCCTCCCGGGGACGCGGTGATCGCCCCGCCGCCCGGGGCCATGATGATGAAGCCGGGCGGGCCCGGCCCCGGAGCCGCCGCGCCGTCCACCCCGCCCGCCGCCGCGGCAGCGTTCGCCGCAACCTCCTTCGTCGGGAGCCTCCTCGAGCGGCACGGCGGCGCGGCCATCCGCCGCGTGCTCGAAGGATTCGATCCGGCTCGGCGGGACCGCATCGTCGTCGAGGTCTTCCAGCAATCCCTCGGATCGCTGGAGGAGAACTGGCTGAAGTCGCTGCGGGCCCAGCCCAAGGCCCAGACCCTGCGGACGTTCATCCAGTACATGCTCCCGCTGTTCCGCCCGTACTGGCTCCGCCAGATCGAGGTGTTCGTCTACATGATCATCGCCGCGGTCTTCGCGGTGATCTCGCTGCCGCTGGCGTCCGGCGCCGTGATCGGGGCCCTCTCGCCGAACTCCGAGTCGGGCCACGGCCAGTCCGGGCCGCTCGGGTCGATCCTCGCCAACGTCACGGACTGGCTGCGGCGCGGCAACACGCAGTCCAAGATCTTCGTGTTCGCGGGGATCCTGCTCCTCGTCTACGGCCTGCAGGCGCTCATCTCGTTGCGGCGGTGGGTGGCCAGCGAGACGGTGTCCCAACGTCTGGTGATCTCCCTGCAGGAGCGCCTGTTCGGCCACCTCCTGCGGCTGCCGCACAGCTTCTACTCGCAGGCCAACGTGGGCGACCTCATGTCCCGCCTGACCAGCGACATCATGGGGGTGTCCACCGCGCTGACCGGCATCCTGAACCACGGCATGTTCCTGACGATCAGCGTTGCAACAGCGGCGGCCAGCGTTGTCACCCTCAATCCCCGCCTCGGCGCCATGATCCTCGTGGTCGCCCCGTTGTTCTTCCTCACGTACAAGGTGTTGAGCGGGCGTATCGCCAAGGCCAGCTACGAGCGCATGGTGCAGATGGGATCGGCCGCGTCGGTCACCGAGGAGACGCTCTCGGCGCACTCGGTGATCAAGGCATTCGGGCTGGAGAAACGGGCCCAGGCCGCGTACGCCCACCAGTTGGGCGGCATCTTCAAGTCGGCGTTGCGCATGGTCCGCATCCAGTCGATCTTCGAGGCATCCTCGGAGATCTTCATCACGCTCGGTGAGCTGCTGGTGCTGAGCTACGGGGGGTACCTCGTGCTGCACGGGGACCTGGCGCTCGCGGTGCTGGTGGCGTTCGTGGGCATCGTCCCCTCGCTGCTCCTGCCCATCGCGGGCTTCTCCGACATCGGCGAGATGGTGCAGACGGCGTCGGGATCGCTGGCCCGGGTCACCGAGCTGCTCGACCAGCCGCTTCCGATCAGCGATCCGCCGGGAGCGAAGCCCGCGCCGCCGCTGGAGCGCGAGCTCAAGTTCGAGAACGTCACGTTCGGCTACACCCCGGACAAGGCCATCCTCCAGGACGTCGACATCACCATCAGGTCGGGGGAGAACGTCGCGATCGTCGGGGCCTCGGGTTCCGGCAAGAGCACTCTGGTCAACCTCCTCCTTCGGTTCTGGGATCCGTGGAGCGGGCAGGTGCTGTTCGACGGGCGCGACATCCGCGAGGCCACGCTGGAGTCGGTGCGCGGCCAGATCGGGATGGTGTTCCAGGAGACCTTCGCCTTCAACACCACGATCCGCGAGAACATCGCCATCGGCCGGCCGGACGCCTCCGACGAGGAGATCACCGGGGCCGCCCGGGGCGCGCAGATCGACGAGTGGATCGAGCAGCTGCCCGCCGGATACGAGACCGTTCTCGGCGAACGCGGTGTCCGCATGAGTGGAGGGCAGCGGCAGCGCCTGGCCATCGCCAGGGTGCTGCTGCGGAACCCCCGCATCATGGTTCTCGACGAGGCCACCAGCGCGCTCGACGCCGAGACCGAGGCCGAGATCCTGGACACGCTGCAGGAAGTGGCCCGGGGGCGCACCACGCTCGCCATCACGCACCGGCTGTCGATGGCAGCCCGGGCCGACCGGGTGCTCGTGATCGACAAGGGCAGGGTGGCGGAGGAGGGAACGCACTCAGAGCTGGTCGCGGCCGGCGGGCTGTACCAGCGGCTGTACGAGAGCCAGGTGGCATCGGCCACCGCGCTGGGTGCTCCGGCGACGCCCGCCGCCGCCGCATCCGAGGCCCCGGTTGCGCTCGCCGAGGGCCTCGACATCGATCAGCTCCGCGAGGTCCCGCTCCTGTCGGGTCTGTCGGAGGCCGAGGTCGAGGCGGTCGCCCGGCATCTGCGCCCCGAGCGGCGAACGGAGGGCGAGGTCGTGGTACGCCAGGGCGACAGGGGGGACTCGATGTACCTCGTCGGCAGCGGTGAGCTGGAGGTGGTGGTGGAGGACGAGGGCGTCCCCCGCCACGTGGGCCTTCTGCATGGTGGCGACCACTTCGGCGAGGTCGCGCTGCTCACCGGCAAGCCGCGCAACGCCACGGTCCGCACGACGATGCCTTCCGAGCTGTACAGCCTGTCGCGGGCGGACTTCGAGGAGCTGCTGCGGCAGCAGCCGCAGGTCCGCGACACACTGACCCGTGTCATGACCGAGCGGTCCTCGGCGCTGGCGGCGGCCGCCGAGGCCGCCGGAGCGACCCGGCCGTGAGACTTCTCAGGAAGGGTCGGCGGCGAGACGATACGCGGGGAGCTCGACACCGGAGACGCTGAACCGCAGCTCGTCGAAGGCCCGGTTCGTGGCGCCCACGGCCTCGTGCGCCGCGGGGGTCAGCAGGATCTCGTCGCGCTGGGCGAGGTCCTCGCCGAGCTTGCACGCGAGGTTCATCTCGTCGCCGAAGACATCCTCCGCCCCCACCAGGAGCAGCTCGCCGAAGCCGATGGCGATCGACACGTAGATCTCCTCGTCGCCGGGGAGCGCGTCGTTCACGGTGCGCAGGTGGGAACGGATCTCCTCGGCGCCGCCGACGGCGGCCTCGGCGGAGTCGTACACCGCGAAC
Source organism: Actinomycetota bacterium (assembly GCA_046263085.1). Classification (GTDB taxonomy): domain Bacteria; phylum Actinomycetota; class UBA4738; order UBA4738; family JACQTL01; genus JBHELK01. The sequence goes on from JBHELK010000099.1 coordinate 30,025, forward strand.
ACGTTGTCGGCCTCGGTCTTGAGGATCTGGCCCCCGGTGCGCTCGATGGCCGGGCGCACCAGCCGCTGGAGGCGCTCCAGCAAGGCGAGGAAGGGGATGATCCCGCCCTCCTGGACGGTTCTCGTGAACCCGGAGCTGTCGAGGACGAGGACCGCGATGCGCCGGCCGAACCGCTCGCCGATCTCCTTGCTGATGCGCTCCCGCTCGCCGGGATGCTCGTTGTACTCGTTCAGCAGGCGCATCAGGAGCTCGCGATCCGCGAAGCGCTCGGAGACGGAGTCCACGCGCGCATTCTCGCAGAAGGCCGCCTCGGCCCGAGGCCCCCGGGCCGGTCGTCGACGTTGACAGGGCCGAACCGGCGATGAGAACTTGTGGCCTCCGTGACCCAGTGTCCAGCCTGCGGCGAGCAGGTCCCCGAGGGAACCTTCTGCGTTCGATGCGGGACGCGGCTGGCCGAGGGCGGCGCGGCGAAGCGCGGGTTCTCGGCGGCGCCGAACGAGGGCCTCCGCCGCCCGAGCGTGATCTCCTCGCTCTTCCCCCAGCTGCCACGGGCCTCCATGGCCACCTTCCGGGCGGCGCTCCTCATGGGGCTGGGGGTCGTGCTCGTGCTCGCCCTGCTTCGGCTGTACCCCCTCGCGGTGGTGACCTCGGCGGTCCTGGTCCCGCTCCTCACGGCCCTCTACGTCTACGACGTCGACGTCTACGAGGACGAACCGATCCGGGTGATCGCGTTCACCATGCTCTGGGGGGCGGCCACCGGGATCCTGGTCGGCATCCTGGCTCGTGTGCTCTCGCCCTCCATCGATGCTCTCGCCGGCGTGACGGGGAGCATCCTGTGGGTCCGCGGGATCCTCGTTCCGGCCCTCGCCGTGGTGGCGATGCTCGTCGGCCCGCTCGTCCTGCTTCCGTATCGCAAGTTCAACGACGTGCTCGACGGCGCGACGTTCGGCGCGTGCTGCGCGGTCTCCTTCGCCGGTGCCCTGCTGCTGACCCAGGCGTTCGACTTCTTCGGCGGCGGGTTCCGGCCCCAGGGCGCGATCACCCCGTGGCTCGTGCGGCTCCTCGAGCTCGCGGTCGAGGTCCCGGTGCTCTACGCGGCGCTGATCGGGGCCACGGCCGGCGCGTTCTGGCTGCGGTACCGGGCTCCGGCGCGTGACCGCACCGCACTGGGACCGCTCGGTGTCCCGGCAGTGGCGGTCGTGGTGGCCGCCGCGCTGGTGGTCGTGACGGCCATCGGCCAGCTCTACCTGGCGAACTGGGCGGCCCTGGTGGTCTACGGGATCGTCGCCATCGGCGCCTTGATCTGGCTGCGACAGGTGATCCACATCGGGCTCCTGCAGGAGGCCTCGGAGATCCCGATCGGGCCGGAGATCGTGTGCGCGAACTGCGGTGCGACCACGGCCCGCCACTCGTTCTGCAGCAACTGCGGCATCTCGCTCCTGGCCCTCCCGAAGCGTATGGAGGCTGCGCAGGGGGAGGGGGCGTGAGCGCGGCGGCCATCCCGCCGGCGCCCGCGCCGTCCATCGTCGTCCGGGGGCACCACGGCAGCCGGGTCCGATGGGGGCGCCTGCTGTGGATCTTCTCGGGGGTGTTGGTCGTGGTGCTGGTCGCGGCCGGCGTCGCGGTGAAGCTCTCGGCTCCCGCCGCTCCCGAGCCGGCATGCCCGTCGTTCCCGTGTGGCTCGCCGCCGTCCCCCGTGGCCCCGCCGGGATCGAACGCGGCGCCCCTCCTCGCCGGCACGCCGTTCCACAGTTCGGGGCTCGGCTACCAGCTCGAGTACACGCCGAAGTACTGGAAGATCGAGAAGCAGAGCGCCTCCGACGTGGAGCTCCACGTGAGCAGTGCGGCCATCCTCCTGCTCGAGGGGTTCTCGCCGGCGGAGGGCGACGTGCAGGATCTCGTCGACCGCAAGGTCGCCTCGCTCAGGGAGAACGTCGTCAGCCTGACCGAGAACGACGAGCGTGACGATCAGGTGCTCGGCCCGGCGGTGGGGTACCGCAGCGGTGTGCTGCGGCTGTTGCAGGGAACGCTCGACTCGCCGCAGGGCCCGGGCACGCCGGTCGACGTGGTGGTGATGGGCGCCTCCGACCAGACCGCCACGGTCGTGCTGACCTACGTCGTCGCCCACAAGTACCAGGAGTTCCTGTTCGCGCTGCTCGACAACCTGATGGAGACGTTCCGCTTCCCGTCCGAGGTGCCGCGCTGAGGCCGGCTCGATCCCTCGCGATCCTCGTCGGGCTGGCGTCGCTCGCGTCCGCTTGCGGCGGAGCATCGTCCGGTCCGGCGGAGACCGGGACCGGGAACGGGGTGCCGTTCAGCCGGTTCGTCGCCGACACCGATCCCGGCGCGACCCTGCGCTTCAGCGTGGTGCTGCGCCTCCCGGGTGCGGCGGCCATGGGGCGCTATCTCGAGGAGGTCGCCGACCCTGCGGCGGCGCAGTACCACCGGTACCTCGATCCCGAGGAGTTCGGGCGCCGGTTCGGGCTGTCGCGGGGCCGGATCGCGGCCGCCGAGGCCGATCTGCGCGGGGCCGGCTTCGACGTCCTCGGCGCCAACGCCGAGCGCACCGCCATCCAGCTCCGGGGATCGGTCGGGGCCGTGTCGCGTCTGTTCGATCTGCGGATGGGCGATTTCCGGGAGCGCTCCGGACGCCGGTTCCACTCGCCGCTGGAGGAGCCGACGATCCCCCCGTCGCTGTCCGACGCCGTGGTCGGCGTGTCGGGTCTGAACGGCGCGCAGCGGCCGACCGAGCGGAGCGTGCCCTCGACCGGGCTCAAGCCGGCGGACGTGGAGAAGGCGTACGACATCGGGCCGCTCCACGATCAGGGGATCGACGGGCACGGCATGACGATCGGGATCGTGTCCTTCGCGTCGTTCCGTCAGCAGGACGTCGATGCCTTCGACGAGGCCGCCGGAACGTCGGGGCCGGCTCCCCGGATCGTGAAGGTGAACGGCGGGAGCGACGAGACCGCCGGCGGCAACTCGGGGGAGGTCACGCTCGACATCGACACGATCCGGTCCGTTGCGCCGAAGGCCCAGATCGTGAGCTACGAGGCGCAGGCGCCCACCCCGAGCCTCAAGGAGTTCGCCAGCTCGTTCACCGAGAACATGAGCGCCGTGATCGACCGGATCGTCGCGGACGGCAAGGTGGACGTGGTGTCGATCAGCTGGGGCATGTGCGACACCCCGCAGCTGCAGCCGGGCACGCCGTGGATCGCCCCGGCGGACCGCCTCCGGACGCTCCGCTCCTTCCAGGCGGCGCAGGCCGCCGGCATCAGCATCTTCGCCGCGGCGGGGGACGCCGGCGCCTACGACTGCCAGGAGTACGACCTCGGGCTGCAGCAGCTCGCCACCGACTGGCCGTCGGACTACGCGCCCGTCATCGCGGTCGGGGGAACCAACCTCTCCGTGCGGAGCGACGGCACCTACCTGCAGGAGGCCGGCTGGGAGGACATCCTGGAGCGCACGGGCGGTGGGGGCGGCGTGAACCCGATGGACCCGAAGCCATCGTGGCAGGTCGGTCCGGGCGTCGACAACCAGTTCTCGAACGGCAGGCGACAGGTGCCCGACGTGGCCGCCGACGCGGACCCGTCGACGGGGTTCTTCTCGGTGGCCGGGAACGAGAAGAACGGCAAATCGGAGGGGCACGTGGTCGGTGGCACGAGCGCGGCGGCGCCGTTCTGGGCGGCGTCGATGCTCCTGATCGAGCAGTACGCTGCGAAGCAGGGGGTGCGCAAGCTCGGGTTCGTCTCCCCGGTGCTCTACGCGATCGCCGCGCACCAGAACCCGAAGTTCCCGTCGTTCCACGACGTGACGCTCGGCGGCAACCGGTACTACGACGCCACCCCCGGCTGGGACTTCGCGACCGGACTCGGGTCGCCGGACGTCTTCAACCTGGCCCGGGCGATGGTCGACTACGCGCGAGCCCACCCCGCCGCGGGCGGCGGGGGTGGGAAGTGAGGCTCGACGGCTCTCAGGAGCAGAGCGGCTGCGACAGGGCGGTGTCGATTGCGGAGAAGATGACGTCCGTCTGTGTGGACAACCCCGGCAGGGTGACCGCGCCGCCGCTCTTCAGCTGGTCGACCGCCGTCTCGTAGGCCTGGCGCGCGAGCCGCGCGATCGTCGCCTCCAGCTGCCGCAGCCCCGCCAGTTGCGGCGGCACGCGCAGGCCGTCCAGCCCGTCCTCGATCGACGCCAGGGCCCGCGCCGCGCGCCGGTAGCGCGCCGCAGGAACCCGCTCCGGGTGGTTTCCCGCGACGTCGTTCACTCCTTCGACGATCGTGCGGATCCGGGTGTTCTCGGAACGCAGCTCCGCCAGGATCGCATCGCATGTCTTCGGTTTCGCCGTCGGCGACGGGCGCGGGGGCCTGGACGGCCGGCTCGACGGCCGGACCGTGACCGTGATCTCGGGGCCGGGCCGGCTCGAGGGACGCTCCGTGTCCTTGCGCGTGAAGGCCCAGATCGTGGTGACGATCGCTCCGGAGATGGCCGCAGCCACGAGGATGCGCAGGAACGGGTGATTGCCCATGTTCGCGATCAGTCGCGGCGGCGGATGCGGCCGACCCGGTTGCGCAGGACGCCCAGGCCGCTGCCCTCGAGCTCGACGACCTGTCCGGGCTGGAGGAACCGTCCCTGGTCGAGGCCGCAGCCGCCGCCGAACGTGCCGCTGCCGTAGACGTCGCCGGGGTACACGTCCTCGCTCCGCGAGACGTGCGCCACCATCTCCTCGTACGACCAGCGCATGCCCTCGAGGGATCCCTTCGACCACACCTCCCCGTCGACGCGGGCCACGAGATCGACACCCGGGACGTCGAGCTCGTCGGCGGTGACGATGCACGGCCCGAGCGACGTGGCGAAGTCCTTCCCCTTCGCCGGCCCGAGCCAGCCCTGCATCTCGCGCGCCTGGATGTCGCGCGCGGACCAGTCGTTCATGAGGGTGTAGCCGAAGATGGCGCGCTCGGCCTGCTTCGCGGTGAGATCGCGGCCGTGCTTGCCGACCACAGCGGCCACCTCGCACTCGTAGTCGAGCTTCTCGGTGAACGTGGGCCACTCCACGGTGGCCCCGGGGCCGATCACCGAGCGATGGTTGCCCTTGTAGTAGATCGGCATCTCGTACCAGACGTCGGGCACGGTGGTCTTGCGCCGCTTCGCCCCGGCCTTCACGTGGTCCTCGAATGCCAGGAAGTCGCGGAGCGAGGACGGCAGGAGGGGCACGAGCAGCTTCGCCCGGGGGACCACGTACTCCAGGACGTCTGGCTTCTCCAGTGCCTCCTGCACCGCGTCGAGCACGGTCCCGCCGTTGCGCTGGATGAGGGCTTCCATCGTGGTGGGGAACGCCGGGTGGCCGATGGCCTCGGGGACGTCGACGATCCCCTCGTCGATCCACACCCCGAGCCGGCGGGTGCCGCGAAGGGAGTAGGTGACCAGCCTCATGGCGCTCCTCCGACCCCGGACCCGGACACGCGGCCGAGTGGCAGGGAACGCGATGGTACTGCCGGGAGGGCGCGATTCCTCGGAAGGAACGGCAGAATCGGAAGAGACTTTTCGGGTTATCCGGACGGCCCGTCGGGCAGCGGTCCGAACCTAGGCGTGGGTCCTCTCGCGGTGTTGTGAGCTCCTCCGCCCCCGGGCTACCACGCGGTGCGCCCGGGTCGCAGCAGCCGCCCGCCCAGCAGGGCGGAGAGTCTCACAAGCCTCGCAGACACCCGAGACGTTGGCCGTCCGGGCGCCGCACTCTTCGCATCCGAGGAACCAGAGCTTCATGTCCCTTCAAACGTCGGAGCGTCGCGGGGGTTCCTTGAGGAATCTTGTTCCAGTGCCGTCCGGCTACCATATGGCTGACCGCGCCGACACGAGGGGGAGCGACCATGGCCCAGCAGACCTTCCGCATCACCTACGCCACGATGAAGGCCGACAACGAGGACCTCCAGGCTGCCTACGACCGGGGGATCGAGACCGCGAAGTCGTGGCTGGGCGAGGAGCACCCGTACCACGTCAACGGGGAGGCCCGGAAGGGCGAGAGCTGGTTCGAGGAGCGCTCCCCGATCGACCACGACATGGTGATCGGGCGCTTCGCCCAGGCCTCGCGCGAGGACGTCAAGGAGGCCATCGCCGGGGCGAAGGCCGCCTACCCGCAGTGGGCGGGCACGCCCTGGAAGGAGCGCGTGGACCTGCTGCGGCGTGCCGCGGACCTCATCAGCGAGCGCAACTTCGAGCTTTCGGCGCTGCTCGCCATCGAGGTGGGCAAGAACCGGCTCGAGGCGCTCGGCGACGTGGCCGAGTCCGCGGACCTCATCCGCTACTACTGCGACCAGATGGAGGAGAACGAGGGCTTCGAGGTCCCGATGGACGCCCTCTCGCCGCAGGAGCACAACCGCAGCGTCATGAAGCCGTACGGCGTGTGGGCCGTCATCAGCCCGTTCAACTTCCCGATGGCGCTCGCGGCCGGACCGATGGGCGGAGCCCTCGTGGCCGGCAACACGGTTGTGTTCAAGCCGTCGTCGGCGGGCGTGTTCACCGGTCTCAAGCTCTACGAGGTGTTCCGCGACGCGGGCCTTCCGACCGGCGTCGTGCACTTCGTGCCGGGCCCGGGCCCCGTGGTGGGCGACGAGCTCGCGAACAACCCCGACGTCGACGGGATGACGTTCACAGGCTCCTACGAGGTCGGCATGGACATCTACAAGAACTTCGCCAAGGAGTTCCCGAAGCCCGTGATCTGCGAGATGGGCGGCAAGAACCCGGCCATCGTCACCTCGAAGGCCGATCTCGACAAGGCCGCCGAGGGCGTGTTGCGCAGCGCGTTCGGCTACCAGGGACAGAAGTGCTCGGCGACCTCGCGCGTGTACGTGGAGCGTCCCGTGTTCGAGGACTTCGTACGGGTCCTCAAGGACAAGGTCGAGGGCCTGCGGATCGGCAACCCGCTGGAGCGCGATGTCTTCATGGGGCCGGTGATCAACGAGCGCTCCGTCGAGACGTTCGAGGAGGCGGCGGCCGAGGCGCAGAAGAACGGCCAGGTCGTGACGGGCGGAGAGCGCATCGACGAGGGCGAGCTCGCGCGGGGCAACTTCGTGAAGCCGACCGTGGTCGAGGTCCCGCTCGACTCCTGGATCTGGAAGCGGGAGCTGTTCGTGCCGTTCGTGGCGGTGGGGCCCGTGGACTCGCTCGACCAGGCCCTCGAGCTCGCCAACGACACGGAGTACGGCCTGACGGCCGGCATCTTCACCGAGGACGACGGGGAGAAGCAGAAGTTCCTCGACCGGATCGAGGCCGGCGTGGTGTACGTCAACCGGCGCGCCGGGGCGACCACCGGGGCGTGGCCGGGCATGCAGCCGTTCGGCGGCTGGAAGGGTTCCGGCACCGGCGGCAAGGCCGGCGGAGGCCACTACTACGTGCAGCAGTACCTGCGCGAGCAGTCCCAGACCGTCATCGAGGAGTAGCCGTGTCCGACCTCGCGGGGCTCGACGCTCCTCGGATCGTCGTCGAGCCGCCGGGACCTCGGGCGCGCGAGCTCATCGAGCGTGACCGGCGCTTCACGTCCCCGTCGCTCGCCCGCGCCTATCCGCTCGTCCCGGCGCGTGGCGCGGGTTCCGTGGTCGAGGACGTCGACGGCAATCGGTTCCTCGACTTCAACGCCGGGATCGCGGTGGCGTCGACCGGTCACTCCCACCCGTCGGTGGTGGAAGCCATCAAGGGGCAGGCCGACGACCTGTTGCACTACTCGGGCACCGACTTCTACCTGCCGATCTACGCCGAGGTCTGCGAGCGCCTCGATCGCATCGCGCCGATGCCGGGCGACACGCGTTCGTTCCTGACGAACTCCGGGACCGAGGCCGTGGAGGCCGCCCTCAAGATGGCGCGCCACGCCACCGGCCGGCAGTACCTCATCGCGTTCCTCGGTGCGTTCCACGGCCGGTCCTACGGCAGCGTGTCCCTCACGGCGAGCAAGGCGAAGTACCACGCGGGGTTCGGCCCCATGCTGCCCGGCGTGCTCCACGCACCGTACGGCGACTTCGACGTGATCGAGCGCGATCTGTTCGCGCGGCTCGTCCCGCCGGACGAGGTCGCCGCCATCGTCGTGGAGCCGGTGCTCGGCGAGGGCGGCTACGTGCTGCCGCCGGATGGATGGCTCGCGTCTCTCCGGGATCTGTGCACCGAGCACGGCATCCTGCTGGTGGCGGACGAGGTCCAGAGCGGCATGGGGCGAACCGGCCGGATGTGGGCCGTCGAGCACTGGGGCGTCGAGCCGGACGTCGTGCTCGCCGGGAAGGGCATCGCCAGCGGGCTGCCGCTCGGCGCGACCATCGCCCGGGCCGAGCTCATGAGGTGGGAGGTGGGCGCGCACGGATCCACGTACGGCGGCAACCCCGTGGCGTGCGCCGCGGCGCTGGCCACGATCGATCTCATCGAGCGCGAGCTGTGCGAGAACGCCGACAAGGTCGGCTCGCAGCTCCTCGACGGGTTGCGGGCGCTCGCGGAGCGCCAGCCGTTGCTGCGGGAGGAGCGCGGCCTGGGGCTGATGATCGGGATCGAGTTCGCCGACGGCGCGACGGCCGATGCCGTGGAGCTGGCGTGCTTCCGGCGAGGGCTCCTCACCCTGCGGGCCGGGGACTCGTCGATCCGGATGTCGCCGCCGCTCGTGATCACGCCGGAGCAGGCGGAGACGGGGCTCGGCCTGTTCGAGGAGGCCTGCGCCGAGATCGCGGGCCGATGATGTCGTGGGCCGGGCCTTGTGCCCGGCCGGGGACGAGCCCCGGCCCACGGAAGTGAAGACCTGCCCGCACCGGGCCACGGAGGTCGTCTTCCCCGACGGCACGCGCGTGTTCGCGTCGGCGTCGGCGTTCCACTGGATCGGCGGCGCCGGGGACCCTCCCGACGTGGGGGTGTGGCTGGACGAATCGTGGGCGTCGCACGGCGAGGTGATCGACTGGCCCGACGGCGGCGTGCCGCGCGATCCGGAAGCGGCGGCCGCTGCGATCCGCGAGGCCTTCGAGGCGGCCGGTCGAGGGGAAAGAGTGGAGGTGGGATGTATCGCCGGCCACGGCCGGACCGGCACGGTGCTGGCCTGCATGGCCAGCCTCGCGGGCGTGCCCGCCGAGCGGGCCGTCGGGTGGGTCCGGGAGCACTACTGCGAGAAGGCGGTCGAGCCCCCGTATCAGGAGCCGTGGGTGGAATGGTTCGCGAGGACCTTGGCGGCCCCCCAGGCGCCGTGAGAGGCTGAGCCTTCCGGGAGGCCGGGGACGAGCCCCGGCCTGCGAATCGGGTCACGAGGGAGCGCGTTCATGGCACATCCCAACGCCGAGAAGCTCCGCGCCGCGTTCGACGCGCAGACCCGCGAGGACTGGCCGGCCGTCCGCGACGCGTTCGCCAACGACGTCGTCTTCCACGTGGCCGGGAAGAACCGGTTCTCCGGCAGCTACCGCGGCAAGGAGGAGGTCTTCGATCTCTTCAACCGCCGCAACGAGTCGACGGGGAGCAAGGTCGAGCTCGACGTGCACGCCGTGCTCGCCGACGACGAGCACGCCGTTGCCATGATGACGATGCGCGGCGAGCGCGACGGCAAGCGCGCGGAGTGGAAGAGCATCGGCATGTACCACATGCGCGACGGCAGGATCGCGGAGGCCTGGGGGTTCAACGAGGACCAGCAGGCCGTCGACGAGTTCTGGTCGTAGTTGCCCGACTCCAAGGTCGCGTCGATGCGCGACGCCGTCGCGGAGCTGGTCCGCGACGGGGACACGGTCGCCATCGAAGGATTCACGCATCTGATCTGCTTCGCTGCCGGACACGAGATCATCCGGCAGCGCCGCCGTGACCTCACACTCTGCCGCTCCACCCCCGACGTGATCTACGACCAGATGATCGGCGCGGGGACGGCGCGCAAGCTCGTGTTCTCGTGGCTCGGGAACCCGGGGGTGGGATCGCTGCACGCGGTGCGCCGCCGCATCGAACACGACGACCCGGCGCCGCTCGAACTCGAGGAGTACAGCCACTTCGGCATGGTGTGCCGCTACGTGGCGGGGGCGTCGAAGCTGCCGTTCATGCCGCTGCGGAGCTATCTGGAGAGCGATCTCCCCGAGGCCAATCCCCGGATCGTCGAGATGACCTCCCCGTACGGCGAGGACCGCATCCACGTGGTGCCGCCGTTGAACCCCGACGTGTCGATCGTGCACGTGCAGCGGGCCGACGCCGGCGGCAACGCCCAGATCTGGGGGTTGCTCGGGATGCAGCGCGAGGCGGCGTTCGCGGCCGAGCGCGTGATCGTGGTGTGCGAGGAGGTGGTGGACCCCTCAGTGATCCGGGCCGACCCGAACCGCACGGTGATCCCGGGCATCGTGGTGGACGCGGTGGTGGAGCAACCCGGCGCGTGCCATCCCAGCTTCGCGCAGGGGTACTACGACCGCGACAACGCTTTCTATATCGAGTGGGAGGCGATCTCCCGGGACCCGGAGCGCTTCGCCGCGTGGATCGACGAGTGGGTGTTCGGCCTCGGGACGCACGACGAGTACCTGGAGAAGCTGGGCGATCGCTGGTCGGCGCTCCGCGATGTCGGCGAGGCGTGGTCGGCCCCGGTGAACTACGGACGGTACGCATGAGCAGCGGCACCAACGGGTGGACCGCGACCGAGATGATGATCGTGGCCAGCGCCCGCCAGCTCGCGGGGGAGCGGGTGTGCTTCGTGGGGATCGGCCCCCCGAACATCGCCTGCACGCTGGCGCAGCGCACGGTGGCGCCGGACCTCGTGCTCGTCTACGAGTCCGGCGTGTTCGGGGCTCGCCCCTCGCGGCTGCCGCTGTCGATCGGGGACCCGGCAATCGTCACCGGCGCCACGGCCGCCATGAGCATGTACGACCTGTTCGGCTTCTACCTTCAGCGCGGCCTGATCGACGTGGGGTTCCTGGGGGCGGCGCAGATCGACCGGTTCGGCACGATCAACACCACGGTGATCGGGGACTACGCGAAGCCGAAGGTGCGACTCCCCGGCTCGGGCGGGGCCTGCGAGATCGCCATCAACGCCGGCAAGGTGTTCGTCATCATGCGCCAGAGTCGCCGCTCGTTCGTGGAGCGAGTGGACTTCCGGACCTCGCCGGGCCGCTCGGCCGACCGCACGGGCTGGCTCGGCTCGGGGCCGGCCGTCGTGGTGACCGACCTCGGCGTGTACCGCTTCGATGAGGAGTCCGGAGATATGTACCTCGCGTCGCTGCATCCCGGGGTGAAGCTCCGTGACGTCCAGGACGCCACCGGATGGGACATGCGCGTCCCCGAGGAGACGGGGATCACCGACCCGCCGAGCGCCGAGGAGCTCCGCCTGATCCGCGAGGAGCTCGACCCCGAGGGCGTGTACTCGCGCTGATGTCGACGCGGAGCGAGCCCCTCTTGAACGATGTAGTAGTATGCAACTACTATGTTGACCGTCCCGGAAGCAGCGCGTCGCGTCGGGCGAAACCCCGAGACCGTTCGGCGATGGATCCGTTCCGGCAAGCTGCGGTCCCAGCGGGTGGGCACCCAGTACCTGGTCGATGAGGAAGCGCTCGATGCCTTCCTCGATGAGGATCGTGTCCTTCCGTATCCGCCGGAATGGAAGCGGACGTGGACGGGGGAGCCCCCCATCAACCCGGTGCGCGCTATCCGGCTCACGCGCCTCGGCCGATAGTGCTCGTCCTCGACGCGAGCGTTGTCGTCCCCGCTGTTCAATTCGACAACGGATTCTCGATCTTCCGACGGGAGGAGCTCGCCGCGCCGCCGTTTATGTGGGCCGAGGTTCGATCCGCTCTGCACGAGGCTGTATGGCGGGGGGAGCTCTCCGCCCGGCTGGGCTCGGTGGCGCTCGAACGACTGGACGACGCACCGGTGAAGTGGCGGACCCACCGGCGATTGAGCCGCGAGTCCTGGATGATCGCCGACGAGTTCGGCTGGGCGAAAACGTATGACGCCGACTACATCGCTTTGGCCAGGCTGCTCCGATGCAGGCTCGTGACGGTCGATGATCGGCTTCGTCGTGGAGCTGATCGGCTCGGGTTCGTGATCGGGCCGTCCGAGCTGTGAGCAACGTCTTCTCACGAGGCTCCGGGGATCTGCCGGTCGCCGTCCGGGGCGAGGGCGTCTGGATCACCGACGCCGATGGGAAGCGGTATCTGGATGCGGCGGGGGGGGCGCTCGTTGTCAACGTCGGCCACGGTGACCATGGGATCGCCTGGGCCATGGCCGAGCAGGCGGAGCGCCTCTCCTACGTGCACGCCACGGCGTTCACGACCGAGGTGCTGGAGTCCTACGCGGTGGAGCTGGCGCCGCTCGTGCCGGTCGACGGCGCCCGGGTGTACCCCGTGTCTGGCGGGAGCGAGGCGGTGGAGACCGCGTTCAAGCTGGCCCGGGCCTATCACCTGGCGCGGGGGGAACCGGATCGCTCGGTGATCGTGGCGCGGTGGGGCTCGTATCACGGGAACACGCTCGGCGCGCTCGACGCGAGCGGGCGGGAGCCGCTTCGCGCTCCGTACGAACCGTGGCTGGGGCGCGTCGTCCACATGCCCGCGGTCCACGAGTACCGGTGCGAGCTGAAGGATCACCCCGACAGGTGCGCGGAGATCCACGCCGATGCGCTGGAGACGTTCGTGTCACAGAGCCCGGAGACCGTGGCGGCTTTCATCGCGGAGCCGATCGGTGGTGCCACGCTCGGCGCCAGCGTGCCGCCCGACGGGTACTGGGGGGCGATCCGCGAGGTGTGTGACCGCTACGGTGTGTTGCTCGTCGCAGACGAGGTGATGACGGGGTTCGGCCGGACCGGGGCGTGGTTCGGGCTCGACCACTGGGGCATCCGGGCCGACATCGTCGTCGCCGGGAAGGGCGCCTCGAGCGGCTACTGGCCGCTCGGGTTGTGCATCGCCGTCGAACAGGTGCACGACGCGGCGCGTGAGGGCGGCTTCGTCCACGGGTTCACGGCCTCGCACCACGCGGTCGGTGCCGCCGTGGGCAGTGCCGTGCTGCGGCGGCTGCGCGAGGAGCACTTGGTCGAAGCGAGCAGGACGAAGGGCGAGCTCTTGCTCAAGGACCTGCAGGGGGCGATCGGCGACCACCCGCACGTCGGCGACATCCGCGGCCGAGGGCTGATGATCGGCGTGGAGCTCGTCGAGGATCGCGACACGAAGGCACCGTTCGCCCGGGAGCGGCGCATCACGGAGGGCCTCACGCGGGCGGCGAAGGAGCGCGGCCTGCTGCTGTATCCCAGCACGGGCTGTGCCGACGGCGAACGGGGCGACCTCGTCATGCTCGGCCCGCCGTTCGTGATCAACGACGAGGAGCTGCAGGAGATCGTGGCTCGCCTTTCCGCCGCACTGGAGGACGTTTTCTGAGCGGCAACGTGGCGCTCGTGTCCTGCCGCGAGGCCGGGATCTACGACCACGGCCCCCAGCATCCGCTGAAGCCCGAGCGCGTCCTGCTCACGCTCGATCTCATCGAGGCGTACGGCATCGCCTCGCACCCGCATGTCGGTGTCGTGGGGTGCCGCGTGGCCACCGACGACGAGATCGGACTCGTGCACACGCCGGATTTCATCGACGCGACCCGCCGCGCGGGCGACGGGGAAACCGGCGATTGGTCGCGCTACGGCTACGGCCCCGGTGACAACCCGATCTTCCCCCGCATGCACGAGGCGGGAGCGCTGGTGGCGGGGGCTTCGCTCGCTGCTGCGCAGGAGGTCTTCTCGGAGCGCGCGGGGCACGCGTTCAACCCGGCCGGCGGCCTGCACCACGCGATGCCGTCGAGGGCGTCGGGGTTCTGTGTGTACGACGACCCGGCCATCGCCATCCGCTGGCTGCTCGCGCAGGGGGCGGAGCGCATCGCGTACGTCGACGTCGACGTGCATCACGGCGACGGTCCGCAGGCCATCTTCTACGGCGAGCCGCGGGTACTGACGATCTCGATCCACGAGTCGGGGCGGTACCTGTTTCCCGGCACCGGCTTCGAGGACGAGACCGGGACGGGCGATGCCGAGGGGACGAAGGTCAACATCCCGCTCCAGCCGACGACCGGCGACCACGGCTGGCTCGAGGCCTTCCGCGAGAACGTCCCAAGGCGGGTGCGGGCGTGGCGCCCCGACTTCCTGGTCACGCAGCTCGGTTGTGACACGCATCGCACCGATCCGCTCGCGCACCTCGAGCTCACGACGACCGCGTACCGGGAGGCGGCCAGGATCCTCCACGACTTGGCGCACGAGGCGGCGGGCGGCCGGTGGATCGCCACCGGCGGCGGCGGCTACCAGTGGGCGAGGGTCGTCCCGCGCGCCTGGACCATCTACTTCGCGGAGATGGCCGGCGTGGCGCTCCCCGGTGAGATTCCCATGAGTTGGGTGCAACGGGCCCAGTCGGCTCTGGGTGCGCCCGTGCCGACTTCGCTGTCGGACCCATGAAGGTCGGCGGGGACGAGCCCCGCCCCACAAGCCCCGCCCCACGAGCGATTTGACGGATCAGCAAAGCAAGCATTGAATCGTGGTGCCCGCGCCGGGGGGGCGGGCGGCCGGCTTCCGCCCGCTCCTCTCCAAGGCCGCAGGCCATACTGGTTCATGCCTCGGAACGCCTTTCGTATTGCCGCCCGGTACTGGTCGGCCCTCGCGGTCGTCGGTTCACTCGGCCTGACAGCGTCGGCGTTCCTCCCGTGGCGCCGTCTCGTTCAAGTGCTCTTCGCGCAGAGAGTGGTGAGCACGAGCCTCGGAGTGAGTCTCGACGCGCCATGGATGTGGGGGCTCGTCGTCGCGGTGATCGCCGGTCTGGCTCTCGGCCTTCGCACACTGATGGGGAGGAAGGTGAAGACCACCACGCTCGCCCCGGGGATGGTGCTGTGCCTCGGAGTCCTCGGCGGTCTTCTGGTGCTTCGTGCGTGGGACATCGTTCGGTATCGCCTCGAGTCTCCCGCGGGGAACGAGTACCTCACGTACCACACGCTGTTCGGTTTCTGGGTAGCAGTGGCGAGCGTTGCGGTGATCCTCGTGGGCGGGCTCCTGGCCATCCGCCATCCTGCGGCGGCCGGCCTGCGACCGTGGAATGCCGCCCCGGGCCTGGCTCGAGTTCGGACCGCTGTCAACCCATACTGGGTCCGCGCGAAGGCGTCCCGCTACTGGAATCGGAGGTCATCGGGAGCCGCACTCACGTTTGCGGGACTCCTCGTCGTGGCGACTGCTTCGTTCCTCTCCGAGGCTGCGGGCACCGGAATGAGAAGGGTCGTGGAACTCCTTCTCGGAGTCCTCGCGCTCCTTGTCGGGTCGTACCTGCTCGGACACTCGACCCAGAAGTCATAGCGTCCGTACGCTGCTGCCAAATCGAGATCCACTGCTATGGTCACCTCGTGGTCTCTTCCGAACGGAACGTCTTGCGGCTACCGAAAACAGACGAGCGGTGGCAACCGCGGGCTTATCCGCGTGAGGAGCTGCTCAAGGCCATGGTGCACGGGGGCATGGCCGGTGTGGTCAGTCATCCGCTCGACAACGTGCTGTGGAAGATCGGGCTCCTGTGCGAGGGGGACGAGCGCTCGCAGTTCGGTCTCCGCGACGTGTGCGATCTGCCCGAGGCCGAGGTC